>DFND01000075.1 GCA_002375895.1 Firmicutes bacterium UBA3576
CGCATCCGGCAGGGTGAAGGTCAACGGCGAGGTGGTGACCTTCACCCTGCCGGATGCGATTATCTCCTCGCACTTGCGCCTTGAAGCCACGCCGGCCCTCGCCATGTACTTCTGCAGTCTCTCAGGCCTCACCGGCAGCCCCCCTGGCTTAGTATAACAATTAGCCGGCCGGATGGCCATTCCTTCCTCTGGCCCACACTCGCCTCTAGCCGCCCCCGAAGACCGCGTTCACGGCCAGGACGGCCGCCAGAAAGCCGCTGACGTCGGCGAGGAGCCCCACCGCCAGAGCGTGTCTGCTGCGCCTGATCCCCACTGAGCCGAAGTAGAAGGTCAAGATGAAGAACGTCGTCTCCGTGCTACCTTGAATGGTAGAGGCGAGCCGGCCTATGAAGGAGTCTGGGCCATAGGTGCGAATCAACTCACTGGTGACGCCGAGGGCTCCGCCCCCCGATAGAGGCCGAATTATGGCCAGGGGCAACACCTCGGGCGGAATACCGGCCAGGCCTAAGATCGGGGCCAGGGCCGAGATCATCAGGTCCATGGCGCCCGACTGTCTAAAGATGCCCAAGGCAACGAAGATAGCGACCATGTAGGGGATGATCTTCACGGCGATCCAGAACCCCTCCTGGGCGCCCTCAATGAAGGTCTCGTAGACCCTCACGCCCTTCCAGAAGCCGTACGCCAGGATCAAGGTGATGACTACAGGCACAGCCCAGCGCGACACTGCGGCCATGACCTCTAGGAACATCTTGACCCTCCCCCACGGCGCTGGCCCAGCCTGCGAAAGAGATAATCAAGGCTCAACGCGACCAAGGTGGAACAGGAGGTTGCGAAGATGGTCGTGCCCACTATCTCGGCCGGGTCAGCGGATCCCGCCGCGGCCCTAATGCCTATAACCGATACGGGTATCAGGGTGACGCTGGAGGTGTTAAGGGCCAGAAAGGTGCACATGGCATCCGAGGCGGTCTCGCGATCGTCATTAAGCTTCTGTAGCTCCTCCATGGCCTTCAACCCAAGGGGCGTGGCAGCGCTCCCGACGCCCAAGAGATTAGCGCTGAGGTTCATGAGTATGGCGCCGACGGCGGGGTGATCTCTGGGCAGAGAGGGGAACAAGAGGCCGACCACCGGCCGCATCAGCCCCGCCAGAGACCGGACTAGCCCCGATTCCTCGGCTACCTTCATCAGGCCCACCCAGAAGGTGATGATCCCCATGTAGCCGAGCACGAACTCCACGGCCAGCCTGGCCGATGTCATGGCTGCGTCAGTAACCACCTCGACCTGTCCGCTTAAGCCCGCCACCAGAACTCCGCCTAGGATCAGCAGTAACCATATGATGTTAAGCATGGGCACCCCTCCCCCGAAACCTGGGAAATGTTTATGAAAGGTGCCCTGAGTTTAGACGATAACGCAAAAGATGACAGCGCTGAAGCAAATAATTCGGTCGCTCGTGGGGATAATATGATACGAGGTCTGCAACGGCCGAGCGAAGATCGTTATGGGCTTCCATAGGGGGTCCATAACGGTCGAGCAAAGGTTACTGTCGGTTCTGTTCGGACCGAGCCGCGAGGGCCGGATTCGCCCGGGATCG
The DNA here is from genome assembly GCA_002375895.1 of Firmicutes bacterium UBA3576. Taxonomy (GTDB): domain Bacteria; phylum Bacillota; class Sulfobacillia; order UBA3569; family UBA3569; genus UBA3569. Next base: position 1,589 of record DFND01000075.1, read on the forward strand.
GCAGTAGCCGGCGCGCAGATCGTCACGGGCTCGGCCCCGATCTACGACGGTCTAATAGGTCGTCGACCGTCGTAGGTCGCCCAAGGGTCCGTGACGGTCGAGCTACGATCATCATCGGTTCTGTAGTGGTCGTTTATGGCCGAGAGGTCATAGACGGCTGCGTAAAGGATCGATGATGGTCAAGCAAAGGTTATCCTGTGTTCCGTAATGATCGTTAATGGCCGAGAGGTCATTGACGGTTGTGTAGGGATGCAGGGTAGCCGGAGCGAAGGTCGTTGCAGGCTTCATCTTTTCGTATCCTATGATGACCAATTAAAAAAAGCCCGCGTGGGGCTTCGTCATTCCACAAATATGCGGTACAGACATTCGTCGTCACCGTGGGCCATGCATTTCTCCCTAACCACCCTCGCCTTCAGCAGCCGGCTGAACAGCTCCAGCTCCGCCGCACACAAGATCGGGAATTCCCGGGACACCGCGTGCAGGGCGCAGTTGGCCTTGTGAATCACAAGGCTGCCGTCCTCCGCTCGCTCGAGAGAAGGCATGGAGCCTCGTTCCTCGAGGAACTTTACCATGGCCTTGACCCGTTCCTCCAGCTCGTTGCCGCTTATGAGCGGGCTCAATTCCTTGACCTTCTTGTCTACCTGATGCTCCAAGAGCTCTTCAACGAACTTCTCCCCGTGCATGTCATAAAGACCCTGTAGGAGCTCCTTGGCGAAATCATCATAGTGCTTGGGAAACAGGTTCTCGGCCTTCTCAGTGAGGGAGTAAATGTAGCTTGGCCTGCCCATACCTCCCCTCATCTTCTCAGACCGGATCAAGCCGTCCTTCTCAAGAATTGTCAAGTGCTGCCTGACACCCATAGGGGTGATCCCTAGGTGGGAGCTCAGCTCATCGACACTCATGGCCTTGTGGATCTTTAGTAAAAAAAGGATCTCCTGCCGCGTTGAGCCCCTCTCAAACTTCATCATGCTGACATCTCCATCTTCTAACGTTGCGCAGTTCACAAGACCCCTTCACATACAATCCTACCCTGCTGCCCCCACAAAAGTTACCTTCGACACAAACTCAAATTGTCCTATAGCAATCGCCCAACTTTTTCGGGGAGGACCTGGCTCCGTCCTACCGCGTCCGCAAAGGGGTCGCCGCGCAACTTAAGCCGTGCCGGCACTGTACGGAGGGTAAAGTCATGGGGGCCTGAGGCGAAAACCTCCTCCCACATAAGCGGGGTGGAGACCGGCGCTCCCGCGCGGGGCCTCGGACAATAGGGAGCCACGAGGGTCTTGCCCCGGACGTTTTGCAGGTAATCGATGTATACCTTCCCCCTCCGGGCCGACACCTTCCTCTTCAGGGTCACCAGGTCCGGCAGCGCTTCCCGCAGGAGATATCCCACAGCTTCCACGAAGCCCCGGACCTCTTCATAGGAGTGTTCTGGGACCACCGGCACGTAGACGTGTAGCCCGGTGGCGCCCGAGGTCTTGGGATACGATTCCAGCCCCAATTCCTCCAACACCTGCCGCAGCAGGCGTGCCACGGGAAGACACTCCTGGTAGCCGGCCGGCTCCGCCGGGTCCAAGTCGAAGATGAGCAGGTCGGGGCGCTCCAGCGCATCAACCCGGGAGAGCCAGGGGTGGATCTCAATGGCGGCCAGGTTAGCAAGCCAGACGAGCGTAGCAGGTCCCTCAGCCATCAGGTACTCTATCGCTTTCCCGTCTCGTGACCTTTGTAGGAAGGTCCTGACCCACTCTGGGGTGTGAGGGGGGCGGTTCTTCTGATAGAAGGATTTACCGTAGATCCCGTCCGGGTACCTGGTTATGACCAACGGCCTGCCTTCAAGGTGCGGCAACATGAAGGGGGCAACCTGAAGGAAATAATTGATGAGGTCGGCCTTGGTGATACCGTCTTCGGGCCACAGCACCTTGTCGAGGTTAGACAGGGGGATCGTCCTGTCGTCGACGTAAAGGTTCATGGGAGTAGGCACTCCGCGAGGTCCCGGTTTCCCAGCCCCTCGATGACTGGTCCGCGAAGCTTCAGGTCCTCTGTCCACTCGAAGAAGCGCACTAGTACGGTTCTCTCGGGTTGCACCCAGTGGCCCGACTCCAGGCCGACTGGGTTGATGAAGGGAGACTCATTAACTGGGGTTAATTCCTCCTTCAGAGAGTTCGCCATGTCCCAGCTCAAGCCCGACCCCGCGCTTCCAACGTAAACTAGCCGGCCGGCCTCGTCGTAGGCGCCCAGCTTCAAAGAGGTTATCCTCGCTCCACTAAGCGATACTCCTCCGATGACGAATTCTCCTCGTCTGGTGACTTTGATCTTCACCCAGTGGTCGCTCCTACGGCCCGGAAGGTAGGGTCCCGCCCTGGTCTTGGCCACGATGCCCTCCCAACCCCTGGCCTTCACCGCCTCGAACAGCGTGAGGCCACTGTCGAAGCTGTCCACCAGCAGGACGGGTTCGTGAACCTCGAGCACTCCACCCAGGACGGAGATGCGCTCCGTCAGGGGCGCCGCGGTAATGTCCCGGCCCTCAAACCAGAGGAGGTCGAAGACCATGTAAGTCGCGGGCAGCCGACGCTGTAACAGGGACACTGAACGGGGATCGGTCGCCGAGTCTCTCCTGATAATCCCCGAGAAACTCGGCCTCTGGTCCCTGATCACCACGACCTCGCCGTCGAGGATGGCCTCCTCGACCCGCAACAGCGAGGGAAGAAGGGACAGCTCCGGGTACTGGCTGGTGCGATCCCTGAGCCGCCGGTTTTGCAGCCTGACGAAGCCCCCCCGCACGAAAGCCACCATCCTCACCCCGTCCCACTTGACCTGGTAAAGGTGGTCTGGGCTGTCGAAGGGGACCTGCCGTGGGACGGGCTCCATAGGTTTGAACCCCCGTCGCACGAGGTCGTCAAAGGTCAATGCGGAGGGCTCCCCTCTACTCGCTGGGCCTCGGCCGCGCGAACGCTCTCTCTCAGCGCCTCCAACAGATCAGCCACCCTGGCAACTTCTGGACGAGGTGCCTCCACGGCCTGTTCCCCTCTGAGCTTGGCCTCGATTACCTCAGACAGCGCCTCCCGGTAATCATCCCTGTACCTATTGGGGTCAAAGGGTACACTGAGCCTCTCGATCAGGGCCATGGCCATCTCCATCTCCCTGGAGTTGATAGAGACCTCTGCGGGGCGAGGATAAGCCACAGTCGATACGTCTCTGACTTCATCAGGATAGAAAAGGGTCTCCATGAGCAAGGTTCCGTCGCCGAAGGGTCGGACCGCCACAAGAGACTCCTTGGCACGCAAGATAACACGTCCCAGGGCTATTCGCTCCGAACGCCTCATGGTCTGGTAAAGGAGGGAATACGCCTTCTGCCCCCCATCAGCCGGTTCAAGGTAGTAACTCTTCTCGTAGAATATGGGGTCTATCTCCGAAAGCTTAATGAAGTCCAAGATCTCGACGGTCCTGGCCGGCACGAGGGGTAACGCCGCCAGGTCTTCCTCCTCGAGGATGATATACCTGCCCCTCGCGTACTCGTATCCCCTGACGATATCGTCCATCTCCAGCTGCTCACGACACACGGGGCACCATTTCCGGTATTGGACGGGGCTGTGACATTCCCCGTGAAGGTAGTTGAACTTGATGGATTTACGCTGCGTGGCCAGGAAGATCCGAACGGGAATATTGACCAGGCCGAAGCTTATGGAGCCTTTCCAGAGGGGGCGCACAGGGAACCTCCTCGCACTGCCGCGTTAGGTTTCATCACACCTTTCTCTCCCCGGCCTTGTCTGTTTCCTCCTGGTCTCCGCGCTTGAACAGTTCCTGGACCTGTTCGACCACCTGTGGTGCCAGGTCGATAAGCTGGTTTACCACCGTTCCCCCATCAGCCGGCAGAAGTCGTACATTATCCCCCTTGACCACCAGGAAGCTCACGGGCTGGATAGTGACGCCGGCGCCACTGCCGCCTCCGAAGGGAAGGCTGGCCCTGCCAGACCCCTCCTGGGCCCTATCCTTCTCCCTGTTACGGCCCACTCCGTTGCCCGTCCCGTATTCCCCGCCGCCGGCGGCAAAGCCGAAGGTTACCCGTGACACGGGGATGATCACCGTCCCGTCGGGACACTCTACGGCCTCTCCAACCACGGTGCCGACGTCCACCATCTCCATGATGCTCTCCATGGCGGTGGTCATCAATCCTTGAATGGGATGGTCCTCCATATCCCTCTCGCTCCTCCCATCGAGCTCAGCAAAGCTGACCCGGCCCAAGCCACCGCTGCGACTATAATATCACCCAAGCGGAATTTCACTATGCAGTGAAGCGTGCTCTCCATACCCACTTCGTCGTAGTTAGGCTCGACGGCGAGCTCCGGCTCACCTTCAAAGTCCCAAACATGGGTAAAGTAGCCCACTATGCTCCCCTTGACTCCCCACAGTAACCCTACCAACACCGCTGTTCGGGCGGCGTCCCCCGCGCCGACCCTGGTCGACCAGACCAACTTGGGACAACGTACGATCCCCGAGTCCAGTGTGAGGTGTTTGAGGGGCCGGACCACCTTCAGAGCCGTTCGTAGCGCGGAAACCAGCTGTCCGCGGGCCGTGCTGGCCCTGCGCTTTGACACCCGGAGCGCCAGGCTTCTGCCCGCCCTGACCGCCCGTTCCACAGGCAGGGGGACCCTGACCAGGCCTGCTGGCCATACCCCCACATCCAGGGCCAGTCGCCCATGGAAAAGCCCCACGGTGACGTCCAGCGTAACTGGGACGAACCATAGGGGCACAATCAACAGCGAAATTACCAGCAAGGCCTCCACGATGATCCCCTGTGTTATGTTCCCCTGCCGGCTGCCTTTTATTCCCTCTCCTCACCCGTTCCCACCTGATCCCGAGCTGCGGCGGCCTCGAACTCCTCAGGTGGCGGCAAATCGGCGAGGTCGCGCAGGCCGAAGTATTCTAGGAATTGCCGGGTCGTGACGTACAGGAAGGGCCTGCCGGGGGCGTCCTTCCTGCCGGCCTCGCGCACCAGCCTGCGGGCAAGCAATGTAGCGAGGGCCGCATCACACCTAACCCCACGTATCTCCTCAATCTCAGCTCGAGTGACCGGTTGCTTGTAAGCGATGATGGCCAGCGTCTCCAGGGCCGCATTGCTGAGCGGCGCCACTCGTGGCAGTTCCAACCGCCCAACGTATTCGGCAAGCGAAGGTTTGGTTCGCAGGGCGTAGCCGCCCGCCACCTCCACCAACAGGATCCCTCGCGCGTCATCGGCCAATTCTTCCGCGTATTCCATCAGCACCCGGCGGACCTGTTCCACATCCACCCTCGTTATCTCGGCCAGCCTTTCGGCGGACAGCGGCTCGCCTGATGAGAACAGCAACGCCTCCAGCACCGCACGTAACTGCCTAACCCTCACCGTGAGAGTCTCCTCCCCGCGCCCTGAATATTCGAATCTCGCCGAAAGCCCTCTTCTGTTCACACCGAACCCTGCCGAGTCGGATGAGCTCCAACAGCGCCAGGAAGGTGATCACCACCTCCAGCCTCGTCCGGTCTCCCCGAAAAAGACGCACAAAGGTCAAGCAGCCTTCGCCCCGGTCGAGCAGATATTCGATCTGGCGCATCCGCTGCGTAACCGTGACCTTCTCACGAATGACCTCGGCCACGTGCTCATCTTCTATCGACTCCAGGACCTTCCGAAAGGCGCACACCAGCTGGAGGAGGCTTACCCCTTCCACCGGCACCCAGTCGGATACCTGTTCCCCATCGGCCTGGGGAACACGTGGATAGGTCAACATATGCTGTCGCTCCAGGTCGTGCAGCCTCTGAGCGAGGGCTTTAAAGCGCCTGTACTCGACCAACCGGCGGACCAGCTCCTCCCTGGGGTCAGCGTCTTCAGCCTCCTCCCCGGCTCCGTCCTCGGCCGAGGGCGAAGGCAGAAGCATCCTGGCCTTGATCTCCATCAGGGTAGCCGCCATGACCAGGAACTCCCCCGCCATCTCGAGGTCGAGCTCACGTAACGTCCTGACGTAGGCTAGGTACTGTTCAGTTATCTGGGCTATGGGAATATCGTAAATGTCGAGCTCCTGCTCGTCGATGAGGTGCAACAACAAGTCCAGGGGCCCCTCGAAAACGGGCAGGCTGACCGTATACGCGCTGTTTTCAGACATGGGTCTGTGCCCACAAGAACCTCCTCTCCATCTTTTCCAAAACAGTTTATCACAAGGCAGGGTGAAAATCCACGAAGGCAGCAGGAGGCTTCCGCTGAAGAGAACTAGGCCCCTCGGCACTTAGCACATCTGGATAAAACCAGCTCGGAGGGCTAGGTCAGTCAAGACGGCCCGAATCCACCCGTGGAGACGGCGACCGCATCACAGTGCAAGCGTAACAGCTCATCTAGCGGCTCTCCGTGGGCTATACCCAAGATTCACGGAGGATTTATCCTCTCTGCTGGCCATAAAAGGCATACTACGTGGTCGGCCCTAAGGGAGCAGCAACGGTCTTTCCCGGTTCTGCGGCGAGAGGAAGGGGCCAGCCCCCACCTTGGCCCTTCTTAGGGAATGAGTCTTGACCTCCTCGGGCACGGCCCCTTGCTCACCGGGTAAGATGCCAGTTCTTGAGCCAGGTGGTGCTTTTGTGATACTTCTCACATATATTACACGCAACCCCATATATAATGACTTACACCTGAGCCAAGGACGAAAGGGGATGCTGGAGTGGTTCACGGACGCAGTGTGCTGGTCCTGATAGGCCTGGTGATCGGCTTTGCGGGTTTGGCCATTATGGTCGCAGGGCCCTGGGAGGGAGGGGGGTCCGGCTTCCAATCCGGGGCGGTAGCTGCCCTGGATGATCCGGCCCTATGTGCAACCTGTCACGTGATGGGCCCGCAGTTTAGCAGTTACATCCGGTCCACCCACGCCGGCGTGGCTACCTGCAACGACTGTCATGTTAGCCATGGGGTTTTCGCCGGCCCCGTCTCAAAAGTTAAGGCGGGGGTCAAACACGTTACGGCACTTCTCGCCGGACATATCCCCGACCCCATTCGGGTCAGTGCTGAATCACGGAGGCTCATTCAGGAGAACTGTGTCCGCTGTCATGAGCCGCTGGTGAGGGATACGGCCAAGGGGGGTGGTCCAGACTGCCTGTTCTGCCATCGCTACGTAGCCCACAGCAGACCATACGCTAAGGGGAGGTAAGAGGATGCGCACCGGAATCAAAGTGCTACTGGCCGTGATGCTGGTTGTTTTGGGATTTGCCGCCGCCTGGGTCTTTCACTCAGCCAACCAGCCCCCGACCGCTGAATTACCCGCGCTGGGTGTTCTAGATTCCACCACCCGCGATCCGGCGGACTTCGGCGTCTACTATCCCCGGCATTACGACAGCTTCAAGCGGAATTTTGAGATGTCGACGGAACCATCGGTTTACGGGGGTTCGGAACCGGTCGACAAGTTGGAGATATACCCTTACATGAAGACCCTCTGGGCGGGGTATGGGTTTTCCAAGGAATACAACGAGGACCGGGGTCACGTATATACGCTGGAAGACGTCCTGGAAATCGACCGAGTCACTCCCAAGACCCTGGCCACCTGCATGACCTGTAAGTCAGCCCAGGTGCCCGACCTGATCGCCGAGTACGGTGACGCCTACTGGAAGCAGAATTTCCACGCTATCGCTGAGCAAGTCAGCGACGCCATCAGCTGTTCCGACTGCCACAATCCTGAAGATATGCAGCTGAAGCTGACCCGTATCTCCCTGGTGCGAGCCCTGGAACGGTTCGGCGAGGACCAGGCGGACTTCACCGTACAGGATATGCGCAGCCTGGTCTGTGCTCAGTGCCATGTAGAATATTATTTTGACCCCGCGACCAAGGCGGTCACCTTCCCTTGGGATAAGGGCTTTGATCCGGAGGATATCTACGCCTACTACCAGGAGCTCGGCTTTGCTGATTGGACTCACCCTGGGACCGGCACGCAGCTGCTCAAGGTTCAGCACCCCGAATATGAGATGTTCCAGGGTAGCACCCACCAGAGCGCCGGGCTATCCTGCGCGGACTGCCATATGCCTTACATGCGCGAGGGGAACACAAAGATCTCCTCCCATTGGTGGACCAGTCCCCTGCGACACCTGGAGGATTCCTGTACCACCTGTCACCGCCAGTCAGCAGAGGAACTACGGGAACGAGTCCTTTACACCCAGGACCGGGTGGCTGAACTGTTGGATGTGGCTGGCAGGACCCTGGAAAAGGCTGTCCTCGCGTTGACGGAAACGGTAGAGACCGGCGAGTACGATCCTCAACTGGTGGAGGAGGCTCGCGCTCTCCACCGGGAGGCCCAGTGGTATTGGGACTTCGTAGGGGCGGAAAACAGCATGGGGTTCCATAACCCGCAGAAGGCCCTGGCGACACTGGGTAAGGCCATTGACCTAGCCCACCAGGCCTACCTAAAAGCCCTGGAGGCCCGGGAGCGGTAACTGCAACGGGGTGAGCGACTAGCTACGGTGAGAGAGTCAGGGCCTCTCCGGAGGTACGGTGGGAGTACGCCGACCGTACCTTGGTCTTTCATTCTGCCGGCTTCGCGCCAAGCGTAAGGCGCCTGGTATCACCAAACCCTCCAGGCCATGGTCGAAAAAGGGAATGGGCGGAACAGATGAACTAAGCTAGCCTAAATCGAGCTCATGATGGATCTTCGGTGTTTACCACTCTCCTTTCAGGAGCCTGGCCAGGAACAGCATTGACAGGATAACGTCCTTGGCTTATGATGCTATTGAAAGGGGAGTAGCTGTACAATAAAGCCGTCACCACGAGATACCATCTCCGGCTTTATTGGCAACCGCAGGTTGCTGGCGAGACCTTTACCGATGGTAGGGGTCTCTCGTTTTTGAACCCCACTACATCGCCTCTGAAGCGAGCTTCTCTCTCAAAAGTAGGGAAGCCCTTCTTAGTGCTTTGCCGTCGGAGGGGCGGCAGCCAAGCCAAACACAACCCTATTAGAAAGGAGAATCGAAGATTTTACTGGAATACGGGTGGGTATTGATCGTTCTCGTTGGCTTAGAAGGAGTACTGGCGGCCGACAACGCCCTGGTTCTGGCGATCATGGTGAAACATCTCCCCGAAAGGGAGCGGAGAAAGGCGTTGTTCTACGGCTTAGCCGGGGCCTTCATCTTCCGCTTCAGCGCGCTCTTTATCATCTCACAGCTCGTGAATGTATGGCAGTTACAGGCCATAGGCGCGGCCTATCTAATATTTATTGGCCTCAATCACCTTTTCAGGAAGTTCGTTCTCCATAAAGACCGGGCAGCTCGAGAGCAGGAAGAGGCCGTTGCCAACGGGTCGGGCTTTTGGCTCACGGTATTGAAGGTGGAGATAGCTGACATCGCCTTCGCAGTGGACTCAATTCTGGCCGCGGTGGCCCTAGCCGTCACTCTTCCCCCAACCAATCTGGGCGAGGTTGGAGGCATGGATGGAGGCCAGTTTCTCGTCGTCCTGGCCGGCGGAATCATCGGGCTCATCATCATGCGGTTTGCGGCCACCTACTTCGTTGAGCTCCTACATCGAAGGCCCGGACTAGAGACCGCCGCCTTTCTCATCGTGGCGTGGGTGGGAATTAAGCTCGCCGTCTACACTCTCTCCCATCCGGCCTTGGCCGTCCTGCCGAAGGGCTTCGCCAAGCTGCCGGAGTGGAAACTCACCTTCTGGGTCGTCATGATCCTCATCGCCATGGGCGGCTGGTTTCTCTCCCCCAGCAAGGAGGGACAACCGGAGAAGAGCCGGTAGCATTACGGGCTTTACCTGCTTAAGGAGATGTGGGGGAACGGTGCTAGAACACACGAGCCCAACCCCGACCAGGGTTCGTGCAAGCGGTTCTCGGGCAGACGCGGGCCTAGTCATAGGCACTCACGACGTGGTTCCAGGCGCCTCAGAAGGGCCAGAGAAGGAGGCCTACCAGGAGATCAAAGAGCCCGAGGATGAAGTGAGCCAAGGGGTTCAGTATCCGCCACACGATACCGCTGACGATGAGTGCTATGAGGATCAGAAACCCATACTGTTCCAAGAAGGCGATGATGTCCCTCCGGTAGGGCGGCAAGAGGCTGGCCAGAACCTTTGACCCGTCGAGAGGCGGCACCGGAATCAGGTTGAACAGAGCCAGCCACACGTTGTACATCATAATCCACCAGACGATCCGCGAGATGGCGGGGTGAAGGTCCGCGAAGGGCAGCCTTAAGAACAACAGGGCTACGAAGGCCAGGATCAAGTTCATCCCGGGCCCGGCCACGGACACCAGGAGCATACCTCGCCTGGCGTCGCGGAAGTTGTAGGGGTTGACCTGCACCGGTTTCGCCCAACCGAACCTAAACAGCCATAACATGAGGAGCCCTATGGGGTCCAGGTGAGCCAGGGGGTTCAGGGTTAAGCGGCCGGTATACGCCGGGGTGGGGTCCCCAAGCTCGTGGGCCATCCTGGCGTGGGCATACTCGTGAAAAACGATAGCCACCAGCAACCCCGGCAAACTCCACAGCATTTCCCCACTGAACATTTCCCGACCTCCCTCCGTACGAACATGGTAATTATATCATAGGAGGCCGTTGCCACCAAGCTACTCTCAGTTTCCGGCGGCTCGAGTGCCCCTGCCCACGTTGGAGGTAAAGCGTTCCCCCTTGGTAAGCCCCAGGTCCCTGGCCAAGAGGTCCTCGTAGGTCTCCCGTCTGACAACCAGGTTCGCCCTTCCCGCCCGAGCGAACACCACCGCAGCGCGTGGATTGCCGTTATAGACGTTGGCCATGGCATAGGCATAGGCCCCGGTCGCCGGGATAACCAGGATGTCACCTCGCCGCATCGGTGGCAGCTTCACCTTCTCGACAAGCACGTCGCTCGATTCACAGTATTTCCCCACAATGGTATATTCCCGCGTCGCCTCCTCTGTGACCCTGTTGGCCACCAGGGCTTCATAACGCGCCCCGTATAACATCGGACGCAGGTTATCGCCCATGCCACCGTCTACTGCTACGTAGTACCCCTCGCCGTCACGCCTCTTTACCGCCCCGACGGTATACAGCGTAATCCCCGCCTGCCCCACTATGGACCGTCCGGGCTCCACGATAACCCTAGGCCACATCGACCGCGGCAGCTCGGCCAGGCCCTGTGCTAACGCCCGTGCCATCTCCTCGACCGAAGCAGGCCTCTCCTCGGGGACATGCGAAACCCCCAAGCCACCCCCCAGATTGAGATCCAACACCTCGAAGCCCGAGTCCCTGAGCTCCCTGACGAAGCCGGCCATGACCCTCGCGGCCTCCTCAAAAGGGGCAGTGTTTAGAATCTGAGAGCCCAAGTGACAGTGTAGGCCCAGGAAGGATAGATGGGGATCTGCCACGACCCGGCGAATAGCCGCGAAGGCTGACCCATCGTCCCAAGGAAGGCCGAATTTGGAGCCCCGCTGGCCCGTTTGGATGAATTCGTGGGTCTCGGCCCTCACCCCCGGAACAACCCTGAGCAAAACCCGAGCCTTCTTACCAGTGGCCTGGCAGAGCTCAGACAGCAACTCAAGTTCATCCAGGTTATCGACCACGATCCTCCCCACCCCGGCCAGAAGGGCCATCCTGAGCTCTGTGGCGGTCTTGTTATTTCCGTGGAATATCATGTGCTGAGCGGGAAAGCCAGCCGCAAGGCCAATGTGTATCTCGCCGCCGGAGACGACGTCGACATGAAGCCCCTCCTCATGGACCAACTGAGCCATCGCTTTACACCAAAAGGCCTTGGCTGCGTAGGCGACGACACAGTCAGGAAACTCGGCCTCGAAGACGCGCCTGTACTCCCGGCAGGCTGTACGAAGGGCCTCTTCGTCGTACACATACAGAGGAGTGCCGTACTCCGCGGCCAGCGACAGCACGTCGCAGCCTCCCCAATAGAAGCTCCGCTCCTCTGACACCGTGTTTCTCCCCCTTTAAGAGAAGAACCGGCGAAGAACGGCCGGTTCGCTCTCGCTACTCCCCCGCGTGGGAGAGAGACGCACCCCAGGGTGCCTCAGCCAACCCTTGAGATATCTCTACCCCACAGGGGAGGGCCTTCTATTTGCCAACGATGCTACCACGTCAGAGAGAGGCCTGTCAAGCGTTGACCGCCCGGTCAACCCGGTCCCAACGCTCACACCGTCCGCCCCACCGGGCGACCAGTTGCTGGTCGATGAACACCTCAATTATCTCACACCGGTTCGAGCAGTGAGGACACTCGAAGCTCCCTGTATCGTATGCAAGGTCGCTGATGCCGAAACCCCTGAAGGCCGTCGGTCGCGGGTTGCGGTCTATCTGCTCTTGAGCCAGCAGCGCCGCCCCTATAGCCCCCATGACCTTGTTAAACCGCGGGACCATGACCTCCACGCCCAAGGCCTCCTCGAAGGCCCTCTGCATGCCCACATTGGAGGCCACCCCGCCCTGAAAGACCACCGGCGGCTGCAGGTCCTTCCCCTTGGCTATGTTATTCAGGTAATTACGCACCAGCGCCTGGCACAGCCCCCTGACTATATCCTCCACCTTATGCCCGACCTGTTGCTTGTGAATCATGTCCGACTCGGCGAAAACGGCACATCTACCGGCAATACGTACCGGGTTCCTCGATTTCAGGGCCAGCACGCCGAACTCCTCTATCGGCACGCCCAGGCGCGACGCCTGCCGGTCTAGGAAGGAGCCCGTTCCCGCCGCACAAACCGTGTTCATGGCGAAATCCACCACGATGCCATCTCTGAGGATAATCACCTTGGAGTCCTGGCCCCCGATCTCGATGACCGTGCGAGCGTCGGGCACTATCCTCAGCGCCGCCACGGCGTGGGCTGTGATCTCGTTCTTCACAACATCGGCCCCTACGAAGACCCCAGTGAGCTGTCGTGCCGATCCGGTGGTCCCCACGCCCACGACGGTCATCTCGGAGGGGATGTGCTGTTCAAGCTCCTTGAGCCCTCTCTTCACCGCCTCGATGGGCTGCCCACCGGTACGAAGGTAGACGTCGTATACAACTTCCCCGCCCTCATTCAACAACACCAAGTTCGTGCTCACAGAACCGACGTCGATACCTAGGTAACCCTTCAACAGCAGCTCCTCCTTTGCTCCTTACGACGCCGTAGAAGATCCACGAAAGCCTCCAAACGGGTGAGAACGCCGGCCTCACCCGCGTGTTCATCCAGGACCAGGGTGAGCACCGGTATGTCATGGTCTGCGGCCACCTGCGGCAACAGAGACCGCGCCACTATCTCGGGCATACAAGTGAAGGGCAGGATGTGGACGATGCCGTCATAACCGCGTCGTGCGTAGAGCACGGAGTTCCCTATACTCTCCAGGCCCTCGCCCCCGACGAAATGGTCTAGATAGGGTTTCGCCGCCTCCTTGACTGGGTCCTTTTTCCGCCTGAGACGTAGGGCGTCCAGCAGGAGGTGCTGTCGTATCCACTCGCCTATCATAACCGCCCTGTCCACCTCTACCCCCATGGACCCAAGACGCTCGAGCACCTTCAAGTTGGCAGCCGGCTCGGTGATCATGAATATCTCCCCTACTACTCCGACTCTCAGAGGCTCCACGTCCTCGTCACGGGGTATTCTGGCCAGGAGGTCCAGACACTTCTCTACGCTCTCCCAGGTCTCCTCCACGTTGCGGGCCTCATCTATCATCTCAAGGCCGCGCTGGAAGGTCCGCGAGGCCGAGCCCCTTATCTTCTCCCGGGCCCGAACACGGAACACCTCTCGCTCTAACGTATCTATGGC
>DFND01000087.1 GCA_002375895.1 Firmicutes bacterium UBA3576
CTTTTCTTGTCCGAAAGTGGACACTTCTAAGTGGCCGTTGACACCTTGAGGAAATCCCTACGGGTAGGGTTGGGGAAGCCCGTCGGGAAATCCCTGTTTCCTGGCCGGGGAAGAGGCAGGGGAACTCCCGCTTTTCCCGGGCCGGGAACAGCATGGAAACCTATCCTTCCCGGGCAGGCCCCCGGCAGGGGAGGGCTGCAGGATGCTACCGGAGGCGTCAGGACGCCTTCAGACGGGCCGAAACATGCCGCCTTATTGAGAGTCGAGCGGGCCGGGAAAGGCGGCCCAGAATCGGCCCTATAGTCTCGCGATCTGAATTCCCGTTAAAGAATGTGCGGACGCAAAGCCTTGCCGTTCAAGGCTTACGGGCTTTCGATGCATCGCAATTTTCTGGCAAGATAATATTGACATCGGGCGCAAGGGGCTCTAATCTGGAGATAAAGGGGCTCAATCGGGCGAGAGGGAGCGAGAGGATGCCCTGGCGGCGCTACCCGAAGTGCTTCGAGCCCTGCTACTCCGCCGACACCCACGCTTGGGTGTGGGTAGGCTGGCGAGCGGGCAGGGCGCGAGAAGAGGACCGTGAAATAGACACCAGAAAGGGGGAACCTGAATGGCAGGCCAGTTGGTACAGCGCGGCAAGAACAAATGGCTGGTGCGCGTGTTTCTGGGCCGGGACGCTAACGGCAAGCGGAAATACTACAGCAAGGTGGTCCACGGGACCAAGAAGGAAGCCCAGACGTACTTGACCAAACTCTTGCGGCAACGAGATACGGGCGAGCTTGTGGAACCGAGCCGGAAGTACCTGAAGGACTACCTCCAGGAGTGGCTGGAGACTGCCGTCAGGCCGAGGGTGCGGGAAGTGACGTTTGAGAGCTATCAGGACGTGATTCGCCTCTACATTGTTCCCCACCTGGGCGACACGAGGCTGACCGACCTGACCCCGGCGCAGATCCAGGCGGCCTATAACGCCCTGAGCGAGCAGGGACTGTCGGCCAGGACCGTCCGCTACGCCCATTCAATCCTGAGAGACGCGCTGGAGCAGGCCGTTAAATGGCAGATGTTGCCCCGTAACCCGGCACAGTATGTGGACCTTCCCCGGCAGAAGAAGAAGGAGATGCGGGCCTTATCGCCCCAGGAGGCGAAGAGGTTTCTGGAAGAGGCCGCTTACAGCCGCTGGCAGGCCCTCTTCAGCCTGCTGATCACAACGGGCATGCGGCCCGGGGAGGCCCTGGGCCTGAAGTGGGAGGACATAGACTTCCACAAGGGCCGGGTGAGCATCAGGCGGACCATGACCCGGGACGGGCGGTTGGAAGAACCCAAGACCCCGGGGAGCAGGCGGGTCATCTCCCTGCCCAAGAGCGTTCTGATCGACCTGAAGAACCACAGAAGAAACCAGTTGGAGGAGAAGCTGCGGGCGAAAGAATACAACGACCAGGGCCTAGTGTTCGCCAACGAGAACGGCGGCCCGGTGAATTACCGCAACCTGATCCGCCGTCATTTCAAGCCGTTACTCAAGAGGGCGGGGCTGCCGGAAGATATACGGCTTTACGACCTGCGGCACACCTGCGCGACCCTGCTCCTGGCCGCCGGAGAGAACCCCAAGGTGGTCAGCGAGCGGCTGGGCCACAGCAGCGTTACCCTGACCCTGGATACCTACTCCCACGTGCTGCCCGACCTGCAGCAGCGGGCGGCGGACAAGCTGGAGAGGCTGCTGTTCTGAGGATGGTAACTTTTGGCTGGCACACTATAGGCACACTTCTGGGGTTGTTCGGCACTTGTGACAAAAAACCAAAAAGCCGCAAACCCTTGCGGCTTTTGGGTTTCGTTGTGGTGGGCGGTACTGGACTCGAACCAGTGACCTCTTGAATGTGAGTCAAGCGCTCTCCCACTGAGCTAACCGCCCGTTGGTGACCCCAGGGGGAATTGAACCCCCGTCTCGGGCTTGAAAGGCCCGTGTCTTAACCACTCGACCATGGGGCCACGACCGCTAACGATTATAACCCACTTACGCCTCGCAGACAATACCCCCAGGAAAACGAACAGCAAGTCCTTTTAGGACTTACTCGCAGCTTTGTGGGTCCAGCTGGATTTGAACCAGCGACCTTGGGTTTATGAGACCCCTGCTCTAACCGCTGAGCTATGGACCCCTCTACAGCTACCTATATAATCCCCCAACACCTACAAAACCTAACCGCTAGCCTTTGCTCCACGAGCAGGATTCGAACCTGCAACCCTCCGGTTAACAGCCGGATGCTCTACCGTTGAGCTATCGTGGAACGCTGATTCGCTTAATATTATACACACAGTGCAGGCGCCGGTCAAGGTTCTCCGCGCCGCGCAGACCCTTGGCTATTCCGCTGGGAAAGCTGCTTGCCGTCGCGAAACTGAGCCCGAGGGTTTTGTTGTTGATAGAGTCATCCGCCAAAAAATTGCTCCGCCACCTATAGTATTCCTTTCTCCCAATGTAATACATCACAACCCCGAAGAGACCGCTCTTCGCCCGTCGATTGCGGGACCTTGGCTGGGGCGCCGCATGAGCGGCGCCCCAGGCTTAGCCTACCTTCGACTCCTGCTCAGCCATGAGGTTATCGGCTGCGCTGCGCCAGGCGGCCGCACGGCAGTCGAGGAAGGCCGCCGTCTCACCGCGCAGTATCTCCTCCGCGCCGGGATGAGTCGGATGAGCGCCGCTCTCGGCGACTATCTCCCGCAGCATCTCCGGGTTGTCGATGATCGGGCAGGGAGCCAGGTGATTGGGATAGAAGGGCTGCCGCTTCTGAAAGGCCCGGAGGAGCGGTCCGGCCAGAACCTCCTGCAGCGATTTCTCCCTGATGTTGTCCGTGGCGAAGTGGACGAAGGCACACGGCTCGCATTCGCCGGCGGCGTTGATGTGAAGGTACATCCGCCCACCGGCGATACACCCACCCACTGCGTACCCGTCGTTCCAAAAGTCCGCGATCAGCAGGGGCCTGGTGGCGCGCAACTCATCTACCCGCCTCTTCAGCCACAACCTCTGCTCGGTCGTGAGCATGAGGTCTAGATCCGGATTGCGCCCCACGGGGATGTAATGAAAGCTCCATATGTAGACGGCGCCCTTCTCGACGAGGAAATCGATGAAGTCGTAGCTGAACAGCTCCTCTACGTTTTGCCGCGTTACCGTGACAGACGCCCCGAAGAGTACGCCGCGTTCGCGGAGCCTATCCATCACCTCTACGACCTGGTCGAAGATCCCCTCTCCCCGCCTGGAATCGGTGACCTCCTTGAAACCCTCAAGGCTTATGGCCGGAGACAAGGTGCCGAGTTCCGCCAGCCGGTCGGCCACCTCCTCCGTGATCAAGGTCCCGTTTGTATAGGCCATAAAGGCGAGGTTAGGGTGGCGCTCGATGCCCTCCAGGAGCGGCTTGTAGGCGAAGGGCTCGCCGCCGGAGAGGACGATCCAGGATATCCCCAGCTCCTCGGCTTCCGAGAGGACGCGTTCAAAGAGCTCCACTTCCCACGTGTCAGGTGGGTACTCGCCGGCCCAGCACCCGCTGCATCTCAGGTTACAGGCGGAAGTAGGGTCGATGAGCAGGAAATTGGGTATGTGTACGCCGAGCCTCTCACCAAGCTCCCTCCTGCGCCGCGGGCCCAAGAGCAGGTAATTGACCACCCAGTTGGAGAAGAACTTCTGGAGCATCCGCGGGTTCTTCGCCACCCTTCGTATCTGCTCCATGACCGCCGGGTCGCCAACGAGCCTGTCCCGGAGCCTGGCGACGCCCTCCCTCTGTTCCTCTGACGCCAGCCGGTCGGCGAAGTCGAGGAGCGTCCCAAGATTCCTGTCCGGATCCCTCCGCACGTACTTGATGGCCGTATCAATGGCCAATTCCGTCGCCAGCTTTCCGACCTGATCCAACCTCCCCTTCATGACATGCACATCCTCCTTGGTCCGGATTCCCCTTCCCCACCTCGTCTAGCCATTGGCCCCGCACCCGTCCCGGGCGCGGCATAACTCCAGGGGTGCTTGGGTCCAGTCCAAGAGTTCTCATGATGATGAGGGTGGTGGCGATGTAAGCACGCTCTCTCGTCTCGGCGGGTACACTGTTTCTGTGCGGGCAATATAGATGACCTTTTGTGATGCTCGTTACAGTGGTCACTTGGGGCTGCGGTATAATTGTATTCAGAAAGGAGAGGTATATATGAGCAGAAAGGTAGTCAGGAAGATCGTCAAGATCGATGAAGATCTCTGCAACGGCTGCGGAAACTGCGTCCTCCCCTGCGCAGAGGGAGCCATCCAGATCATCGACGGCGTGGCCAAAGTGATCGATGAGCGGCTTTGTGACGGCGCCGGCTTCTGCATCGGGGTATGTCCCACCGGTGCTCTGAGTATCGAGGAGCGTGAGGCCGAGCCCTTTGACGAGGAGGCCGTCGAAGAACATATTAGGGCGGGAGGTCCTACCGCTCCTGAGGACGCCGCGGCCATATCCTGCTTCAACTGTGGGGCCGACGATAAAGACAGGGCCCTGCTCCCTATTAGAAAGCAGGGCGCCAGCATATGGGTGTGCGTCAAGTGTCTGCCGGCCCTGATCCACGGCTAATTGCGAACCTATCATCCTTTGCCGGGACGTAGATCACGCCAGAGACGGCCCTCATGGGCCGTCTCTCACCTTGTGGAGCCGTTACCGAAGAATGCCGTAGGAATTCGGGCCCTCGTGTCCTGGCCGGCGAATCACCTCCTCAGCACCTGGGCATTGGGCTTCGCCGACAGGGCGCGAGGACCCAACGGTGATTACCAGGTACATATCCCCCTACTGCGTCCGTAAGTTCTCCTTCACCAGCGCTACCTCTTCGCGCCAGGTGGCCTTTGCTCGCACATCGGGCACAAAAAAGAGCCCTTCTGGGCTCCCTACTATTCTAGGTAATCTTTGAGCTTCTTGCTCCGGCTCGGGTGTCTTAGCTTCCGCAGGGCTTTGGCCTCGATCTGCCTGATCCGCTCTCGGGTGACGCCGAACTCCTGGCCCACCTCCTCCAGGGTGCGGGCGCGACCGTCGTCCAGGCCGAACCTCAGCCTCAGGACCTTCTTCTCCCTATCGCTCAGGGTATCGAGGACCTCCTCCAGCTGTTCCCTCAACAGGAAGTAGGAGGCGGCCTCCGCCGGGGCCGGCGCATCTTCATCCTCTATGAAATCACCGAGGTGGCTGTCCTCCTCTTCTCCTATCGGCGTCTCCAGGGATACTGGCTCCTGGGCGATCTTCATGATCTCCCGAACTCGCTCCTCGGAGATGTCCATCTCCGCGGCGATCTCCTCGGGAAGGGGCTCACGGCCGAGCTCCTGCAGGAGCTGGCGGGAGACCCGGATAAGCTTATTGATGGTCTCCACCATGTGTACGGGAATCCTGATGGTCCTGGCCTGATCCGCTATCGCGCGGGTGATGGCCTGGCGTATCCACCAGGTAGCGTAGGTGCTGAACTTGTAGCCCTTCCGGTAGTCGAACTTCTCAACCGCCTTCAGAAGACCGAGGTTCCCCTCCTGGATGAGGTCGAGGAACAGCATGCCGCGTCCCACGTACTTCTTAGCTATGCTGACCACCAGGCGCAAATTGGCCTCCGCCAGCCGCCTCTTGGCCTCCTCGTCGCCCTGCTCTATTCGCTTGGCCAGCTCGACCTCCTCTTCGGCGGTGAGGAGAGGGATGCGGCCGATCTCCTTCAAGTACATCCGCACGGGATCGTTGAGAGAGATCCCCTCCGGCAGGTCTAGGTCCTCGCCATCGAGGGGCTTCTTCTTATCCTCTGACCCGTCATCGACGACCTCTATACCCCGCTGGGAAAGCTTCTGGTAAATCTCGTCTATCTCATCAGGAGACAAGTCAACCTCCTGAAGGGCGTTTATGATCTCCTCGCTGGTGAGCTCCCCCTTCTTCTCACCCCGTTCGAAGAGCTCTTTAACTTCTTCTAGCTCCATGTATTCCGTCAATTCCTCTCCCCCCTTCTAACCGGGGCTCCCTCCTACATCCTCTGTGCCCTTTAGTTTCTTCGTCAGGTCTATATACTCCTTCAAAAGCTCAGGGGCGGTTCGATCTACCTCTAGACCCTGGCTCTCAAGTTGCTTAATCTCCCGCTCGATATCCCGAAGCCTCTGGCGGGCCAGCTCCTTCTCCAGAGTCCCCACGTGCGCTAGAGCGATCCCAAGGGCCTCTTCCTCAGTGTACGGCAACTCCTCGACGCTTAACCGGCCGAGCAGGCTCCGGGCGTCCTCGCCGACCCTGTCGGCTATCTTAGCCACGACCTTAGGTATTCCATCTCCCTCGGTATAATTCCTCCCGTACAGGTCAAAAATAGCGTCAAACAGCTCGGCGTGGACCTTTTTTCGGAACATTACACCATTCTCTTGGCACAGCTCGCGTACTTTCGGCCCAACTTCCGGGTACTGTATAATTATCTTAAGCAAATCACGTTCACAACGCTCCACCCGCAACCCATTCAATACAATTTTTTCTATATTCTTCTTGCCCTTATTATGCCGCTTATCCCCGTCTCTATCCCCGTGACCACGTCGAGGGCTGCGGGCCCTGCGCAGTACCTCCTCCCGCAGGGCCGTCTCGTTAGCCCCCAGGGCCTCTGCCGTCTTGGCGATCCACATATCCCGCTCCACAGCATTGCGGTAGGCGGCGAGGACGGGAACGACCATCTCCACGCACTTCATAACCGCCGACACGTCTTCCCGGCCGTAGGTCTCGTCCGCTAGGTCGATGACGTACTCTACGAGGGGGACGGCCTCGTCCACCACCCGCTGGAAGGCCTCCGTCCCGCCCCTCCTGATCAGGGAATCGGGGTCTTCGCCGGCGGGTATGCGGGCCACTTTCACCCGCACCCTATCCAGGTCGAAGAGGCCCAAGCCCCTGAGGGTGGCCCTGGCCCCGGCCGCGTCGGCGTCGTAGGCTATGATGACCTCCTCGCACATCCTCTCCAGCGCCTCGGCCTGCTCCCGGCTGAGCGACGTGCCCAGGGACGCCACGGCGTTCTCGAACCCCGCCTGGTGCAGGGCAATGCAGTCCATGTAGCCCTCCACCACGATGGCCCGAGCTTCCCTGCGGATCGCCTGCGTGGCCAGGTCCAGGCCGTACCATACCCGCCGCTTGTTGAAGAGGGGGGTCTCCGGCGAGTTGAGGTACTTGGGCTCGCCCTCGCCGAGCACCCTGCCCCCGAAGCCTATGGTCCGTCCCCGGCGGTCGCGAATGGGGAACATGAGCCTGTCCCGAAAACGGTCGTAAGGCCTCTTCCGGCCCTCGGAGACCAGGCCCACCTCCTTGAGGTCAGCGAGGTCAACCCCCTTGCGCAGGAAGACCTTGAGGAGGTCGTCCCAGTCGGGCTGGGCGTAACCCAGCTGAAAACGGTCGGCCGTCTCGGGGGATATGTTCCGGCGCTCTAGGTAGGACCAAGCCCCCCGGCCGGCCGGCCGCTTGGTCAGGATATGGTGAAAGTACAGGGTGGCCCACTCCAACACCCGGTAGAGCCTGTCCCTCTTCTCGTCGCCGGCGCCAGCCTCACGCCCCTCCGGGATGTGAATTCCCGCCCTGCGGGCCAGCTCCCTCACCGCCTCGGGGAAGGTGAGGTTCTCCTGCTTCATGAGGAAACTAAAAACGTCTCCCCCTTCCTGACACCCGAAACAGTAGAACATCTGCTTGTCCGGCGAGACGCTGAAGGACGGGGTCCTCTCTTTATGGAAGGGACAGAGACCGAGGTAGTTCCTCCCGCTCTTCTTCAGGTTCACGTAATCGGATATCACGTCGACTATATCGCTCCGGGCCCGGACCTCCTCTATGATCTCCTCACTTATACCCCTCAAGGTTCCCACCCTCGTGGCTCTTCGTTAATCTAACCTTCGCCCGGCGGCGACCCTTTTCCTGCTACTCGAAACGCCACGGGCTGGGCAGGAACAGCCGTCTGTAGCTGGCTATGGCGAACCGATCGGTCATGCCGGCCACGTAGTCAGCCACCGCCCGCTCGACGGGGCTCGCCCCGCGGTCACGGTCGGGAATACGCCGCTCGGCCGAGCCGTCCTCCGGCCTCAGGACCACGTCGGTCGGGGTGGGCCTGCGATCAGTGCCGATGGCCCGCAGGGGCTCCTCCGGGTGTTCCAGGTAATAGAGATAGAGCTCCCGCAACATCCGCCTGGCCTTGGACTCCTCCCTCTTGGCCGCAGAACCTATGTACACCCTGTCGAAGAGGAAGTTCCTCAGCTCGTCCATGGCGGCCCGGACCCTTTCGCTCATGCGTATGTCGTCGTCGGTGCTGTTCTCAATCAGGTCGCGGACCATGGTGTTGATCCGCTCCGAGTGTCTCTCTCCGAGGACCGCGATGGGCTCCCGCGGCAGGTCCTCGGGTTCGAGCAATCTCCCCCGCAGGGCATCGTCGATATCGTGATTGATGTAGGCTATGCGGTCGCAGATCTTGACGATGCGTCCCTCCAGGGTCGCGGGCTGGAGGTTCCCCGAGTGATTCAGGATGCCGTCCCTGACCTCCCAGGTGAGGTTGAGGCCTCCGGGGCCCTCGAGGACGTCCACGACCCGCAGGCTCTGCTCGTTGTGGGCGAAGCCCGGGGGGAATATCTCGTCCAGGGTCTGTTCCCCGGCGTGACCGAAGGGCGTGTGCCCGAGGTCGTGCCCCAGGGCGATGGCCTCCGTGAGGTCCTCGTTCAGCCTGAGGGCTCGGGCCACCGTCCTGGCTATCTGGGCCACCTCGAGGGTATGAGTCAGCCTGGTGCGAAAGTGGTCCCCCTCCGGGGCGATGAAGACCTGGGTCTTGTGCTTGAGCCTGCGGAAGGCCTTGCTGTGGATGATGCGGTCGCGGTCCCTCTGAAAGGCCGTGCGCACCGAACACGGTGGCTCGGGGCGCAGGCGGCCCCGGCTAGCCGCGCTGCGGGCCGCTCCAGGCGAGAGATACCGTTCCTCCCACTCCTCTACCCTCACTCGTGGCTCCACAGTCCATCACCTCTCTGAAGGGGGCCCGTGGCGCTGTCGAAACTCCGGATATTTCCCAGGAAATAGAATCGGGTAGGAGGGGGCGGCT
>DFND01000084.1:0-19375 GCA_002375895.1 Firmicutes bacterium UBA3576
TTGGGCGAGACGCCCGAGCTGGTAGTGGCGAAAGAGGAACTCTGCAGCTCCTGTCACTACGGCTCCACTCAGTGGAACTATGAACATGTTCCCTTCGAGACGGGGCGATGCACCGACTGCCATGACCCCCACATGGCCAGACAGGAGAAGTTACTAGTCATCCCCGTGGAGAGCATGTGTTCGACGTGTCACGTCCAACGGGATGGAATAGGGCCGGTCGAACAGCACCGTCCCTTTAGCGAGGGTCAATGCGTGAGCTGTCACGACCCGCACGGATCGGACGTCGCGAACCTATTGAAGCTGGCCCCGGGGGAGTTGTGTGTGAGCTGTCACGTTGAACATGAACGAGCGGAGAAGCCGGTGAGTCACGTCCCCTATGAGGATGGCGATTGTACTGCGTGTCACAACCCCCATGCCGGGTTCACGAGCGAGTTGCTCAAGGCGATGCCGACGGAAAGGCTCTGCAGGTCGTGTCATGATGATATAGAGCGGGAGCTTTCAAAGCCGTCGCATCACCCCGTCGGCACGCAGATCACTTGTGCGGACTGTCACCTGGCCCATTCGGGGGATTTTCAGGACCTCCTCCAGTCCGAGCCAATGGAGCTCTGTCTGACCTGTCATCAGGAGAAGGAGGGTTTCTACGGTAAGACGGTGCATGGGATGCTGGATTCAGAGGACGGGAGGGGTTCCTGTTTGAACTGCCACGTGGCTCACGGAGCCGATGATGAGCCCCTCCTGCCTGAGGATAGCCTCAGTTTGTGTCTTCGTTGCCATGAGGTTATGGTGGCACCCTTCTCGCACCCTGTGGGTAGGAGATACCAGGACCCGTACGGTGACCCCGTCAGCTGCAGCAGCTGCCATAACCCTCACGGAACTCAGAATAAATGGCTCTTGAAGATGAGGGGAGACGCGCTGTGCCTCTCCTGCCATGCCGACAAGGCCAGCCAATGATGGAGAAATCGTAGAGGGGAGCGTGCTGAGTTTTGAGTGGCCCCGGGCAAACGGGAAGGGAGACAACGGAAAGGGTGTTCTCGCCAAAGCAGGCAGCCCTGATCATCGCGGCAACGATCGCGGTCGTCATTGTCGTGGGAATGACGCTGGGGAACCTGTTCTTCTGGGGAGATTTAGACCAGACCGAAGCTACGGACAGGTTGATCTTGGATACCCTGGAGAAGGTGAAGGCCGACCCCAATAACCCCGACTACCGGGTGGAGCTCGGGTGGGCGTTCTTGCAGAACAAGGAGTACGACAAAGCCCTGGTGGAGTTTCAGAACGCCCTCAAGATCAACGAGCGACACTGGGGTGCTCACGTGAGCCTAGGGTACCTGTACCTGGAACAGGAGGATTACGATAAGGCCATTGAGCACCTAAAGCCCGTCGCCGACGCCAACCCGAGATATTTTCAGGCGAGTTTCTTCCTCGGGCAGGCATATCTCGGTAAGGGCGATCTCCAGGAGGCCCGCGCTTACATGATGCGGGCCCGGGACGCCGACCCGGCGTCCGCCGATGCTCGCTATTACCTCGGGCTGATCTACGAGAGGATGGGGATGAAGGACGAGGCCATCCGACAGCTCGAGACTGCCTTGGATTTCTACCCGCAAATGAAAGAGGCCCAGGAAGCTCTACAGCGCCTTAAGGGTGAGTAGAGCGCAAAGGAAAGAGAGGTGGATGCTGGCTTAGCGCCGGCAGACGGATGAAGGCCACGCACTTAATCATCATCGTCTTGACAATTACGCTGGTCGGCACGGTCGTATTCGGGGCGTTCTACCTCATGAAACGCAACCCGGCTGAAACCTTGGCCTATAACATTCCCATCAGCATTACAGGGCCGACGACCCCCACCTTTAAGTTCGCCATCTACGGCGAGGGGGCGAACAAGCTGGCCCGGCCGATGGCGGTAATCGTGGCCAATAACCGGATCTACGTCTCTGACTCCGTCAAGGAGCAGGTGTTCATCTTCGAACTGGACGGCACCTTCGTCAAGGCCTTCGGGGAGCCGGGGGACGAGCCGGGGCAGTTCCGCTTTCCCTACGGCCTGGCCGTCGATCGGGACGGCAATATCTACGTGGCGGATATGAAGAACCAGAGGATCCAGGTCTTCGACCAGGATGGACAGTTCCTCAGGGTCTTCGAGCGCTCGGACGGTGAACCCTTCGGATCCGTTGCGGCCCTGGCCATCCATGACGGCCAGTTGTACGTCACGGAGCTACCGGGGAGGATCTCGGTGTTCAAGCTCTCCGGGGAGAAGGTCCTGGAGATAAGGGATACCGGCACGGATACGGCCCTGTCCTTCCCCAACGGGATCGCAGTCGATGGGAACGGCGATATCTACGTAGCCGATAGCAACAACAACCGGATCCTGGTCTTCGACAGCGAAGGAAAGCTGGTCCGGAGCTTCGATGGCTCCTCGGAGGCTGGCGACAGCCCCATAGGCTTTCCGAGGGGGATCGCCATCAGCAACAAGGGTGTGGTCTTCGTTGTCTCCAGTATGGCCCATAAGGTATACGGGCTGAGCCGTGAAGGCGAGAGGTACTTTGCCTTCGGCACCTCCGGGGTTCAGAACGACGAATTCCAATACCCCAACGGGATTTTCATCGACAGTATGGGCCGCATCTACATCACCGACAAGGGAAACCAGGCCATAAAGGTCTACGCTCACTGATGCCAGCAGAGTTAGGCGGGTGGCCGACGTCACCTCCGCCTAGCTAAGAGATAGAGCCTGAAAGGAGGTGAACAAGGATGAAGAGGACCGTAATCCTCCTGGTCCTGGTCGCGGGTCTCGTGGTCCTGATGGCCGGCGCAGCCCTAGCTGCCACCAGAACCGTGCACAGTGGATTCAGCACCAATTCGAGCCTGTGCGCGTCGTGCCATACGATGCACGAAGCGGCGGGTGCCAAGCTGTTGACCGACAGCAACCTGGCCAACTCGTGTATCGACTGTCATGACGGCACTGGTAGCTACTATGATGTGGACACGGGCCGGCTGCTGGAGGACGGCGCTGGGGTGAATACCCCCCTGGGCGGCATCTTCGGCATCGTCACGCCCAGCGGAGTGACCTCACTCCATAACGCTGACCTTCAGGCGGCCGCGGATCTCACGGCCTTTGGCGGTCACGCCGACGCGGGGATCTCCACCTTCACCTGTGCTAGCTGCCACGATCCTCACGGCAACAAGAGCGGCACCAACGCACGACTCCTCCTGCTCGGGCCCAACAAGGTCCCGCACACGGCGGCTGTAGCGGAGCTGTTCCAGACCGCTACGCCGACCGAGTGGGAGCTGGCCGCTACGGCTCCGGCAGCGCTGAAGGAGTGGGCCGACGAGGCCACCTGGGCCGGCTACAAGCCGGTGGTGTGGCACTGGGATGACAGCGCGGCCGCGTGGTACCCGCTCGGTGGAGGTTCGCCGCTCAGCGTGACCTACACCGTGCAGTACTCGCCGGGCCTGATCATCTTCTCCGCTGACCCGACTGCGGACCCGGGTTGGGAGGCTGGCGACAAGCTGGCTATTGACTTCTACCCGAAGTCAGAGTTCGTCGCCACCTACACCAACAACCGCGCCCTCGACCAAACGGCAACCGGGCAGGAGATCCCCAGCTACACCGAGGTTAGCGACTTCTGCGCGGGCTGCCACGTCGACTTCGGCCTCAGCACCAGCGCTATGGCCCAGAGCGGTGCCTACGCGCAGGCCTACCGCCACGCCGTGGACGTCTCCGCGGTGAAGACGGGCGTTAGCGATGGTGGTACGGTGCCGGACGGCGGTTGGACGAACCTGGGTCTGGAGACGGGCGACGGGGCCTTGCCGCAGGATGCGAGCGGGAACATGACCTG
The DNA here is from genome assembly GCA_002375895.1 of Firmicutes bacterium UBA3576. Lineage (GTDB taxonomy): Bacteria > Bacillota > Sulfobacillia > UBA3569 > UBA3569 > UBA3569. Next base: position 3,828 of record DFND01000084.1, read on the forward strand.
CTTGACCTGCCACTGGGCCCACGGCACGAAGGCTACGACCAGCCGGCCGAGCTCAGCGCTGCTCCGTCAGCCGGATCTGGACGCCTGCCAGGATTGCCACGACAAGTAAGTCTGGCGATCCCTGGGCTCTGAAGGTTCGGGCTGAGGTGTCAGCTGATGCTGACACCTCAGCCCTCATACCTACCCAAGAGGGGGACTACCTCGGACCTCCAACGGTTGGCCAGGCGAGGGTCTGTCTTCCGGGGCGAGCCATCTGAATTGTGGGTGGGGCTCCGCCTCCAGCCCTGCGACCCTCCAGAGGACGTGGAGGGCATGCCGGCCTCGGCCTAGGGGCGGAGGGTCCCGAGACCTCGGTAAATATGGGCCGGAGGCCCTCAAGCCTGAGGTCAGTTGACGCAGGGCAGTTCGGCAGGCGGGAGGGCCGCTCACCTGGGGGCGGAGGTAGCCTGGGGGGCCAGGAAAGCGGAGGAAGGGAAGGCTGAGGGCCCACGAAGTGTGGGTTTTTGGCCTAATGGAACTCGTGGTCGGTCCAGGGTGGGGCGACAGCTTCTAGGGTGGGCTGTGGCCGAAGGTACTCCCTGGCCTCATCAGTTTGATAATATCCGAAACCGAGCCCGGCAGCGGGTTCTCTGGGGGAGAATCGATGGCATGACGACAAGGCAATTAGCTGGCCTACTAGTACTCATAACTATCCTTTGTTGGGCTCTGCTGGCTGTCCTCTACTTTACCCGAGGGCCGGGTATGGGTGCCGAGCTGACCTCCCTGCACCCGGTCGAGGTGTCCCAGTCCCCGCAGTTCCTGTACAGCCTCCACGGTGGCCGTGACGCCCGGCTTCGGGAGCCCATGGCCGTGACGGTAGACCAGGCGGGCAATCTGTATATCGCCGACACGGGAAATGATTCCGTCAAAGTCTTCCGCCGGGACGGCAAGTTGCTGTTTTCCTTCGGGAAGTCCGGGAGCGCGGCGGGCGAAATTGACTACCCCTATGGGATCGCCGTCACCCCTGAGGGTAATATCCTGGTTTCCGAGCCCCCCAACGGGCGGATCACGGAGTTCGATTCCCGCGGGAGGTTTCGGCGGATTCTGGTCGGGCGCACTAACGACATGGGCCTCATCCGACCGGGCCCCCTTGCGATTACGCCCCAGGGAGAGATCGTCGTCGCGGACCTCTGGGGCCATCAGGTTCTCGTGCTCAACGCGGACGGTGAACTATTACGAAGGATAGGGAGCCCGGGTAACGGCACGGGGCAGTTGAAGTACCCGCAGGGAGTGGCCGTTGACGGTGAGGGCAGGATATGGGTTGCTGATGGGGGCAACAACCGCGTTCAGGTCTTCGACGCCGAGGGGAGATTTCTGTTCAAGGTGGAGGGCCCGTCCGAGGGCAGTTTCGCCCTCGTGCGGGGCCTGGCAGTGGATGCCCTGGGCAGGGTTCTCGTCGCTGACGCCATCGCCGGGAGGATATGGGTGTTAGATGACCGCGGGCAGGGGCTTTTCTCCTTCGGCGATCCCGGCCAGGGCGAAGGGCAGATGATTCACCCGATCGGCCTCTTTATCGATCGAAGTGGCAGGATTTACGTCGCCGATCGAGGCCGCGATGAAGTTCAGGTCTGGGGGTATCCAGAGAGCGACGCCGGGAGCCAGTGACCAGTGACCGACCTTGGCTTTTATCGGTAATCCACGGGACTGGAGGTAGAGAACGGTGCTCAGGGTCATAAGAAGCAGGGCGACGTTACTAGCACTCTTTCTTTCTTTTATCCTTATCCGCCCAGCTTCGGTTGCCGCTGGTAACGTGGTTACCAACGGAAGCTTCAACGGCGACTACAACGGGTGGACCCTGAGCGCAGGCGCCACGGTATCCGTGGCCTATGACCCGTCCGGTTACTCCGGGACCATCAACGGGATTCCCTCAGCAGGCGGTTCGGTCACTTTGTCTACGCCCGTCGGGCGCAACGAGACGGCCACCGGTTATCTCTACCAGACCGTGGACATCACCGCCCCGGGCTCCACGGTCATGCTGTATTTCGCCTGGAGGGAAGGGTACGCGGCCACGACCCCTGCGACCGTAGATGTGTCAGTGGTGATTAAGCGGCTTTCCGACTCGCAGACGACGACGGCGTGGTCGGAGTCCGTGGCCCCTGGGTCGCAATCCACCTGGTCCGTGGAAGGTGAGGGCTCGGGGGTCGGCTCGCCGAGCGTCATCGACCTCAGTTCCTTCATGAGTCAGACCGGCCAGTATGAGATTCAGCTGACGGTTAACCTTAAGAATGGAAATAACAAGAACGCCCAGACCTTCGTTTGGTTTGACGAGATCCAACTTGACGTAAGCAGCAACGATACCACCCCTCCCGTAGTAACCTGGCAGTCTACCAGTCCCGGAGCCATTTCGCCGGCCAACGGTGACGGAACCAACGATTCCACAGTCGTTACCTACGACATCGACGAGGACGCCACGGTGAAACTGGTGGTTAAGGACTCCGGCTCGACCATCGTCTACGAGACCAGTCCCCCAGAGGCCGTCACCGCGGGGACGAACCGGACTATCTCTTGGGACGGAAGCCAAAACTACGGGGGAAAGTCGGGATGGGCGCCCGAGGGCACCTATTCGCTGGAGATCGTGGCTACCGACGGGTCGAACAACACGACAGATCCGCCGGTCGCGGTCGGCAGCGTTGTCGTTGATAACACGGCGCCCCTGGTGAACTCCGGTCCCAGCGCCACCAATATCGGCTCGACGTCCGCGACCATCACCTGGGGAACGGACGAGGCGGCGACCTCTCAGGTGGAATACCGGCCTCTTGGTGAGCAGAGCTGGACGGCGACGGCCGAAGACCCGACCCTCGTGACCAACCACAGCGTTAACCTGACCGGCCTCAACTCGAGCGCTACGTACGAATACCGGGTCCTATCCAAGGATGAGGCGGGGAACCAGGTGGTATCGGGCATCTACCAGTTCACCACCGCGGAGGCCGACCTGACGCCGCCAACGGTGAGCTCCACGAGCCCCGTTGACGGGGCCACCGGGGTGCTGCGCGGCACGGATATCACGGTTACCTTCAGCGAGCTCATGGACCCCGCTACGGTGGACCTCAGCTCGCCTCAGACCTTCATTGTCCAGCAGGGGGCCATGACCGTCTCCGGAACCCTGGACAAGTCCAACAACCCGACCTTCGTGTTCACGCCCTCCACCTATCTGGATCCGAACACTACATATACCGTGACGATCAAGTCCGGGGCCGGCGGGGTGAAGGATCAGGCGGGCAATGCCCTGCAGAGCGATTACGTATTCTCCTTCACCACGGGCTCCAACGTCTACGAGAGCCCCCACGGGGGCTTTACCACGAACAGTCAGACCTGTGCTACGTGCCACAGCATGCACAGCGGCGCCGCGGCGAATATCCTGGGGCAGAGCAGCGTGGACTCCCTCTGTTACCTATGCCATGACGCCGGTGGAACTGGGAGCATTTACACGGTACAGACCGAGTTCGAGGGCGGTGGGGTGCTCACAAAGCACCCGGTGCCCACGACTATCAACTGCAATCAGTGCCACAACCCCCACGATGGTGGTGCGGTCCACTACCCGCGGCTCCTGGAGACCTCTACGGGGGCCCACGGCGGAAACGACTTCTGCTGGACCTGTCACGGGACGGGTTCCGCTTTGCCGGACCCCAACGGCGACCACCAGACCTACTATCCTACGGACGGGACCGGCCACGACGATGCCTTTCTCAATCCCCCGTCCGGCACGGGCGTGAAGTGCTCGAAATGTCACGAAGAGCATGGGTCGCCTATCCCCAAGCTCTTGCGCACCGACCCCAACCCGGGTGAGGCTGACGCGAGGGATGACGGAAGTGCAGTCTCAGGCAACAACGAGAGCTTCTGCTACGAGTGTCACGATGGGCCGGGCTCCCGGAGCGACAACGCCTGGGACGGTAAATCGATTAACGAGGCCAAGGGTCACGGCTTTGACTGCGCGCAGTGCCATGACCCTCACGGGACCGCCAATCCACGGTATCTGTTGAATAGTTATGATATAGCCTACAGCGAGAGCCGGAGCGAGAATTATACCGCCTCGGACTATCAGGCCTGTTTTACTGGAGGCTGTCACGACTCAGCAGCCCTCACGGATACTAGTGACGTCACCAACACGGGCTTTAACAACGGGGAGATGAACCTCCATTGGCTCCACCTAGTCAACAACAACATCGTATGTAAGGAGTGCCATCGGCCCCACGGCGCCATTCCCTCCGAGAACCCCGCGCAGGCCCATCGCGTAGGGTTCCCGGCCGATACGGTCACTGCCAGTATCGCGGCCGGAACGGGACCGCTCTTCACCCATGACCCGGGGGGTACGTCGGGTGGGAGTTGTACCCTAACGTGCCACGGGGTAGACCATGACGGTTCGGCGACTTACACCTACGACAACGGCGGAGCCGGTGGCACCGAGCCCGGCGGTCCAACCGATTGCTCGGGTTGCCACGGCGAGTTGACCAACTCCCTGTTGCAGACCGAGAGCCCAAATACGCACTTTAAGCATCCCATCAAAGACGCGGCCGGAACCTATGACGCGGTCGCCAACGGAGGAGCGACGTGTCTCAGTTTCTGCCACGTGGATCACGGCATCTTCAAGGATAACGGCCGTGCCAAGAACCTGCGGAAGGTGGGGGGCTCGACCAGTACGCCGCCCACCCTCGCTGATGCGACCGACACCGATTTCGACGTAGGTGATATCACGAACGGCGGACTCTGCCTGTCCTGTCACAAGGACCCGCAGGATGATACGGCATACACTCAGCCAGACGGCACGACGGGGACCAGAGCCCTCAGCATCAGCGATTACGGCGGCTCGGCCCACAACTACGAGGTCTTGTCGGAGCCCTTCTCCGACAGCAGCACCTTCAGGGCGAACTGCTCCAAGTGTCACAACGACACCCTTACGAAACAATATCAGTCTGGAGCCGACGAAGACAGGAAGTTCGGCCTGCACGGGTCGTTGCTGGAGTCCTTCAAGGCCCTACTGGGAGACACGACCGCCTCCGTGGCGAACCCCTACGAGGAGCAGTTCTGCTACAAGTGTCATGATACCGGCACCGGAGCTGACTTCTACGGGGTCAGCATGAGCAACCCCAACGCGGACAGCATTGGCGCCGAGTTCCAGAAGGCGTCGAGACATACGGTGGACGATGCCACCCAGACCAGGGGCCCGGTCGAGTGCATCGACTGTCATGACGCCCACGGCGCCAAGGCCGGGACCCGCGTGACCCCTACGGGCCTCAACACCAGCAGCGTCTCCGGCCCCCTGATCGGCGCCAAGGGCGTCAAGGTGACGACCTGGCAGTCTCCGGGGGACCCCGCTCCCGACAGCGAAACGCTGTGGTCTCCGCCGGATGCGAGCGGATACACTGAGGTGACCATTACAGCGTCCAGCGACCCGCTGGAGGTGTCCTACGTCTGTCTGAAGTGTCATTCGTCCTATGCGCCTTCCTTGCCGGCTGGGACCACTGACAAGGCCGCGCAGTTCAACCCGTATAACTACTCCGTCCACCCCGTTTTCGGGTTCAGCCAAAACGGGACCGGCAACCCCTTCATCGCTAGCGATCCTAGCTTGATGAAGCCGCCATGGGATACCATGAACCCGAGGCTGATGACCTGTATTGACTGCCACAACGCACCCACTGGAAGCAATGGGCCCTTCGGGGTTCACGGCTCCGACAACCCCTATATGTTAAGGGACTACGGTTCGCCCAGGGAAACGGGCGCTCAACCGACCAACGTTTACGACAAGCTATGCCTCCTGTGTCATGCCGATGATTACGACTACGGGGGAGGCGGAGGCGGCTGGAGGCACAGCAGCAACGCCGCCCACTTCTACCAGGACGACGGGCCTAATGTCCTCGGATGTGCGGGCTGTCACGGCGGGCCCGCCGGGTATGCCGCTGTTGGCCCGGGGACGGTCAACCCCAACGCCACCTCCACCGGCGGCCGTCTTGGGGCCATCCACGGGGTCAACTTCCGCTGGAAAAACCCCGATGGAAGTGACTCCCCCGCCCTGGCGTTTTTGGTAGGTGGGTATCTGTCGGGCATCCAGTACGATTCACCGGGCAGCGGCACCTGTTGGGGTCAGATGGCCGTCCCCCCAGCTTCCTCCGATGGCTGTAGCGCCATGGGCTCTAGAGGGAAGGGATGGTGAGGCGGACAGGTAGGCCACCGAGCACAATCGTCTCCGTCTGACCCATCGAGCCTAGGAATGAAGGTGAGAAGTTGCTACGGATTTACAGGTTTCTAGCCTCCAGGAAGACCGCTCTGGTGTTGCTCGTCTTGGTGACCGTCCTTTCCGTGGCCGGGGCCCTTCTTCCGCAGGAACACCTAGTCGGCAAGAGGGCCTACGAGGAGTGGAAGGCCGCCAACCCGGCCTTGGCGGCGCTGAGCGGTTTCCTGGGGCTGAACCGATACGCCAGCAGCTGGCTGTTCTTAGCCCCCCTGTTCCTACTGCTGGCCTCCACGATGGCCTGCTCCCTGGAGAGGATCGTCGGCCACTTCCGGGATAGGCCTTCGAGGTGGGTAGATGGAGCCGATTTGCGCAACCTTGAAGGTCGCGCGTGTTACACGCTCCTTCACGGGGCCGGCCCCGCAGGACAGGCGGTTGAGGTGGTTGAGCGGGTGCTTCGACGCGCCCGGTACGCTGTTGACGTCCAACCTCTGGGCGACAGGAGGTATTTGGTCTCGGGGGAGAAGGGACGCTGGGGCTTTTGGGGCTCTATTATCTTCCACCTGAGCTTTATGCTTATCTTCGTCGGCGCGTTGCTGAGCGCTGCCGGCAGCCTGCGAGGGACCATGCATATCGTGGAGGGACAGGCCTTCGTTGAGGATCACGGCTACTACGACCGGGTGATGGAGGGACCTCTTTTCTGGGAGAGCCATCGGCGCTTCGCAGTAGTCCTGAAGGACTACTGGCCGGTTGAGAAGGGTGAGTATGTAGTAGACTACAGGGCAACTCTCGAGGTTTTCGATGATTTTCACTCGGTCAAGGAAGATACGGTGGGGATCGGTGAGAGGTTCGTCTACGAGGGCGTACACTTCTCCCACAAGTCCCATGGCTATGCCGTGAAGGTCAAGCTCATGAAACAGGGCTCGGGCGAGGTGCTCCTGGACGGCTACCTCTCCCTGGCGGTACTCTTTGAAGAAGATGAGGTGTCATACACCGACTATTACGAAGTGGAAGAAGCCGGCCTCAGGCTGGACATGCACCTTTATCCCGATTTCGCCTCGGGGGAAGGAGGCTTCACGACCGCCTCGCCCTTTGCGAATAATCCATACCTCAACCTGGCTGTTACAGGTATAGAGGGCGGTGAGTCCAGGCTTTTTCAAGGATTAGTTAAGCTGGGGCAGACGGTGAGGTTCGGGGAATACGTCTTGAGCTTTACCGATGTCAGGTACTGGGCGTCCTTTTACGTCATCTACGACCGCGGGATTCCCGTTATCTTCTTCGGCTTTTGGGTTGGGTTTTTCGGTCTGTTATGGCGCGTCCTAGTTCACCGGGAAAACCTGTGGATACTGGTTGAGGGCGGGGATAATAGGGTAAGAGTTGAGGCGGCCGGCCGGTCGGAAGCCCCGAAGCCCCTCTTTCAGGAGGTCTTCGATAGGGTCGTGTTGGACATCAAAAAAGAGGTGGCCATGAAATGACTGAAGCTGAACTGATACTCTTTTGGGTTACGCTTAGCGCCTACGGTCTTGCGGCGGCGTCCTTCCTTTTTGGCCTGATCCGGAAGGGCCAGGGGGCGGATCGGGTCGGAGTTTACCTTGCCGCGGTCGGCCTGGCGGCGCATGTGGCGGGGTTGACTCACCGTAGTCTACTCAGCGGGCATCTTCCGGGCGCGGAGCTCTATGAGCTGAACTCTCTGGGCGCTCTGCTCACGGTGTTCGTGTTCCTTCTGGTGCAGGCCCGGCGCCCCGCCCTCAGGGTGGCTGGCTCCGCCGTGTCCTTTATTGCGGCCTTGCTCCTCCTTTTCGGATACCTCAGCAACCCTGAAATATCGCCGCTGCCGCCGGAGTTTCGGAGTGAGTGGTTCTTCGTCCACATTTTCTTCTCCTTCTTGGCCTTCGCCTGCTACGCGACCTCGGCTAGCGCCTCCGGCCTGTACCTCTGGAAATCATCTTACCCGGACAATGGTTTCCTGAAGAGCCGGGTTCCTAGCCTGGAGATCCTGGACGCGCTATCCTTCCGGTTGGTGAGCTTTGGGTTCGTCTTTCACGCCATGATGGTCATCAGCGGTTCCTTTTGGGCCTATACGGCGTGGGGAAGCTATTGGAGTTGGGACCCCATCGAAACTTGGTCCTTGGTCACCTGGCTGATTTACGGCATCTACCTGCACCTCTACCTCACCTTGGGCTGGCGCGGGCGGAGAATGGCTCTGTTGAACATCATCGCCTTGGTGGTTATAGTGCTGAATTTCTGGGGGCTTGGACATCTGCCCGGTCAAGGCGGCCATTATTAAAGATTACGACGGATGTGATCAGGTGGCAAAGACCCAAGTGCGGAGACGAAGGCGGCACAGCAGCATATGGAAGAGGGCAGTGGTTTTCATGCAAATGGCCGCCCTGCTATTGGTCGGGGCCGCTGCGATTCTCGTAACGGAGGGGTCCTACGGCCCTCTTCGGCCCCTTTGGCTCGTCCTGACCGGCCTCTTGGCCCTGCCGTTGGTGGTCGGTGTGAGCTCGGCGGCAAAGAGGCTCCTTCGCGGGGGGGTGGGCGCCCATGACCTGGTGTCCCTTCACAGGACGCCTCTGGTGGCCTCCTTCTTCTCCCCCATGGAGTTGAGTGACGCCGAGAAGGCGGTAGTCTATTTCCTGAGGCGAAGGGGTTATAGGCCTTCTCACGGGGTCCGCGGGGAGGTCGTCAGGTTTTTCGGGACCAAGGGGAGACAGGTGCCGCTCGGCAACCTCCTCCTTCACCTTGGGCTCCTGCTCCTGCTGCTAGCGGGCTCCTATTCTTCCCTGGCCAGGGTAGAAGGGGTTATCCACGTCCCCGCTGGAGAGAGCTTCGACCTTCACCAGGTGAAGGGCCTCGACGCGCTGCCACGGGATTTCGCGATTTCCGTTGACAGGCTTTGGGTGGAGTATTACGGCCAGGAGCCACCAGCTTCGCGGTTCGCCATGGAGCGCAATGCCCGTTTTAACGGTATGGTGAGGGATTATAAGGCTCTCGTGAGGTTGACTGGCGACGCGGGTCCCGCGGAAGGGGTGATCACCGCCAGTAAGCCCCTGACCTATCAGGGGGTAACCATCGGCTACGGAGGCTACGGCATGGCCGGGGTGGTCAAGGTTAAGTTGCCCGGCCGGCCCGAATACTACGACTGGTTTCCCGTTCGTATTCACGGGTCTGCCCTTTACGGCTGGTATAATCCCCAAGAGCTCAAGCACCTCGCTTTCAGCTTTAGATTGGTGCCGGACCTCGCCTCACCGGCGGGCGAAGGGGGAGGGCTACCGGACCCGTCGAAGGTAAACCAGCGCCTGATCTATACGACCTACGAGTATCGAGAGGGAGGGTGGGCGATAGTAGAGGAGAGGAGCGTCCCTACTATTCCAGCCGAGATATCCTACGGGCATGGCCCCTACATCCTGCGTTTTACCTTCGTAGACATCAATCGGGTGGCCGGCCTGAGGATCACTTGGGACCCGAGCGTCCCCCTGGCGCTTTTCGGGGCTGGGTTGTTGTTGGCTGGGTTGGCCCTGTCGATGTTCTTCAATTACCGGAAAGTGCTGATTGAGCTAGTGGCCTGCGAGGGCGGCACCCTCCGGGTCAACTTCAGGGGTAGCTGTGATAAGCCAATTCCCTACTTTGAATCTGAGTTTATGAAATTGGCGCAGCGACTGCGGGTAAGGCTGTCGGGCGGGGGCCCAAGGGGAGGGGCACAAGGCGTCTAACACTTTGGAACGCCCTCGAAGGTCCTGCATGGACACCGAGGGGCACCGCGCTTTTACCCTGCTAGGGCTGTTGCCCAAGAGGCCGGGAGGGGCCGAGGATGATCGACGGCCTAGGGGTCGGTACCAGCCTCGTCGTCTTTCTCCTCCGGCGAGCCCTGAGAGTTGCCGTGGAGGGCTGGGGCCTGGCATTGACGCCGTAAGCCCGTGGCCGCCTCCTACGATGTGCTCTTTGAGCGAGGCCCCTGAGCGGATGGTCACTGGGCTCCGGCGTAGGACCAGGCGCTGCACTGCATCTGGCCTGTCCATAACTCTGTTGTATGAGGTGACAAAATGTCCAGGGTCATGCTGGTTACACCGGATTACCACTGTGGGGTAGTTGAATCGGCCGGAAGGTGGCCAAACCTAGGCTTTGTGTACATCGCCGGCGAGCTGCGTAAGGCGGGGCACACGGTCCAGATATACGATGCTATGTCCAAGAACCATCGTCTGCCGGACATGATGAAGCGCATCACCAGTTTTCGGCCGGACGTCGTTGCTACTACCGCTTACACGGCCAGCATGCCGGCGGCTGCCGACCTTCTGGCGGCAGTGAAGGCTGCGGATCCTGGAGTGGTCACGGTCATCGGAGGGGTTCATGCCACCTTTTGCTATGAGGACGTTCTCACCGATTACCCCTTTATTGACTACGTCGTACGAAGGGAGGGGGAGGTGACCTTCCCCGAACTACTGCGAGCGCTGGAGGAAAAGGCCGACCTAGGCCAAGTGGCGGGGATCGCCTATCGCGGCGCCGACGGCATCATCGCCACGGCCGACCGTCCCTTCCTCCAGGACCTCGACTCCCTCACCCCGGCCTGGGACCTGCTGGATTGGGATGACTATACCTTTTTCGTCTACCCTGGGTCTCGTCTGGCTATCCTCTCTACCTCCAGGGGCTGTAGCCATAACTGTAGCTTTTGCTCTCAGCAGAAGTTCTGGCGCCAGTCGTGGCGGGCGAGGAGTCCGGAGAGCGTGGTCTCCGAAATCGAGCACCTGGTCAAGACCTATCACATTGACGTGTTCTTTATCGCCGATGAGCATCCTACGGCGGACAGGGAGCGGTGGGAGCGGATCCTGGATTCTCTCATCGAAAGAGACCTTGGCGTCATGTTTCTCATCGAGACGAGGGTTAACGACATCATCAGGGACGAAGATATTATGCACAAGTATCGACAAGCCGGTATAATCCACATTTACGTGGGCATTGAGGCCACCTCCCAAACCACCCTGGATAAGTTCAACAAGGGGATCCTGGCCGATGACTCCAAGCGCGCCCTGGACATCATCCACGCGGCGGGGATCGTCAGCGAGACCTCCTTTATTCTGGGTTCCCCAGAAGAGACGCCGGAAAGCGTTCAATCCACCCTTGACCTGGCCAAAGCCTATAATCCCGACTTCGCTCACTTCTTGTTTCTGGCCCCATGGCCCTACGCCGACATCTATCCGGACTTGAAGGACCACATTGTGACCTGGGACCTATCGAAGTATAACCTGGTGGAGCCGGTCATCAAGCCGGACAAGATGACGGTCGACGAGTTGTTCCAAAGCGTTATTAGATGTTATCGGGATTTCTACTTCGGCAAGCTGGCAGAATGGGCGGGGTTGAAGGACGATTTCAAGCGGCGCTACGCCATCCAGTCGATGAAGGCCATCATGGATAACTCTTTTCTGCAGAAACACGTTCTGAGCTTGGGCAAAATGCCGGCCATGGTGAGGGAGCTTCTTGGTACCCTAGGTCTTATCACAAACAAGTAGGGAGAAGGATTATGGCGCTATTAGTGATGTTCAACAACTTCTTTCACGACCTGATGGCGGCCTTGTGGATGTGCGGGGCCATACTCACGTGGCTCCTGTACAGAGAGGTGCGGGCGGCGGGAACGGAGGAGGTTGAGAGGTTTTTCAGGTCACTGGCCCCGCGGCTCTTGAGGTTGAACAGCATTAGCCTCCTCTTTGTCGTGCTCTTCGGGATCGTAAGGTCGGCGACCTATTACAGCTACGAGTATCAGTTCGCCGCCGGGCGAGGGCAAGTTATAGCTTTAATAGTGAAGCATATACTGCTGTTCGCCGCCGTTGGGGTAGGCCTCCTTTTCCACATGAAGGTTCGTCGCGAGATCAGCAGCAGGGGATAAGGGTTCGAGGGAGGACGGGAGGACTGGGTTTTCGAGCTGACACCGCTTAGCCTTGCGGGGAACTTTGATTTTTGGGTACGAGAGAGGTAGAGCTTGAAGACTTAACACGAGTGGCCTAAGTCTCTGTCAGCTCTGCCGACCACCGAGTTAGCTGAAGAGACACCAAGGGTCACGCGTCTTCACAGGAAGCCGATAGGGAGGAGGTGTTCTGTAATTGATGGGCGCGTTTTTCGACACCGGGTGATGGAGGCTAGGGAGAGCACCGTAATGATACTCCGTCGCGCTTAAGGGGTGAGGTAGATGTGGAAGGGAAGAGGGGAGATGATGAGCACGGATAGCTGTTCCCCAGCAAGCCTGCCTCCCTCGGGTAGGAGCAATAGCTCGATGGCGTTCATAATCTTCGTCATCCTCCTACTAATGCTTGTGGGCCTCGTCGGCTGTTCTCAAAGCACAGAGCTCCTTTCAGAAGACGAGAGGACGAACGGGGCAGCCGGCGCGCCATCGGCCGACCAACGACCCGAGCAAACTGCCTCCGGAAGCACTGGGGAAACATCAGGCTCAACTAATGGGAAGGCCATCGGACCGTATATACCTCACACGGCCGAAGGTAGAGACGATTGTTTGGCCTGTCACGGACGGCTAGTCATGTGGCCAGTGCCGGCGGACCATGAGGGGCGTGGTAACGCCACCTGTCAGACCTGCCACCAACCCTATGAGGGCGGGCCCCCTGGCATAGCTCACGCTGTGGAGGGGCGGGATGAGTGCAGCACGTGCCATTCGGTAACGGCCATGGTCGCCCTGCCGGTATCCCACGAGGGCCGCAATGACGAGACCTGCGCCATTTGCCACGAGCCGGCGTCAGTTCAGCCTCCGAAGATCGCTCATAGAGTTGAGGATGAGTCCACGTGCAGTTCCTGTCACGACGCCGAAGCGCTCGTGGAGCTTCCCGCAACTCACGAGGGGAGAACGGACGTAACCTGTAGCGTTTGCCACGAGCCTTCGGATGTGACGCCGCCGGGCATTCCGCATCCGCGCCAAGTGGTGCAGCGGACCGACTGTAATGCGTGTCATGGCGTGGAAGAAGCCCTGGCCGAGCTTCCGCCAGATCACGCCGACCGTAGCAGGGAGACGTGTCGCATCTGTCATGACCTCTTGACAACGGTGATACCGAAGATAGCTCACAGCGTAGATGAGCAGGAGGAATGTTCCAGGTGTCATGGGAGCCAGGCGGTGGTCGCCCTTCCCGTATCCCATGAAGGGCGGCAAGACACGATGTGCAAAGTGTGTCACCAAGTTACGGATCTCCTGCCGCTGCCGGTGGCACACCGCACGGAGGATAAGCAGGACTGCAGCACTTGTCACACGACTGAGGGCCTAGTGGCCTTGCCGAGCACCCATGAGGGAAGGACAGACGTAATGTGTGCTCTGTGCCACACCGACACCCTCACGCCGCCGGACGCCGCTCACGCCTATACAGGCAAGGACAGCTGCGGGAGCTGTCACAGCTCAGCCGTACTGGGTGCCCTGCCAGTCAGCCATCTCGATCGAACGGAGGAGATGTGCCAACTCTGTCACCGCCCGGTGGCGGGAGGAGTGCCCAGCATACCCCACACGCTCGAGAATCGTGAGCAGTGTCTGGATTGTCACGAGCCTACGGGATAGAGAGCCAGTGTAGAGGGGAGTATGTCCGGCGATGAGCGCCGGGCATACTCCCTTTGTGATCGGCCCTCCGGCAGGCACGAAACAGCCGGTGGTATGGATGTGGGCCTTACGCAGGTGCTCCTTGAAGAGCTCTGACTCCGCCGAGGTAGAGGCCCTTCTCCCGACTTGAACCTGAGGTCGCTACTTCTCCGCCTTGACACCGCTCAGCTGGCTGACTAGAATTAGGAGAGGACTACTGAATGGTAATTCAGTGAATACCCTTCGGAGGAGGTAAGAGAAGTGCAAGGCCTTAAGAACTGGGTAGAGCTAACTCGGCCCTTTTCCTGGACCGCATCCATCGTGCCCGTACTGGTGGGCACGGCCTTAGCCTGGACCGAGGGCCACTTTCAGCCCGGGTTGTTCCTGCTGACCCTGGTAGGTTCCGTTCTGATCCAGGTGGGGACCAACATAACCAACGAGATCTTCGACGTGAAGAGAGGTATTGACGTCCTGGAGAAGCCGACGGCCAGCAAAGTCATCTTGGAGGGAAGGATAGCGCCCCGGACGGCCCACATCGCGGCCCTGGGCTTCCTGCTGGTCGCCCTGGGCATTGGCGTGTATCTCTCCACCGTTGCCGGTCCGGTGATCCTGGTCTTGGCGCTTATCGGAGTTCTCTCCGGCTATTTCTACACGGCCGAGCCCCTGTCCCTCAAGTACCGGGCCTTGGGCGTGCCCCTGGTGTTCCTGACGATGGGTGTGCTGATCGTAATCGGCGCCTATTACGTCCAGACCCAGACAGTCGACCCCGCCGTGGTCCTGTTGTCCCTGCCCGTGGGCTTTTTGGTGGCGGCTATCCTGCACGCTAACGACCTCCGGGACATAGGGGATGACTCCAAGGTCGGCACGAAGACGCTGTCCATTCTCATCGGCGCCGGCCCGGCTGCAGTGGTGTATTATACCCTCATCGTGGGCGCTTACCTGATCGTGCTGTGGTCGGTGAGCTTGGGACAAGCGACGCCCTGGAGCCTCATCGTGTTGCTCTCCATCCCAGGCGCCTTGGGGGTGCTGGGGAAGGTGAGAAGGGGGACTGACCCCGAGAACCTGGCCATCATCGACATACTGACGGCTAAACTCCACCTTCAGTTCGGCGTGTTGCTCACCCTGGGCCTGCTGATCGGGGGCTGGATGAGCTGAGCGTTATTTCAACTAACCCAAGGGGGGAGCTTTCGTGGGGAAGTACACCCGGCGGGCCGTGGCGACGTTGCCCCTGGTTATATTCCTCTGGTACATCATCTTCGGCTGGGCGCCTTTGAATTTCTGGCTCATGATGACCGGTGCCCAGGTCATCCTGGTGGCCTTGAGCCTGGGCCTGCGGGACGGATTCTTCCGCGACGAGGGCTTCCGCCTCTCTGACCTGTGGCTCGGCGTAGGCTCAGCAGCGGTGTTGTATGGGGTCTTCTGGCTGGGGGATTGGCTCTCGGGCCTGATAATGCCTTCCTCCGCGCAGCAGATCGACGCCATCTACGCCCTTAAGGAGCAAGGGGGGGCCCTGACCCTGGGCCTGCTGATGCTGTTCATCATCGGGCCGGCCGAGGAGATCTACTGGCGCGGCTTCCTGCAGCGTTCGCTGGGCGAGAGCTGGGGCAGGGCACGCGCCTTCTGGCTGGTCAGTCTGGTCTACGCCGGCGTTCATGTGGTCTCCGGCAACTTGATGTTGGTGGTGGCGGCCGCGACGGCCGGCTTCTTCTGGGGCTGGATGTATCTCAGGTACGGGAGGCTGCTCCCCAACATCATATCGCCACCCCGATGTTGAGGTTCTTG
>DFND01000084.1:19674-19863 GCA_002375895.1 Firmicutes bacterium UBA3576
GCTGCTCCCCAACATCATATCGCACGCCCTGTGGGACGTGGCGGTCTTCGTGCTCTTTCCGATTCAATGAGGTCGCGACCCGCGGGGATGCCTCTCGACCGCCCTTCGCGCGGCCATGAGCCTTTCCTCGGAGATGTCGGGCGGAAAGACGCAGCCTGGTGCGATTATCAGGCCCTTTCCGCCCGTCTG
>DFND01000097.1:0-12842 GCA_002375895.1 Firmicutes bacterium UBA3576
CTTCACCGGTAATGCCCATGAGCCCTCCCATGCCCTGCAGTATCAGGTCGAAGCCGGGACGCGCGGCGTGGGGGCCGTCCTGTCCGAAGCCGGAGATGGAGCAGTAGATGACCCTGGGGTTGATCTCCCTGATGTCCTCGTAGGCGATCTTCAGCTTCCTCGTCGTCCCGGGCCGAAAGTTCTCGATGATGACGTCCGCCTGCCGGGCCAGCTTCAGGAGCACCTCCATGCCCTCGGGGGACTTCAAGTTCAGGGTGATGCTCTTCTTGTTCCGGTTCACGCTCATGAAGTAACAGCTCTCGCCCTCGATGAAGGGAGGCCCGTACCCCCTCGTATCGTCACCCCTGCCGGGCATCTCCACCTTGATGACCTCGGCCCCGAAGTCCGCGAGCATCATGGTGCAGTACGGGCCCGTGAGAACTCGAGACAGATCCAGTACCCTAACTCCCTCTAGCGGTCCCATGCCTCCCCACTCCTTTCCTCCTTTGTGCATCCAGACCTCTTCGGCCGCTGGGTGCTACCGACCAGTTCTATCCAGGGACCGCTCCTTCCTTCATCTTGTCGCGAAGTCTAAGGGGACGGGGCCCACGCCTCTCACTGGGCCAGGGCCCGGATGGAACGCCGGGAGCCGGGCTCGGGCGCTGCGGGTGTTATGTGCACAGGGGAATCTGTGGGGGGCGTGGGGGGTATCGTGCTCTAGGGATATGGTGCGGGTACGTGATTGTAACCCCCTAGAGGGGACGCCCCGGGGCCCTAGGGCCGATCGCCCCGTTGCGATATCAGGGAGGCGAATTTCCGCTGGGATCTCATGGCCGATTCGGCGGCTTGGAGAAAGGTACTCTTCAGCTCGGGGTCTTGAGCGTCGCTGGCCATGGTGATGAAGCCGATCGCCGCCAGCCGGGTATCCTTCTCATAGTCCTGCAACATGTCCATGTCTGTCAATTTGGTCACTGTACTTCACTTCCCCGTGAGCTTTTCATAAAGCTTTTCGAAGTTCTTCGCGCTCCGGCGCAGGGCCTTTTCCTCCTCCGCAAAGGCCGTGCTGATCTGTGGGTCCGACGCCAGTCCGGCGTAGAAACTGCATTTCCGCGCCGCTACCTCGGCCTCAGAGAGCGCCTTCTTCAGGAACTCGGCGTCCTTGACCGTCGCCACCATTTTGGGGTCCAGTTCACGCACCTCTCCTTCACCTCACTTGGATCATGCCACGTCTGAAGGGAGGTTATTCTACAAAGCGAACCCGCCTTGATGGGCGAGCGTAGAGACAGGTATGATACTCACGAGGGGACGATGAACTCGATGAGGGGTGAGGGCAGATGGACGATGGATCATATGCGGCCATAAGCTGGGCCTACGAGAGGATCTTCCCGGCCCGAGAGCCGCAGCTTCGTTTCTTCCGTCAGCTCTTCCGCGACAGACGGGTGAGGGCCGTCCTCGACCTGGCGTGCGGGACGGGGGAGTACGCCCTGGCCTTCGCCCGCTGGGGGCTCGAGGTGGTGGGCGTAGACCTGGAGGAGTCCATGATTCGGAGGGCCAGGGAGAGGGCCCGGGAATTGGACCTGGCGGTGGACTTTCGGCTGGGCGACATGCGAGAGCCGCCCGCGGGGCCCTTCGACGCCGTGATCTGCATCGGGAACTCCCTGCCCCACCTGCTCCGGGCCGGGGACTTGAGAAGGGCCCTCAGGGGAATGGCGCGGGCCCTAGAGGGCCACGGTATCCTAGTCATCCAGACGGTCAATTACGACCGCGTGCTAAGGGATCGGGTCACATCCCTGCCCACTATCACAGCGGAGGAGGGGAGGCTCGAGTTCCGCCGGCGTTACGAGTATCTGCCGGACAGCAACATCCTCTTCAAGACCGAGCTCAGGGTACAGGATGCGACGGGGTGGCGGTCTTTTCCCGGCGAAACCCTACTTCGCCCGCTCCTCAAGGGGGAACTAGAGAGGGAACTAAGGGGCGCGGGCTTTAAAGATATCCAGTTCTTCGGCGGCTTTGACCGCTCGCCCTTCGGAGAGGACTCCCCCGCTATGGTAGCGGTGGCCAGCCTGGGGAGCTGAGGGCGGCGCCCTTCCGGTCGGCTCGAATCCCTCACCTCTCGGACACGCTGGGTATCACGGGCCAGGGGGGGAGGTATCCGGTGACGGCGATCCCGGACACCAGCCCCCCCGACCTCTAGTAGGTACTTATCCCCCTGAGCTGCTCCAGGCGCCTATCAGCGCCCTCCAGCCGCACGCCCGGCATGTCGCGGCCGCCTGAGCAGGAAGGAGACCGCCAACATGAGCAGCCCCGCGCCGCCCCAGGGTATGCTCACGCCCCTCACGCTGTCGGCGATACGGTCCCACACTAACCCCACCAGGTCCTGGGGATGGACGCCCAGGACCTCGACGAACTCCGGGCCCGCCTGCGAGCCCTCCGCCGCAGCCGTGGCGATAAAGTCACCCGCCACATAGAGCGCCACCAGGGTCAGGACGACTGAGAGGGCCATGCTGGCGCAGGCCGCCGAGCAGAAAACAGGCCCCGAAGAGGCCCAGCAGGACTAGCAAGGGTACCACAGGGCCCAAGGACGTGTAGGGCTGGATGAGGCCCCTCGCCTGGCTCAGGGGTCCCTCCAGGTTCACGAAGGCGGCCAGGTCGACCTCGTCGGGAAGGCCCAGCTCCTGCAGGAAGGCGGCGATAATATCATCGACCAGGTGCTCGGGGAGGCCACGAGACAGTTCCTCGCCGGAGTAGCGGCCCTCGAGGCTCGCGAGGAAGTCCTCGGGCAGCAGCGCCATCTGCGCCTCGGGCTCAAGCTGCATTATCTTATCCTTTATGAGCTGGGCCAGGACGGCTTTCCGCTCCCGGAGGTCCAACATCAAGTCGAGCTGTTGGTCCCTCCCGAGCAGAAAGTCATGAACATCGTAGATCATCCTCGTTATCTCGCCCTCCACCCATTCGGGCGAGAGCGTCTCCTCCATGGCCTCCACCACCAGGCTCATGGGACCTTCGTCGGCCAAGCCTTCTTCCTGCAGCATCCGGCCCATCAGACGGCCCGGCACCAAGTACAGGCCCTGTTCTCGAAACACCGCCAGGTAGAAATCCGGGTTTCCCACGGTCCTCTGGAAACCCACCCCCAGCTGTACGCCGACGCCGGCCAGCGTCAGGAGGAGGAACACTAAGACCAGCAGCACCACCCCGAACACCCTCACTCTACCGCCTCCCAGGTTAGAGGTATTGACCTTACATTCTATGCCCGGGGGGTATCCCCTGCAGGTGCCCGGCCTGAGGAGGCGAATGAATTTTGTAATCGGCCCTTTCGCAGGAGGATGAGAGATGATAGTTCTTAAGTGCGCGTATTGCAAAGGAGAGTACCCGGCCGACAGCCTCATCAACCTCTGTGAGTGCGGGCGGCCCTTGCTGGTCCGCTACGACCCCGACAGGGTAAAGCTTCGCAAAGAGGACCTGGCGTCCCGCGGCAGGGATATGTGGCGGTACAGGGAGCTGCTCCCGGCCCGCCGCGACCCCGTAACCCTGGGGGAGGGTTTCACCCCCATCGTCCCGCTGCGACGGCTGGGTAGCATGTGGGATATCGAGAACCTGTTCATGAAGGACGAAGGGCTGAACCCCACGGGGACCTTCAAGGCCCGCGGGGCGGCCATGGGCATCACCATGGCGCGGGACCTCGGCGCCAGGACCGTGGCCCTGGCCACCGCGGGAAACGCCGGGGGCGCCTGGGCCGCCTACGGCGCCCGGGCGGGCCTTCGGGTGGTGGTGGCCATGCCCGCGGACGCGCCGGAGATGGCCAAGAGGGAGTGCGTAGCCTACGGGGCCCGGGTCTTCCTCGTGTCCGGCCTTATCTCCAACGCCGGGAAGGTGGTGTCCCAGGCCGCGCGGGAGAGGGGCTGGTTTGAGGTCTCCACCCTGAAGGAGCCCTACCGGATCGAGGGCAAGAAGACGATGGGGCTTGAGATCGCCGAGCAGTTTCACTGGGATCTGCCGGAGGTGATCCTCTACCCCACCGGGGGCGGGGTGGGGCTGATAGGCATGTGGAAGGCCTTCGATGAGCTCGAGGCCCTGAACTGGATCGGCAAGAGGAGGCCGAGGTTCGTGGCCGTACAGGCCGAGGGCTGCGCCCCGATAGTCCAGGCCTTCGCCGACGGAAAGGAGGAGAGCAACTTCTGGGAGGGCGCCAGCACCATCGCCGGCGGCATAAGGGTGCCCAAGTCCCTGGGCGACTTCCTGGTGCTGCGTGCCCTCAGGGAGACCGGGGGCACGGCGGTGACGGTCTCCGACCCCGAGATCCTGTCTGCGTTGCAGGAGGCAGCCCGGGCCGAGGGCGCCCTCCTTTGTCCCGAGGGCGCCGCTGCCCTGGCGGCGGCGAGGAAGCTCCGCGAGGCGGGGTTCATCGCCCCCCACGAGCGGGTGCTGGTGGTCAATACGGGTTCGGGGCTCAAGTACCCCGAGCTGCTGCGTGTCGACCCGTCCGTCCTCGAAGGGGAGAGGCGGATACCCTGATCAAGGCAGAGCCGGCAACGGCCTGACCCGCATCACCCCTCGACCAAGGGTATGGGCGGGTCCTTTCTTTATGGCTCGAAGCGATTTATTATTGACATATGACCTAAATCGGGTTATGCTGGGAATAGCACATATGGCCATATGGTGAGGGACCTCAGGTGGACGGAGCGAGGGCTGCTCCCACCACTGAGGTTCCGGCAGAACCCCGGGGAACAGGCAGAGGACATACTAGGAGTATTATCTCGCTGAAAGGAGGGGACGGCATGCCGAGGGGCAGATTCTTCGGCGGCCCCGGTTTCTGGAGGGGCGGCGCGGGCCCGGCGGCCGGACATGGTCCTGGGGGTAGTCCCCATCCCTCCTGCGGGGCCTTTCCCTGGCTCCCCCGTCGGTGGTGGGCCTGGACTTCGCCCCCCTGGCCGGCGGCAACGCCGGGACCCGAGTCTGAGGCCGCCCTTTTGCGAGCACAGGCCGAGGTATTAAGGAGCCAACTGAAGGCCATCGAAAAGCGCCTTACGGAGCTTGAGAAGGATGCCGATTAACGGCCAACCTCCTCAAAGGGGGGAGGGGGGAGCCGCCGCGTTCTCCCCTCCCCCCATCTGTCGTTAGCGGGTCCGTTGACAGGGAACCTCTGTGCTGGCGGAGAAGGAAAGTAAGGCTTGGCCTGTAATGGGGGAATATGTAGACGAGGGGGTTGACTTACTATGAGATTGGCGATCATCGGCGGCACAGGGGTCTATGACCCCGAGATCCTGAAGGACGTCAGGCAAGAGACGATCGATACCCGCTACGGCGCGGTCACGCTGCAGGTGGGCAGCTACGCCGGTCGAGAGGTGGCCTTCCTCCCCCGCCACGGGGCGAAACATTCGGTCCCTCCTCACCGGATCAACTACAGGGCCAACATCTGGGCCTTGAAGAGCTTCGGCGTGGAGAGGATCATCGCCACCTCCGCGGTGGGCTCCATGAACCTCGATATGAAGCCCGGGGACTTCGTGCTCCTCGACCAGTTCATCGACTTCACCACCGGCCGTGAGACCACCTTCTTCGACGGCGATGAACAGGGGGTCGTACATACCGACTTCACGGAGCCCTACTGTCCCGAGGTCCGGCAGAGCCTAGGGGAGGCCGCCCGGGAGCTGGGCATCACCCTTCACAGGCGGGGGTGCTACGTCTGTACCGAGGGGCCGCGCTTTGAGACGCCGGCGGAGATAAAGGCCTTCCGCCTCCTGGGAGGGGACCTGGTGGGCATGACCAACGTGCCCGAGGTGACGCTGGCCCGGGAGGCCGGGATATGCTATGCCACCGTTGCCCTGGTCACCAACTTCGCGGCGGGCATCTCTCCGGAGCCCCTCACCCACGAAGAGGTGGTGGAGGTCATGCAGCAGAACATGGAGAACATCCGGGAGTTGATCATGCGAGCCCTCGAGATCCTGCCGGCCGAGCGAAACTGTCGGTGCGGACACGCCATGAACCACTCATGACGGGGCGTCCTCGGTGGGCTCCCGGCGGGGGTTCTCCGCCCCCTGTTGGGGGGGCGCTACGTACCGTCGGCTCCTGCCGGCGCCCCTCTCCTCCAGCGCGCCCCTCTCTACGAGGGCCTTCAGGTCGCTGAGGGCGGTGGAGCGGCTTACCCGAAACCGTGCCGCGTAGTCGCGGCTGGTCCAGACCTTGCCCTCACGGGCCTCGGCGGCTGCTGTCGCCTGGCGCAGGTAGGGGTCGAGGACGGGGAGGGGTTCGGACGAATCCTCTAGGTCGGCCTCAGCGGGCGGCTCAGGCCGGCCTGGCGCCGTCCTCGCCACGGCCGCCAACCACCGGTAGGCGTAATCCTCGGCTATCTTCCGGGTCTCGGCGAACATCCAGTTGACGCGGGGGAATTGGACCTGAAGGGTGGCGATGATGTTGAGCAGCCAGCCCGGCCGGACCTCCTCCCTCTTCATCAGGTCAGAAAGCCGCCCCTCAACGACCATAGCCGCGTAGGGCAGGGTGCTGAGCTCCTGCAGGACGAAGACCAACGTCCCGCTCACGGCCGAGGTGGCCAGGTCCTCCACCGATTTTCGCTCCACCGCGGCGACGAGGCGGTTTCCCCGGAAGATGCCATAGTCGCCGATGGGCAGGTGCCTGCGAAGGATACGCGCGGCGTGGTTGGTAAAGCGCCAGGGATACCTCTCCCGCGTGTCCGTGGCCACCGTCAAGGGGCCCTCCAGGGCTCGGGCCTGAGGCACGCGGATGCCGGGCCTGGCTCCCCTCATACTCCTTGGAGAGCGCCAGAAGATGAGGGGCCTTCCCCTGCGGCTCGTCGTCCAAACGAAGAGGGAGCGGCGGCGCTGCCGTCGCTCTAACACCAGATGAACCGCCGCCCCCTGCCGCCAGCAGGCCTGCACGGGGACCCTCTCGACGACCTCGGCCTCCTCAGGCCACTCGGAGAGGGGATGGCAGTATAGGTCCTTGCCGGCCGGCCACACGTCCCCGGTGGCCAACCAAACCGGCCTCTCGCCGACGACCGGCAGGGAGAGCAGGTAGGGGAGCCTGCTCTTCGGTTTGGGGTTTAGGGCGATTACGAAGTACGCGGACATCTGCCCTCCCATGGTTCACGCTGTCTTCGCTTCCCAGGATATCATCGGACATAGGAGGGGTCAATAGAGGGCCGGCCCCGCGGGGTGCAAGGGCCAGGGGCCGAAGCACTGACGGCCTAATGCCGGTCGGGGACAGGGGGCTTCTTCAAGGTAGCCCCCAGGAGCGCGGAGAGCTCGACGGGAAGGGGGAAGACGACCAAGGAGCCTCTTCCCGAGACCTCGGGAAGGGTGCGCAGGACCCGCAGGGTCAGGCCCCCGGGCTCCTGGGCCAAGATGGACGCCGCCTCGCGCAACCTACCCGCGGCCTGCTTCTCGCCCTCGGCCTGTATGATCAGCGCCCGCCTCTGGCGCTCCGCTTCGGCCTGGCGGGCAATGGACTTCAGGAGACCCTCGGGAATGGTCACGTCCTTGATCTCCACCGCCGTCACCTTGATGCCCCACGGGTCAGTGGCCTCATCCAGAATGGTCTGGATCTTCCGGTTGAGGTCGTCACGCTCCGAGAGAAGCTGGTCGAGCTCCGCCTGGCCCACGACGCTCCGCAGGGTGGTCTGGGCCAGCTCCACCGTGGCCTGCTGGAACCTCTCCACCGCCAGGACCGTCTTGGATGGGTCCACCACCCTGTAGTAGACCACGGCGTTGACTTTAGTGGTCACGTTGTCCCGCGTGATGACCTCCTGCGACGGGACGTCCAAGGTCACGATGCGCAAGGAGACCCGGACGGCGGTGTCCACCAAGGGGAGTATGAAGACCAAGCCCGGCCCGCGGGCCCCGATGTGGTGCCCGAGCCGGAACACCACCAGCCTCTCGTACTCCCGCACGACCTTAAGCGCCGACGAGAAGAACACGAACAGGATGAAGAGTACCACTGAGATGAAAATCAGCTCGGCCAAGGTCACTCGTCGTCTCCCCCTTCTCTGACCAACAGGGTCAGACCCTCTCTCGCCACGACCAGAACCTTCCTGCCTTCGTCTATGGGGGCCCCCGTGGTCCGGGCCCGCCAGAGCTCCCCCCTATACCTTATCATACCCACGGGGTCCAGCCGCTTTACTACTCGACCTTCCCCGAGGGAGGGCGCCCTCCTTCGTCGTCGACTCCTTATAACCCCCGCCACCAGGGCCAGGGCGACGATCCCGAGGCCTGTGGCCGTGGCCAGCACGGTGACCCTGAAGCTCCCATACCAGGCAGTGGGGAGGAGGGGCTCCTCGGGGAGCAGGAAGGCCCCGAGCGCCAGGCTCACCACCCCGCCCACTCCCAGTATGCCCACGGTGGGCGTGAAGATCTCCGCGGTGATGAGCCCAACTCCGAGGAGGAGTAGCGCTAACCCGACGACGCTCTTCGAGAACAGGCCCAGGCCGTAGATGCCCAGCAGAAGGGAGAGGGCGCCCAGGGTCTCCGGCACGAAGGTCCCGGGCGCGAGCGCCCCTAGGTACAGGCCCATCACACCGCCGATGAGCAGTAGGTAGGCGACCTGAGGGTCGCCTATGGCCTCGTTAAACCTCTCAACCGCACTGGGCGGCTTCTCAACAGCCTTGGCCCCGGCAGTCTCTAGCACCGTTGTCCGTCCCTTCAAAGACACCTCTTGACCGTCCACGGCGGCGAGGAGGGAGGGGAGGTCCTGCGCCACGGCGTCTATGATGCCGAGCCCCAGGGCCTCGTCGGTGCCTAAAGTGAGGTTCTCGGTTACGAAGGCCTCCGCGATGTCGGGAGGCCGGCCCCTCTCCTCGGCCAGGTTCCGGACATAACCCGCGAGGAACTTCACGGTCTTCTCATCGGCCGCATCCGGCGTGCCGGTCAGGGGGTCGAGCCTCACCGGCATGGCCGCGCCGGTGGTGGTGCCGGGCGCCATGACCGCCACGTGGGAGCCCACCAGCAGCAGCGCTCCCGCCGAGGCGGCGATAGAGCCCTCCGGGCCCACGTAAACTATCACCGGAACCTCCGCGGCGGAGAAGGCCCGCACGATGTCCAAGGTGGCCTCTACCAGCCCGCCCGGGGTGTCGAGCCGGATTACCACGGCCTCGACTCCCTCGGCCCGCTCGAGCCTCGAGGTCAGGTAGTCGGCGGTGCCGCGGGTGATGGCGCCGCGGACGTCGAGCACCCACACCTCCGGCACCGGCTCGGCGCCGAGGGGCGAGCAGGGTAACAGGGCTAGTGCCACGAGAAGAAGCAACAGAGCGGCCGCCTTCACTCTCATCCCTCCAGCCTTAGTGTCCCCACCCGCCCTCGTCGATCATCAAGAGGGCCGCCGGCCCTTTACACCCCCGCCCCGCCAGTTTAGAATAACTGGGAGCCCATGTGAGGAGAGGATGACCGATAGTGCAGCGGGATAATGAGAGAGTGTATCAACTGGTAGAGAGACGCGCCAGGGAGATCATGCTGCCCGTGAAGGTCGCTACCAGGGAGAGGGGATACCGGTATTACCACGGTCTCCGCACGGTCAGGATAGCCGAGAACCTCATCGCCCGCTCGGAGGAGCTCGACCGGGCGGAGGTGGACCTCTTCCTGGTGCGCTGTGGGGGCCTGCTGCACGACATCGCCAAGGGCCTGATGGACGGAGAGCACGGGGAGGAGGGGGCCCGTCTGGTTCGCGAGGGGTTCTCCGACCTCCTCGGGGCCCACGACCTCGACAGGGTCGCTGACATCGTGCGTTACCACAACAAGCGGGACCCCACGAGGGACTACCCGGTAGAGGTCAAGGTCATTCAGGACGCCGACCTCATAGACCACCTGGGGGCGATGGAGGTATGGCTGGCCTTTCACTGGAGCGCCGCCCGGGACGAGCCCGTCGCCGAGAGCCTCCGATGGTTTGAGGGCGACCGCGCCCGGAGCTGGTGGGACTACTGCCTCAGCCACTGTAACTTCGAGCTATCCAGGCTGGCCATGGAGAGGAGGCTTGAGAGGTTCTGGCGGTTCCTCGCGGATCTCAGGCGGGAAAACGACGGCGAATTGTGGTAAGAGAGGGCGGCCCCGAGGGGCCGCCCTTCCGCTTGTCCCTTAGGCCTCCACGAAGCTCCTCACGTGCTCCTCCTCCATGGGCTTGGTCAGGTAGCTCACCACGACCAAGAGGACCACGTTGAGGATCAGGCCCCAGATCCCCGAGTGGATGTCGATGGGCGGGGTCCAGAGCTTGAGCTGGATGGCGTAGTTGACGAACACGCCGCCCAGCAGGCCGGCGATAGCTCCCGGCGCCGTGGCCCGCGGCCAGTAGAAGGCCGCCACCACGATGGGGAAGAACTGCACGATGGAGCCGTAGGCCCCTAGGAGCAGCGCCACCAGCGACTGGCCGCCGAATATGGCCAGGTAGTAGGCCGCGCTGCAGAAGATCACGACGGCGATCCGCGTCACCCAGACGGTGGCCTTGTCCGACAGGTTGCGCTGCAGGACGGCCTTGTGGAAGTCTATGGTGTACACGGAGGCCGCGCCGTGAGTGATGGCGTCAGCTGAGGACATGGCCGCAGCCATGGTACCCGCGGCGAAGAGGCCTACCACCAGGGGCGAGAAGCCCATATTGGTCACCATCCAGGGCAACACCTGGTCGTTGGCGGTAATGGCGCCCTCCGGCACCACGCCGATGGCGGAGAAGCCGATGAACAGGACCGGCACCATGAAGATGGCGAAGGTGGGATAAAGCATCACCGACTTCTTGAGGGTCGCCTCGCTCTCGGCGTTGTAGGCCCTCATGAACAGGTGAGGCCACATGGCAAATCCCAGGACCGACACCAAGATGGCCGAGGAGAAGGCCGCGTAGGACATAGCCCCCTCGGGCCCGATGATCAGGTGCCCGGGGTTGGTCTCGGCGATCTTCTGGAACATGGCCGCGGGGCCGCCGTGGAGCTTGTAGGGCAGGTAGAGGCCCAACGACCAGGCCAGGACCACCATCATGATGCCCTGTAGGACGTTGGTCCAGGCCACGCTGCGGACGCCGCCGAGGAACACGTACACGAACACGACTCCGTAGGCTATCAACGCCCCGGCCCAGAAGGGGATGACGCCGCCCGTGGTCACGTTGAACACGTAGGCGATGCCCTTCATCTGAAGGGTGATGTACTGGATGAAGGCCAAGACGCTGACCAGAGCCATAATGGCCGACAGGGCCGGGCTCTTAAACCGGTCGGACGCGAGCTGAGCCTGGGTCACGTAACCCTTGCTCTTGCCAAGCCGCAGGGCCTTGGGCCCGAAGATGTACCAGGGCAGAAGGCCCAGGGCACAGTAACCGAGGATGTAGAAGGAGGCGGCACCCCGTCCGAACGCCCAGCCCGGGCCGCCGAGGAAGGCGAAGGCTGAGAAAATGGATGCCCCCATGAGGAAATACATGACTACGGGGCCCAGGCTTCTGCTGGCCGCCACGTACTCCTCAACGCTGAACTCACGCCGTAGGCTGGCCATTATGCCGGCCGCCAGGGTGATGGCCAGGTAGACGAAGATAATGATCAGAACGACTACCCATTGTTCCACAACACTCACCTCCCGAATTCATATCTGTACAAGAAGATCAGGCCGATAAAGGTCATGACGATCCAGAACGCGATCCAGAACATCGAAAAGGGCATGCCGAGGATTATGGGATAGACGCGGTTAGCGATGGTGTAAATGGGCCAGATCATCGCCAGGCCGCAGACCAGGAGGTAGATGAACGCGATAATGGATACCCGCCTCGACTCCGCCGAGGTTCCGGACCGAAAGATCTGGAAGGCATAGGGATTCCGCTTCTGGCTCATGATCACACCTCCTTTCTAACTTTGTTTAACGTTAGTAACAGGATTCGGCACACCTCTGGGCCTTCCTTCAATTGGGCGAGATTCCAGCGGGCCTTTCTGCTCCAGGGCCTTTACCAGGAGAGTCAGGACGCGGTTCGTCGGGACCGAGACGCCGAGCTCCTCGCCGGCCCTGACCACGGCGCCGTTTATGGCGTCGATCTCCGTGGGGCGCCCCCTCTCCAGGTCCTGAAGCATCGAGGAGCGGTTTTGGCCGGTAGCACGCGCGACCTCCTTGACCCTCTTGACCGGGTCATCGTACATCAGCCTTATCCCCTTGGCCGCCGCCACGGCCACGGCCTCCTGGACCGCCAGCTCCATGAGCTCCTCGGTGGCGGGGTAGTCCAGCAGCTGGCCGTTCCTGAGCCCCGTGATGGCGGTCAGGGGGTTTATGCCGACGTTGATGATTATCTTGCTCCAGAGGAGGGACAGCACGTCGGCCGATGCCTCCGTCGCTATCCCAGCGGCGCTAAGGGTCAAAGCGAGCTCCCTTAGCCCGGGCGTTATCTCGCCCGAGAGCTCGCCCACGTGGGTGTCTCCCACGCCGGCGTGCCTCACCCGACCGGGGCCGAGCATCGTCGCCCCGTGTGCCGTGACGCCCGCCACCACTCGCTCCGGGCCCACCAGCTCGGCTATGGTCTCGGCATTGCCCAGGCCGTTCTGCAGCGTGAGGACCAGGGTGTCCTCGCCGACGATGGGCAGCGTCGACTTCACGGCGGCCCTGGTGTGGTAGGACTTCACGAAGACCAGCATGAGGTCGGCCGTCCCCACGTCCCGGGCGGAGGTCGTGGCGCGTACCCGGACGGTGCGCGTCCGACCCTCACCCTCTATGGACAGGCCCCTCTCCTCTATAGCCCGGACGTGTTCTGCCCAGACGTCTACGAGCCACACCTCGTGACCGCCTTCGGCCAGGAGGCCGCCGAAGACGCTTCCCATCGCCCCGGCTCCGATCACGGCGATCCTCAACTCGATCACCTCCGGTCGGTTACACTCCCAGGGCCCTGCGCAACTCCTCCTCGTTGCCGGAGAA
>DFND01000097.1:13250-46520 GCA_002375895.1 Firmicutes bacterium UBA3576
CACTTCCCTGTCCAGCCTCACGTACTGCTTGACGAACTTGGGCACGAACCTGTCGAAGAGCCCCAGCAGGTCGTGATAGACCAGAACCTGCCCGTCACAGTGCACGCCGGCGCCGATGCCGATGGTCGGTATGCGGAGCTCCTCGGTGATGATCTTGGCCAAGGGAGCCGGAACCGCCTCCAGCACCACGGCGAAGGCGCCCGCCTCCTCCACCGCCTTGGCGTCGGCGAAGATCCTCCTGGCGGACTCGAGGTCCTTCCCCTGGACCCGGAAGCCGCCCAGGGCCGAGGCGGTCTGCGGGGTGAGCCCGATATGGCCCATCACCGGGATCCCGGCCCGGACGATGGCCTCTATGGTGCCCGCGAACTCCACGCCCCCCTCGAGCTTCACGGCGTCGGCCCGTCCCTCCTTCATGAGGCGTACGGCGTTGTGGACGGCCTCACTGACGCTGACGTGATAGGCCCCAAAGGGGAGGTCGGTCACGATGAAGGTGTTCTTGGCGCCCCGCACCACGGCCTTGCTGTGGTGGATCATCTCCTCCATGGTCACCGAGACCGTGTCCTCATACCCCAGGACCACCATGCCCAGGGAATCGCCGACCAGGATGAGCTCGATGTCGGTCTGGTCCACCAGCACTCCCGTGGAATAATCGTAAGCGGTCACCATGCGGATCTTCTTGCCCTGCTCCTTCATCCTCCTGAGCTCGGGGACGGTAGCTTTCCTCTTGGCCATATACGGTCATCTCCTTGAACAGAGGGATTAACTCAAGAACCTGGCGGCCGCCACCGCATAGATCTTCGCCGTCTCGACGAGCTGCTCTATGCTACACCACTCGTCCTTCTGATGGGGGATGAGACGGTCGCCCGCTCCCGTGGTCACGATGGGGATGTCCTTCCAGGCCCACAGGAAGGTGCCGTCGGTGGCGCCGGGCACCCCGTTGTAGACCGGCTGGCGGCCGGTCACCGTCTCCACGGCCTCGTGAACGGCCCTCACGATGGGCTCGTCCCGGTCGGTCTCCGTCCAGGGCCGCTCCTCGATGACCTCGAGGGTGGCCTTGAAGTCCGGGTCCTCTGCCGCCAGGTCCGCCAGGATCCGCCTGATCTCAGTCTCGAGTTCCGCATGGTCCTGTCCCGGCACCGTCCGGATGTCCAGGGTCATGTAAGCCTCGCGGGGGATGACGTTTATCTGGGGCTCTCCCTCCACCGGGGCCTGGACGATAGTAGGCGTGATGCTGGGGTAGCCGAGGTACGCGTGCTTGCCGTGCCTCTCCTTCTCCCGCCTCTCGAGCTCCTCTAGGGCCACGATGATCTTAGCCAGGTGCGGGATGGGGTTGATGCCGCTCAAGGGCATGGCCCCGTGGGCCATCTTCCCCAGGGTCCTGACCACCGCCCGCATGGCCCCCTTCTGCGTGATGCAGATCTGGTTCTCCTCGGGCTCGCAGATGATGGCGGCGTCGACGTCGTCGGCGTGGCCCCTCTCGATAAAGTGTTTGATGCCTATCATCATGCCCTCTTCGTCCACCGGGATGGCCAGGAGGACCTTCCCCCTGAAGGGGTACCCCGACTCCTTCAGGGCTTTGACGGCGATGATGGCCGCCGCCAGGTTGTTCTTCGTATCGGCGGCCCCGCGCCCGTAGATCCGGCCGTCCACCACCTCCGCGGCGAAGGGGTCGTAGGTCCACTCGGAGGCGTCACCCTCCGTGACCACGTCCGTATGGCCCTCGAAGAGGAGGCACCGTCCCGGACCCGAGCCCTCCAGCGTGGCGATGACGTTGGGCCTGCCCGGGGCCACCTCTTCCGTGATCACCTGTAGGCCGATTTCGCGTAAGTACCCGGCCACGAACTCGGCCACCTTCTCCTCGTTGCCCCCCTCCTTGGGCCGGTAGACGCTGGGGATCTGAATCAGTTTCCGCGTGAGGTCTACGAGTTCATCAGGGTCAATTCTCTCGAGGATCCTCTGAAACTCCAAGTCCGTTCCCCCTCATAGATCGTCTGTTAATGGCGTCAACCGAGGTCTGTCGCAGCCGGCAGCCCCCCCGCCGCCACAGCCTTCAACACCGCCCGGTTCACCGCCATGGCCATGACCCGAGCCGCGGCAGTGCCCACCACGTTCACGTCGGCCGCCACCTCGCCCGTGGCCAGGGCGAAGATGGTATCGCCGTCCAGCATGGTATGTATGGGCGAGATAGTGCGGGCCAGCCCGTCGTGGGCCATCTGCGCCACCTTGTTGGTCCCCTCGACCGTGAGATGGGCGTTGGTAGCCACCACGCCGATGGTGGTGTTGTCGCCGAAGCCACCCACCCTGCTCGCGCTGAGCATGGACTTCGCCGTGTCCAGGAAGCCGTCCGGCCCGCGCGTGCCGGCCAGGATGCGGCCGCTCTCGGGGTCCAGCACGTCGCCGAAGGCGTTTACGGCCACCAGGGCGGCCACCTTGAGGCCGCCGCCCAGCTCCAGGCTGGCGCTCCCGAGCCCGCTCTTGGTGGCCTGGGCCGGGCCCAGGAGCTTGCCGACGGTGGCCCCAGTGCCGGCGCCCACGTTGCCCTCGGCCACCGGGCCGTCGCTGGCGGCAAGACAGGCCCGGTAGCCCATCTCCGCGTCCGGCCGAAGGTGGGGGTCGCCGATGGTGAGGTCGAAGAGGACCGCCGCCGGCACGATGGGCACCACGCCCACTCCGACGTCGAAGCCCACCCCTCGCTCCTCGAGATAGCGCATGACTCCAGAGGCTGCGTCCAGGCCGTAGGCGCTGCCGCCCGCGAGCACCACGGCGTGCACCTTCTCCACCAGGTTCATGGGCCTCAAGAGGTCGGTCTCGCGCGTACCGGGGGCCGACCCCCTCACATCCACCCCCGCCACCGCCCCCTCCGGGCACAGCACGACAGTGCAGCCCGTGAGGGCGACCAGGTCTTGAGCGTGACCTACCTGCAGGCCCTCGATATCAGTGAGCCCCTTCATGTCCCTACCTCCCCGATCACCATGGTGGGGGCACCAGGCGAATAAACGCCATCAGGAAGACGAGGAAGCCGGCGGTGATGCCTATGGCCCTGTAGTCCAAGGCCGTCAGGCGGAGCTGTCTGCGCTTGGTCCGGCCCTTGCCGCCCCGGTAGCAGCGCGCCTCCATGGCCACGATCAAGTCCTCGGCCCTCCTGAAGGTGCTCATCAGCAGCGGTATCAGGATGGGGATCTTCTGCTTGGTCCTCTGTATGAAGTTGCCCTCGTCGATCAGGGCGCCCCTGGCCATCTGGGCCTTCATGATCTTCTCCAGCTCGTCCACCAGGGTGGGCACGAAGCGGAGCGCTATCACCATCACCATGGCCAGCTCGTTGGCCGGTATTCCGATCCGCCGCCCGATGCTGAGCAGGTTCTCCATGCCGTCGGTGAGCCCCACCAGGGAGGTGGCCAGGGTCAGTATCGTCACCGAGAGGAAGAGGAGGACGACCCGAATCATGATCAGGCTGTAGGTCCGGATGGCATCGGTGGTTATCCTGACGAACCCCCACTGGAAGACGACGTTGGGGCTGTCGGCGAACAGGCTGCCCGAGAAGAGCAGCTGGATTATGAACAGGACGATGATGAAGGGGATGGCCGGCTTTAGCCCGCGCAGGGCGTAGAGGACCGGGATCTCCGCCAGGTGCGTAACCCACAGGATGAACAGGGCGAAGACCAGGTAGCCCGTGTAGGTGTGGATGAAGAATAGAACGGTGATGAGAACCATCCACAGCACGATCTTGGTCCTGGGGTCGAGCCGGTGTATCACTGAATCGCGGGGCACGTACTGCCCTAAGGTGATGTCCTTGGATAGCTCCACGTCACTCCCTCCCCTCTCCGGAGGCCTTCTTCCTGAAGCAGGCCAAGATCTCGTCACAGGCCTCCTCCACCGTCAGGGCAGTGGTGGCCACATCCCATCCCCGGTCCCGCAAACGGCTCATCACGTCCACCGTCTGCAGGATGCCCATGCCGATCTCGCGCATCTTCTTCACCTGCGAGAAGACCTCCCTAGGGGTGCCAGACATGATCACCTTGCCCTGGGCCAGGACTATGAGGCGGTCCACCAACCGCGCGATGTCCTCGAGGCTGTTGGACACGAAGATGACGGTGAGGTCCTGCTCGCTGTGGAGCTTCTTGATGGTGGCCAGGATCTCTTCCCGGCCGCGCGGGTCCAGCCCCGCCGTCGGATCGTCGAAGATCATGACGCGGGGGTTCAGGGCCAGCACCCCGGCGATGGCCACGCGGCGCTTCTGGCCGCCGCTCAGGGCGAAGATGTACCTGTCGCGAAACACCTCGGGGTCAAGGCCCACCGCCTCTAGCGCCGAATCCACCCTGCGCCTCACCTCATCCTCCGGCAGGCCCAGGTTCTTCGGGCCGAAGGCCACGTCCTTGCCCACCGTCTCCTCGAAGAGCTGGTGTTCTGGATACTGGAAGACCAGCCCCACCTTCTGCCTGAGCTTCCGCAGGCGTGAGCGCTGCTCCCTCACGTCAATGCCGTCCACCACGACCTCGCCGATCTTGGGGATGAACAGGCCGTTGAGGTATTGAATCAGAGTGGACTTGCCCGATTGGGTGGGGCCGATCAGGCCCACCATCTCCCCCTCCTCGATGTCCAGGTCAACGCCGTAGAGGACCTGGTTCTCGAAGGGGGTGCCTTCCATGTAGCTGTGTTCTAGGCCTCTGACTTTGATCAGCATAGGTGTTCGATCAACTCCTCGACCGACAGGACGTTTCGCGGTATGTCCACGCCCATATCGTTAAGCCGCATGGCCATCTGGGTCACCAAGGGCACGTCCAGGCTCAGGGCCCGGATCTCCTCCGCCCGCCCGAACACCTCTCGCGGCGTCCCCTTCATGACGATACGGCCCTCGTCCATCACCACTACCATGTCGGCCTCGATAGCCTCGTGCATGAAGTGGGTGATAAGGATTACGGAAATGCCTTCCCGTCTAAGCTTTCTAATGCTCTCCATAACTTCTTCTCGCCCCACAGGGTCCAGAAGCGAGGTCGGCTCGTCCATTATGATGTAATTGGACTGCATGGCCAGGATGCCCGCTATGGCGACCCTTTGCTTCTGACCGCCGGAGAGCATATGCGGTGCCTTGTCGCGGACGTGGCTGATGCCCATGATCCGCATGGCCTCGTCCACGCGCCTCTGGATCTCCTCCGGCGGCACGCCCACGTTCTCCGGCCCAAAGGCTATATCATCCTCCACCACCGTGGCCACGAGCTGGTTGTCCGGGTTTTGAAAGACCATGCCCACCTTCTGCCGGATATCCCAGATGTGCTTCTCGTCCCGGGTATTCATGTTCTCGACGAAGACATTCCCTTCGGTGGGTATGAGGAGAGCGTTGAAGTGCTTGGCGAGGGTCGACTTGCCCGACCCGTTGTGCCCCACAATGACCACGAACTGGCCTCTCTCGATCTCCAGGTCAACCTCCCTGAGAGCCTGGACGGGGCTGTCGGAATCGGCGTTGTACGCGAAACTGACCTTTTCCACCCTGATCAAACTGCCTTTCACCTCCGGGAACGAGGCCAGAGGCCCCCTAATGGGGCATCAGAGGGCGAAGGACGCTTATCCCTGCTGGGAGGCTTGAGATGCTGCGTCCCCGCCCTCTGCCCTACCCTCCAGCCGCTCCTACTACTAACGGAAGATAACTGCGCTGTCTTATGAGGCCTTGGCGCTGGCGCCCCCCTTGCGGGCGCGCTCAATACCCAGGACCAGGGCCACGGTGATGATAGTCGCGATAACCACCTCGGCCAGCCCGTTGGTCAGGACGATGGGCCAGAAGGCCTCGGCGGGCAGGTACCCGCGGAGGATGCCCATGCCCAGGACCAGGAAGGTGTTGGTCAAGGTGCCGACCGTCGCGGCCAGGACCAGGCTCAGCACGAGGTTAATGCGTCTGGTAGCAGCATAGGCCAGGTAAGCGGTTACTCCGATGAAGATCCGGGGAAGCACTGCGACGAGGGGATCGGCGAACAACGGGATGGTGGCGTTCAGGAAGCTGAAAATGCCGAAGATGGTGCCCGTCAGAGCGCCGACCACGGGGCCCTCCATCACGCCGCCGAGAATGGCCGGCACGTGCATGATGGTCGCGTTGCCGGAGAGGTTCGGCACCGGAATGAACCCGATGCGCGTCACCCCTAGCAGGATGGCCACCGCCCCCAGGATTCCGGAGATAACGATTTTCCTGGTGGATAGGCTCATTAAGTCTCACCTCCTCATGTTAGGGTCACGGGCCTACGTCCACGGCGACGTCTCGCCGGGAGCTCCCGGACGCAAGGTGCCCGAGGGCCCGTGAAATCTTCCTCCCGGCGTATATAAGGTCGGGAGCTATCTCCTTCTCGATCCGGTCCAGGGTGAGCCTTACGGTGGGCCCGGCCAGGCTGATGGCCGCCACGGCCTTGCCCCTGTGGTCCAGAATCGGGCTCGCGACGCATCTGATCCCCTGGATGTACTCCTGATCGTCCAGGGAGAAGCCCCTGGCCTGGATATCCGCAAAGGCCTTCCGCAGCTCCTCCGGGTCGACGATGGTATTAGCGGTGTACCGCACCAGGTAACCCTCCGCCCAGGCCTTGGCGAGGTACTCCTCCTGGGCCTCCGCCCCGGAAAAGGCCAGGATGCACTTTCCCAGGGCGGAACAGTAGGCGGGAACCCTGGTGCCTACGCGCAGCCCCATCCTGAGCGGTTCGGAGCTCTCGATCTTGTCGATGTAGACGATCTCCAGGCCATCTAGGATGGCCAGGTTGATGGTCTCGTTGTACTTGCCGGCCAGGAACTCCATGATCCCCATGGCCTGCTCTCGGATGCCCATCCGGTTCACGATAGCCGACCCTATCTCGAACAGCTTGACGCCCAGGTGATACCTCCCCGTGCTGCCCTTCTGGGAGACGTAGCCGTACTCCTTCAGGGTGGCGAGGAGACGATGGGCGGTGCTCTTGCCGATGCCGAGGCGAGCGGCGAGCTCGGTCACCCCCGCCTCCTCTCTCTCAGTCAAGATCTCGATAAGTTGCAGCGCCCTCTCCACGGATTGGAGGAGGTTCTTAGCGTGCCTGGCCAACTCTCCAAGCCCCCACGTTGTTCCGAACTACGGAACATAATTCCGCTTTGTGTTACTGGTACAAAATTCTGCATCCTTGACAAGAATCCTCCTTTTCTCATGTCCCGATTTGCAGATCTCAGCCCACAGCCTGCCCGCCTCATGGTATAATCCCAAGAAAACGGGGGTGACCCTCTGTG
Source organism: Firmicutes bacterium UBA3576 (assembly GCA_002375895.1). GTDB lineage: Bacteria > Bacillota > Sulfobacillia > UBA3569 > UBA3569 > UBA3569. The sequence continues at coordinate 20,475 of DFND01000097.1, forward strand.
ACGTCAGAATGGGCGATAGCGCTCACGGCCTTCGTGGTGGGGCTCTCGGGGGCGATGATGCCGGGCTCCCTGTTGGTGGTAAACATTCAGGAGACTATGCGGCGGGGCCTGGGAGCCTGGCCCCTGGTGGTGGGGGGACACGCGGCGCTGGAGCTCCTCATGGTCCTCGCCCTGGTCCTCGGGCTTGGCGCCATCCTCAACGACCCCGTCATCGCCGGCATCCTGGGCATCGGCGGCGGGCTCGTCCTCGGCTGGTTCGGATGGAACACCCTGCGCGCCTGCCTCGGGGGGGAGATATCCCTCTCGTCGGCCCTCCGGACCGAGGCCGCCGCGCCCGGCAGGGGCCCTCTACTGGCCGGGGCCGTGGCCACGCTCTCCAACCCCTATTGGTTCCTGTGGTGGGCCGGGATCGGGGCCGGATACGTAGCCCTTGCCCTGCGGACGGGCCCGGCCGGAGTGGGGGCCTTCTACGTGGGACACATATCGGCCGATTTCCTCTGGTACGGGCTCGTCTCCCTGCTGACGGTGGGCGGTCTGCGGCTGGTGAGCGACCGCCTCTACAGAAGCGTCCTCGCGGCGTGCGGGCTCTTCATCATCGCCCTGGCCGGCTACTTCGTCTACACCGGGTACAGGCTGCTGGGATAGAGGCCCCCAGGTCATCGGCGACGGAGCAGGGGCGGCAGGAGCGCAGCGATGACCAGCATAAGGGCGACGAACCCCCCCACCTGGGCGGGGCGGGCCCCGATGAAGGTCAGGAGGAAGAGGCCGAACATGAGGGAAAATCCCGTGATCACCAGGGCGACGCGCAGAGGCCTTCTTGCTCTCACCACCGGTCACAACCCGTTATCCTTTATACAGAAAGCGGCCCAGCAGGCGGTTATAGGCCGTCCACCTCTCCCCGTCCGCACAGCCCGCCAGTATCTGGGCGAACTGCTTGACCTTGCCGCTGGTCAGATCGGCGTGATGCAGGGCCGCCGCCTCCAGGGTCTGGGGCCGTATGGGGGCCCCGTAGTCCATCTCACCGTGGTGGGTCAGGATTAGGTGTCCAAGATGCATGGCTAGGGAGGAGGGAAAGCCCTCGAGCTCGCGTACCCGGTTCATCACCAGCTCGTAGCCCAGGACCGTGTGGCCGATAAGCCTGCCCCTGTCCGTGTAGTCTATGGCGCGGCGGTACTTGAACTCCCTCAACTTCCCTACGTCGTGCAGGATCGCCGCCGTGATCAACAGGTCCCGGTCGAGGGACGGGTAAAGGCCCACGAGGGCGTCGGCGAGATGCACCACCTCCAGCGTGTGCTCCAGCAGCCCGCCGAGGTAAGAATGGTGGATCTGCTTGGCCGCCGGCGCCAGCATGAACTGTCCTCGCAAGGGCTCGGCGTTGAACCACCCGTCGAGCAGGGCCAGGAGATGTCTATTGGACAGGGAGCCTATGATCTCGTCGAGCTCCGCCATCATGGCCTCTGGGTCCTTCTCCGTGCTGGGGACGAAATCAAAGGGGTCCACCTTCTCCTCGGGCACCTTCTTGAGCTTCTCCACGATCAGCTGCAAGGACCCCTGGTACTCCTCCACCACGCCCTGGACGTCCACCAGGTCCTCGTCGGAGACCATGGCGTAGAGCTCCTCCGCCCTGTCCCACACGCGGCCCTGCACGGTCCCAGTCCTGTCGGCGAGGCTCAAGTGCAGGAAATTGCCCCTGGTGGGATCACGAAAGGGCACGAGGCGCCTGGAGAGCACCAGCAGCGTCGTCCTCACCCTATCGCCCGGTTGAAAATCCTTGACGTATAACCTCCCCACGCCCTCACCTCCCTGGCCTAAGGTTCGACGTCGCCGAAGGATATCCCTATGGCCCGAGCCGCCCGGATCAACTGGTGGTCCGGGGGGACCTTCTTGAGCCTCTTCGTGGCATCGGCCAGGGACACGTGGGATACCCGCGACCCCTCGAGGCAGACCATGACCCCGCTGATGCCCTCCATGGCCAGGCGAGCGGCCTCCACCCCGAACCTCGTCGCCAGCACCCTGTCGGCCGGCGAGGGCGAGCCGCCCCGCTGAAGGTGACCGAGGACGGTCACCCGGGTCTCTATGCCCGTCGCCTCCGCGATAAGCTGCCCCACCAGGTCTCCTATGCCGCCGAGGCGCACCGGGTCAGCGCTCCCCTTCACGCGTTCCCTCACCACCATGCCTCCGCCCGGGGCCCGGGCCCCTTCGGCCACGACCACCACGCTGAAGGGCTTGCCCGCCCGCTTACGTTCCAGTATCTTGGCCGCCACGGCGTCGATGGTCCACTCGATCTCCGGGATCAGTATCACGTCGGCCCCACCGGCCACGCCGCTCTCCAGGGCGATCCAGCCCGCGTAGCGACCCATGAGCTCCAGGACCATGACCCGGTGGTGGGACTCAGCGGTGGTGTGCAGCCTGTCCAGGGCCTCCGTGGCCGTAGCCACGGCGGTGTCGAAGCCGAAGGTCCTGTCCGTCGCCGCCAGGTCGTTGTCGATAGTCTTCGGCACCCCCACGGCCCTGGCCCCCTTGTCCACGAGCTCCTTGGTGATGGAGAGGGTGCCGTCCCCGCCGATGGCCACCAGGCACTCTATCCCTAGGTCGTCCAGCGTCCTCAACACGTCATCCGACCTGTCCGCGCAGGTCCCATCACCCACGGGATAACGAAAGGGGTTGTCCCTGTTGTTAGTCCCGAGCACGGTGCCGCCGCGATGTAAGAGGCCGGAGATGGCCTGGCGGTCGAGGGTTATGTGCCGCCGCTCCACCAGGCCGCTGTAGGCGTCGAGGAAGCCGATCACCTTGTACCCGCCCGCGTTGGCCGTCTTGACCACCGCCCGGATGACGGCGTTGAGCCCGGGACAGTCGCCTCCTCCCGTGAGCACTCCGAGCCTAGGCACCCGCACCCCTCCTCCAGAGCTCCATCAACTGCTCCGCCACCTCTGCCAGGGCGTCTCGGGGCCGGATCTTCTCCACCCAGCGGGCCGGCAGGGCGTGGTAGCCGTAATAAAGGCCGGCGAGCCCCCCGCACACGGCGCCTATGGTGTCGGCGTCGCCGGCCAGGTTAACGGCCCTCACCACGGCCGCCTCGGCCGACTCGGTAGTGTAGAAAGCCCAGAGGGCACAGGCCAGGGTGTCCAGCACGTAGCCCGTAGGCCTCAGGTCCTCTTCCCTGAAGCGCTTAAACCGCTCCAGCACGGCGTCGAGCTCACCGGGGGGGGCGGGGCCGAGCTCCGCCCTCGCCCGCCGCAGGGCCTCCACCGCGTCCCGCCCCAGCAGCAGGTGGCGGGCGAGGAGGTTATACAGGGAGCAGCAGGCCTCGGCCAGCGGGTCCCGGTGGGTCATGGCGGCGATGGCGGCCGAGGTCCTCTTCAGCGCCGCCGGATCCCGTGGGTGAAGGAAGGTCACCGGCAGCGCCCTCATAAGACAGCCGTTGCCGGCCACCCTGCCGTGCATTGAGAAGGAGGTGTACTGGGAGGCGCGGTCCCAATCGCCGAGCTCCAGGTAGGCCTCGATGGCCGTCCTGACGGTATTCCCCACGTCGCGCGGCCCGGACTGGAACCAGCGCACGAACTCCTGGCCCACGGCGGGCACCGGGTCGTCGGGGGAGGAGCACAGCCCCCGCGCCACCGCCAGGGTCATCTCCGTGTCGTCGGTGACCTCCCCCGGCTCCAGGCTGAGCCAGCCGCCGCCCAGCATCTCGCGGAGCAGGCCATACCTCCGTCGCGCCTCGTCACGGTCCATGCCCTCGAGAGTCGCCCCCAGGGCGTCCCCGACGGCCACCCCGAAGATCCCACCCCAGGTCCTCTCCTCCAGCCCGATCACCTCAGCCCCTCCTCGCAGGATGTCACAGATGCTGGATTACAGTTTCGCCGTCCCGCCGGTACTTACCTTCCACCCGCGCCCCCTGAGCCACGAAGGAGGCCGGTAGGACCCGGGCCTCTACGCCCAGGCGGTGGAGGGTCCCCTCTAGCGCCTCCCTCACCGCCGCCACGCGGTCAGGCGGGCTCAGGGCCAGGGCCGAGGGGCCGGCCCCGCTCAAGACCACGCCGTAGGCCCCGGCCCGGCGTCCGGCTCGGACGAGGTCCTGGAACCAGGGCACGAGGGACAGGCGGTAGGGCTGATGCAGGTCGTCGCTCAGGGCCGCCCCCAGGGCCTCCCTGCCCGACCCCAGCAGGGCGGCCGTGAGAAGCGCCGCACGGGCCACGTTAGCCACCGCGTGCCGGAGAGGGACCTCTGCCGGCAGCACCCGCCTGCTCCTCCGGGTCGAGAGCTGGCAGCCGGGAACCACCAGGACGGGCACCAGCTCGGCCGGCGGCTCCAACCTCACCACCCTGACCCCCTCCTCGTCCCGCAGGGCGATGCAGACGCCGCCGAAGAGGGCGGGAGCCAGGTTGTCGGGATGGTCCTCGAACTCAAGCCCCAAGCGCATCACGTCTATGGGCTCGAGGCCCCCGTCCAGGAGGGCGTCGGCCAGGAGGATGCCGCCGACGATGGCCGCGGCGCTGGACCCCAGGCCCCGGCGGAGCGGTATCCGGTTCTCGCACTCTATCCCCAGGTCGGCCGGCAGGGCGCGCCCGAGGTGCTCGGCCGCCCGCCGCGCGGCCCTCATTACCAGATTGTCCGGTCCCTCGGAGAGCGCCCCGGCCCCCTCGCCGCGGACCCGTACCCCAGGTCGGGGGCTGACCGCGAAGGTGTTGTGGAGGTCGATGGCCGCCCCCATGCAGTCGAGGCCCGGCCCGAGGTTGGCCACGGTGGCGGGGACCCTCACACAGAGCCGTCCAGCCATCCCCTCACCTCCGCAAGGAGAGCCTCGGGCCCGCCGTCGAAGGCCCTGACCTCGCTCCCGTACCTGATGGCGTAATCCGGGTCCTTGAGCCCGTTGCCGGTCAACACGCAGACCACCAGGTCCTTCGCCCTCACGTACCCCGCCTCGAGGAGGCGCGTGTACCCGGCCACGCTGGCGGCGGAGGCCGGCTCGGCGAAGACGCCCTCCCGGGCCAACTGCCGGGCGGCCTCCTCTATCTCCCACTCCTCCACGGCGATAACCGCTCCCCCCGACTCCCTCACGGCGGCCAGGGCCTTGTCGGCGTTCACGGGCCGGCCGATGCGGATGGCGGTGGCCGCCGTCTCTGGTCGGACGGGCCTCCCCAGCACCAGCGGGGCCGCCCCCCTGGCCTGAACCCCGATCATCCTGGGGAGGGTGGTTATGCGGCGGTGTTGGCTGTACCGCACGAACCCGCGCCAGTAGGCGACGATGTTGGCGGCGTTGCCCACGGGCAGGATCACCAGGTCGGGCGCCCGGCCCAGGACGTCGCAGATCTCGAAGGCCGCCGTCATCTGGCCCGGGGTCCTGTAGGGGTTAAGGGAGTTCACCAGTTCGAGGCGGGGTTCGCGCGCGGCTAGCTCCCTCACCAGGGCCTGAGCATCGTCAAAGCCCCCCTCGCTCTCCAACACCTGCGCGCCGTAAGCCCGGGCCTGGGCCAGCTTCCCGGCGGCCACCTGGCCCGCGGGCACGATGACCAGACAGCCGAGCCCCGCCCGGGCTGCGTAGGCGGCGGCGCTGGCCGAGGTGTTGCCCGTAGAGGCGCAGACCACGGCCCGCGCCCCTCGGGACAGGGCCATGGTCATGGCCAGGGCCATGCCCCTGTCCTTAAAGGATCCCGTCGGGTTGGCGCCCTCGTACTTCAGGTACAGCCCCCGGCGCCGAGAGGGGATCAGGGGCGTGTTCCCCTCCAGGAGCGTCACCACCTCTCGGGCCCCCTCCACGGGCAGGAGGTCACGGTATTCCTCGACTACCCCTCTCCAGCCCATCATGCTTCCCTCTCCAGCTCGAACTGCCTGTGGAGGACCTCCAGCGCCCGGCCTAGGTCGCTCCTGGCCACAGCGCAGGATATGGAGATGTCGGAGGTGCTGATGAGCTGGATGTTGATCCCGGCCCGGCCGAGGGCCCCGAACATGGCCCCGGCCACGCCCGGATGTCCCAGCATCCCGGCGCCCACGATGGACACCCTGGCGACGTCCCCTTCAACGAAGCATCCCGCGGCCCCGAGCTCCGCCGCGACCTCCTTCGTCACCTCCAGGGCCTCCTCGGACTGATCCACGGCGACGGTGAAGGTGATGTCGTTCACCCCTCCCCTGGGGGCGCTCTGGACTATCATACCCGCCACGACCCCCCTCTGCCCCAGGGCCTGGAAGAGGGTCGCCGCCACCCCGGGCCGGTCCGGCACGCCGGTGATGGTCACCTTGGCCACCTTCTCCTCGTGGGCGATACCGGTGACAACCCGACCCTTCTCCACTTCTCCCACCTCCTCGATGTAGGTGCCCTCTCCCTCGGTGAAGGAGGAGCGAACGTGTATCCGGACCTGATACTTCTTGGCGATCTCCACGGCGCGAAGGTGCACAACCCGCGCCCCGCGCCCGGCGAGCTCCAGCATCTCGTGGTAGGATATCCTGGGTATGAGCTGCGCCTTGGGCACCACGCGGGGGTCGGCGGTGAACACCCCCTCCACGTCAGTATATATCTCACACAACCCAAGGCCCAGGGCAGCGGCCAGGGCGACCGCAGTGGTGTCCGAGCCCCCGCGGCCCAGGGTGGTTATGTCCTGATAGCCGTTAACCCCCTGAAAGCCCGCCACGATGGGGATCCTGCCCGCCCCGATCTCCGCCCTGATGCGATCCGGCCTCACGCTGATGATCCTGGCCCGGGTGTGGTTCTCGTCGGTGAGGATCCCGCCCTGGGCGCCAGTCAGGGACACGGCATCCCACCCCATATCCTGGATGGCCATGGCCAGCAGGGCCATGGCCTCCTGCTCGCCGGTGGACAGGAGGACGTCGAGCTCGCGCCCCCGGGGCCGGGCAGCCACCTGGCTGGCCACGCGCAGCAGACGGTCGGTGGTATCGCCGCGGGCGGACACCACAACCACCGGGTGCAGGCCCCTCCGCCGGGTCTGGATGATGCGCTTGGCCACCCGCCGGAGATGAGAGGAGGTGGCCACTGAGGTCCCGCCGAACTTCATAACCAGAGCTCTCACAGCTCGGCCACCCCCGCCAGCCGCAGGTGGGTCCTCAGGGTGAGGCCCGAGACCTCACGGCGGAGCTCGGCCAGGGCCTCCCGTAGGGAGCCCTCGCGAACCGGGTGCGTCACGAAGACGAGCTCGGCCTCTCCCCGCTCAAGAGGGGTTTGAAGGACGGAGTGGATGTTCACCCCACACGCTCCGAGGACGGAGGCCGCCCTCCCCAGCACCCCCGGCACGTCCCGGGCTACGAAGCGGAGGTAGTGCTGACAGACGTGCTCGGCCATGTCCGCGACCTGGACCTCGCAACGGCAGGTGCAACCCACCCCATTATGCCCGTTAAGCCGGTTCCTGGCGGCCTCGATGATGTCCCCCACCACGGCGCTGGCCGTGGGCGCGCCGCCCGCGCCCTGCCCGTAAAAGAGGGTCCGGCCCACGAAGTCCCCCTCCAAGAGCACGGCGTTAAAGGCCCCGTCCACCTTGGCCAGGGGGTGAGAGAGGGGCAGGAGCGCGGGGTACACCCGCAGGGACAGCCGACCCTCGAGCATGTCCCCCATGACCAGCGGTTTGACGGCCCATCCCAACCTGGCGGCGTACTCCACGTCCCTGGCCTCCAGCCCGCCTATCCCCTCCGTGTAGACCTCCTGCACCTTCACCCTGGCCCCGAAGGCCACGGCCGCCAGGATGGCCAACTTCCTCGCGGCGTCGTGACCCTCCAGGTCAGCCCGCGGGTCGGCCTCGGCGTAGCCCCTCTGCTGGGCCTCGCGCAGGGCGGCGGAGAACTCTACGCCCGCCGCCATCCTGGTGAGGATGTAATTGGACGTCCCGTTGAGGATCCCCAGCAGTGAGCTCACCTCGTTCCCCACCAGGCACTGTTTCAGGGGTCGGATGAGGGGTATGCCGCCTCCCACGCTGGCCTCGAAGAAGAGGTCGGCCCCGTGCTCCCTAGCCGCCGCGAAGACCTCGGGCCCGAAGGAGGCCATTACCTCCTTGTTGGCCGTCACCACTGACTTGCCGCCTCTGAGGGCACCGAGGATAACCTCGAGGGCGGTATCCCGACCCCCCATGACCTCCACCACTATATCCACCTCGGGGTCCTCGATGAGCTCCCGGTAGTCGAAGGTCAGGCGGGCGCCGGGGGGAAGGTCTCTCTCCTTGGCGGGGTCCCTTACCAGGACCCGCGTCACGCTGAACTCCAGGCCGGTCCGCTCAGCGATCGTCCGACCGTTCCTGGTAAGCATGTCCACCACGCCCCTCCCCACCGTGCCGAGCCCGCACAGCCCGAGCTTGAACTTCATTGACATATTACCTCCCCCCTCTAAAAAACAAGGCCCGTCTCCACCTGGAGACGGGTAATCCGCGGTTCCACCCCAGTTGGCCGCACGGGCCCCCTCGGCGGGTTCTAACGGTCCCCACCGGTCCCCCCTACTGGCCTTTCAGGGGGACTGCTCGCCGGTGGTCTTCACCGGGCTCCGATGAAGGGGGCTCGCAGCCGGTGACCCCCTCTCTCTGACATCTTCTGCCAGGCTACTCTCCGGGTCCTCGCAGTTGTTAACGAGTATTGTACCTCATCAGCCCTTGGGCCACAAGGCTCACAGTTAATTGTGCTAGCCGGATATGTCCGAGTATTCAAGATATGCTGTACCGGGCTACGTTAATCGTCCTCTCGCAGGGGGAAGTAGGTATAGGCGTGACCCAGCCTGCGCAGCGCCCTGCGCAGCTCCCTCTCCCCCACGGGGCCGACGACGGCGCCGAACCCGGCCTGCCTTCGCCAGGACCTCGCCAGCACCAGGCCCTCCTCCCGGAGGCGGTCGGGCTCGATGCGCAGGCGGAGGTAGTAGCGGCCGCGGTAATCGAAGGCCGGGGCCGGCGACTCGTGGATGGTGGGGACCTTCCACGCGGGTATCTGCAGAGCTCCCGCACCCCGAGCCACGGCCACCAAGTCCCCGGCTAGGGCGCTGGCCGTGGCGGGGCCGCCCGCCCCAGGCCCTGAGAAGACCACCTCTCCCACCTGATCGGCCTTGACGCGGACGGCGTTATCGGCCCCCCTCACCGCAGCCAGGGGATGGTCGGCGGCGATGAGGGTGGGGACGACCGACAGCTCGAGCCGGCCGCCCTCTGACGAGGCCCGGGCCAGGAGCTTGATGACCGCGCCCAGCCTGGCCGCGTTCTGGTGGTCCTCCGGCGTGACCTCCTCTATCCCTCTGGTCTTGACCCAGGCCACGGGAACCGGCCGGTCGAAGGCCAGGCTGGCCAGGATCGCCAGCTTCCTGGCCGCGTCGAAGCCCTTGATATCCTCAGTGGGGTCGGCCTCGGCATAACCCCTCCTGCGGGCCTCGGCCAGGGCCGACTCGAAGCTGGCGCCCTCCCGCATGGCGTCGAGGATGAAGTTGGTGGTGCCGTTCAGGATCCCCTCGACGAGGCTCACCCGGTTGGCCGCGAGGCTGGTGGTGAGCGGGCCGATGACGGGTACGCCGCCGGCCACGCTGGCCTCGAAGAGGAACATGCGGCGAGGCCGCTCGGCAGCCGCCAGCAGTTTGGGGCCGGAGCCGGCGACCAGCTCCTTATTGGCCGTCAGCACGTGCTTGCCCCTCTCCAGGGCCCGTAGGAGGTACTGGGTCGCCGGCTCCACCCCGCCCATGGCCTCCACCACCACGTCCACGTCCGAGGACAGGACCTCCTCGGGATCGGTGGTAAGGGTGCCGCGCCAGCTCCCCAAGTTCCGCGGCTTGGCCGGGTCACGCACCAGCGCCGTGGTCACGAGGGGCAGGACGCCAGTGCGGCGCCATACCTCTTGGGCGTTGGCCTCCAACAGCCTCACCAGGCTGCTCCCCACCGTACCCAGGCCCAAGAGCCCCACCTTGATCACCCTATCGGCCACGACCCTCGACCTCCCCTTGCTCCAACGCCTCCCTCAGGACGTCGCCCACCTGCTCCCCCTCGAGCAGGAAGGCGTCATGTCCGTAGGGGGAGGAGATCTCACGATAGTCCACCTCTATCCCCGCCCCTCTGAGCTCCCTCTCAAGGGCTTGGATGTGCTCTGTGGAATACAGGACGTCGCTGTCGATGCCCACCAGGACCACGCGGCCCCGTATCCGCCCAAGCGCCTGCCTGAGGGACCCCCTGCCCCAGGCCAGGTCGAAGAGGTCCATGGCCTGCGTGAGGTAAAGGTAGGAATTGGCGTCAAACCTCTCCACCAGCTTCCGCCCCTGATGCCTCAGGTAGCTCTGGATCTGGAAGGGTACACCGTCAACAAGGGGCAGGGTCCCCCGCAGCGCCTCCCCCGTCCACTGCCTGCCGAAGCGGGCCTCCAGGGACGCGTCGGACCTATAGGTGAGCATGGCCAGCATCCTGGCCGTGGCCAGCCCGGCGCCCGGCCCCGCCGTGCCGTAGTACCAGCCTCCCCGCCAGCCGGGGTCGCCGACGATGGCCTGTCGCATGACCTCGTGGTAGCCTATGGCGGTGGCCGTATGGGCGGCGGGGGTGGCTATGGGCACGTAGACGTCGGCCGAACCGGGATAGGTCACCGCCCATTCCAGCACCTGCATGCCGCCCATGGAGCCCCCGATGATGGCCCTAAACCTCCTTATGCCGAGCGAGGAGGCCAGACGCCTGCTCGCCCTCACCATGTCCCGGATAGTGAGGGCCGGAAAGGTGGGGCCGTAGGGCCTGCCGGTCCTGGGGTCCGATGAGGAGGGGCCGGTGGACCCGTGGCAGCTGCCGGGAACGTCCACGCAGAGCACGAAGTAGCGGGAGGTGTCCACCGGCCTGCCCGGCCCCACGACATCCTCCCACCACCCCGGGACGCCGCTCTCACCGCGGGAGACGTGGGAGTCGCCGGTCAGGGCGTGACAGACCAGAACGGCGTTGTCCCCCCTGAACTCGCCGAAGGTCTCGTAGGAGAGGGTCAGGGAGGGAAGCGAGCCGCCGAGCTCCATCCGGAAGGGGCCGAAGGAACGCCGGCCTTTCTGCAGTTCTGTCCGCCCACGGTCGGGGTACTCATCGGCCCAACAGTGCTGGCTCATCGCGTCACCCTCCCGAGAGCGTAATCGAGGTCCTCGATCAGGTCGCGGACGTCCTCAAGGCCCACCGAGATCCTGATCATGTCGTCGGTCACGCCGCCCTTGGCCCTCTCCTCTGCCGTCAGCTGCGCGTGGGTGGTGCTGGCCGGGTGGATGACCAGCGACCTGGCGTCGCCTACGTTGGCCAGGAGGGAGAAGAGGGACAGGGAGGACAGGAGCCTCTTCGCGGCCTCGTATCCCCCGCGCACGCCGAAGGCCAAGATCCCGCCCTGGCCCTCGGGAAGGTACCGCAGGGCCCTCTCGTAGCTGGGGTGAGAGCAAAGGCCGGGATAGCTCACCCAGGATACGGCGGGGGGGTCCGCCAGGGGCCGGGCTATGGCCAGCGCGCTCTCGCTGTGCCGCCTCATACGCAGGGAGAGGGTCTCGAGCCCCTGGATGAACAGGAAGGCGTTGAAGGGGCTCATACAGGAACCCAGGTCCCTGAGCAGCTGGAGGCGGGCCTTGGCTATGAAGGCGGCCGGGCCGAACTTCTCGACGAAGACGAGCCCGTGGTAGGTGGGGTCGGGCTCACAGAGCTCGGGGAACCTGCCGCGCGTCCAGTCGAACCGGCCCGAATCGACCACGACCCCGCCGATAGAGGTGCCGTGGCCGCCGATGTACTTGGTGGTGGAGTGGACGACGATATGTGCCCCGTGGTCGAAGGGTCGACACAGGTAGGGGCTGGCGAAGGTATTGTCCACTATCAGGGGGACCCCGGCCTCCTCCGCCACCTGACCCAGAGCCTGCAGGTCGGGCACATCCAGGCTGGGGTTGCCTATCGTCTCCACGTACAGGGCCTTGGTGCGGTCGTTGATGGCCCGGGCGAAGGAGTCCGGGTCCGCGGAGTCCACGAACAGGACCCTGACGCCGAATCTCCGCAGCGTGCTGGAGAAGAGGGTATAAGTCCCGCCGTAGAGGCTGGAGCCGGCCACGATCTCGTCTCCCGCCCCGGCTATGGTCAGCAAGGCGTAGGTGGCCGCGGCCTGGCCCGAGGATACGGCCAGGGCCCCCACCCCGCCCTCCAGGGCCGCCATTCGTTCCTCGAAGGCCGCCACGGTGGGGTTTCCGATCCGGGTGTAGATGAACCCGGGCTCCTCGAGGGCGAAGAGCCTAGCAGCGTGGTCGGCGTCCCTGAAGACGAAGGACGTGGTCTGGTAGAGGGGCACGCTCCGCGCCCCCGTGGCGGGATCGGGGCTGCCCCCTGCGTGAACGGCCAGGGTGTCAAAACGTCTTGCTACGGTCATTGAAAGAGCCTCCTTCCGGTGGAGGCCCTGAGCGACGCGGCTTTTTGAACTCAAAAGCCCCTTCTGAGAGAAGGGGCTCTAATGAACTACAGCCGACCTCCTTATCTCTCAGAACCTCCACGGTTCTGCAGGAATTGGCACCTTGCCCGTACGTAGACGGGTGGTTGCCGGGTTTCATTGGGCCAGTCCCTCCACCACTCTTGATAAGAAGTCCTGCCTGCCGTTATTAAATTGTTGGTTGCATTTTACCACCCTAAATTGCCGGGTGTCAATACCCCTTCGCCCTCACCTCGTCCCCCGCAGCGGCGGCGACGGGTCCCTCGACCACGCTCTCCAAGAGCGCGGCCGCCGATTGAAGGTGCTTTAGGGCCTTACGCACCTCCTCCCTGTCCTCCTGGCCCGGGGACAGGGCGGCTAGAAGCTGCCCTACGCGGTAATGGGCGGCCAGGGCTCGGTAGGGTCCCAGGGGGACCTCTGGCTGTACGGGATGGCTCCTCCCCGTCGCCTGTAGTTCGAAGACCTGCCCGTATTGGGGCACCTCCACGGGGAAGCCCAGCTCCCTGCCGATGAGCTCGGCGAGGACCTTCTGGGCCTCCTCCTCCCCGTGCACGAGAAACACCTGTGCCGGAGGCCCCTGCAGGCTCCCCAGCCAGGCTAGGAGCTCGGCCTGGTCCGCGTGGGAGGAGAACCCCTCTATCTTCCGGATGGCCGCCCTCACGACTATCTCCTCGCCGTGTATCCTGACGGTCTTGGCGCCGTCCAGGATCCTTCGGCCCAAGGTCCCGTGGGCCTGATAGCCCACGAACAGGATGGTGCACTCGGGCCGCCAGAGGTTATGCTTGAGGTGGTGCTTGATGCGCCCGGCGTCACACATCCCGCTGGCGGAGATGATGATGGCGCCGCCCTTGATCTCGTTCAACGCCATGGATTCCTCTGTGGTACGGGCGTACCGTAGGCCGGGCAGGTGCAGGGGGCAGGCCCCGGTGGCCTCCATCAGGGCCGTGGTCTCCTCGTCGTAGTACTCCGGGTGCCGACAGAAGATCTCGGTGGCGGAGATAGCCAGGGGGCTGTCGATGTACACATCGCGGGCCCGGATCTCCCCGGCCTCAATGAGGTTATTCAGGGCCAGGAGGAGGTCTTGAGTCCTCTCCACGGCGAAGGCCGGGATGATGAGGTTGCCGCCCCGGGCGAAGGTCTCCTTGATGACCTCGGCGAGCTGGGCCTCCACATCCTCGGTATCGCGCTGCAGGCGATCGCCGTAGGTGGACTCCATGACCACGTAATCGGCGCTGCCCACGATGGCCGGGTCCCGAACGATGGGATGCCCGGGGCCCCCGAGGTCGCCCGTGAAGACGATCTTCACCTCCCCGACCCACATCTCGATCAGGGCGGAGCCGAGAATGTGCCCGGCCTCCCGGAAGCGCACTTTAATGTTCGGCGTCAGGGTTACGACCTCGCGGTACCGCACCGGCCTGAAATTCGGCAGGCAGGCAAAGGCATCCCTCGCCGTGTATATCGGCTGCAGAAGGGGCTTGCCGGCCCTCCGCGCCTTGCGGTTCTTCCGCTCCACCTCCATCTCCTGAATGTGGCCGCTGTCGGGCAGGAGGATCCCGCACAGGTCCGCCGTGCCGTGGGTGGCGACGACCGGGCCGTCGTATCCCCCGAGGAACAGCTTGGGGATCAGGCCTGAGTGGTCGATATGGGCGTGAGTCAGCAATACGAAGTCTATGTCCCCCGGCCGGAAGGGGAAATCCCGATAGTTCCTCTCCCGGATCTCCCTGGTCCCTTGAAACATGCCGCAGTCCACCAACACCCTCGTGTCACCGGCCTCAACCAAAAAGCAGGAGCCGGTGACCGTACGCGCGGCGCCGTAGAAGGCTAACTTCAGCATGACGGCCTCCTTAAGAAGGGCTTTTGTCTAGGGATTCTCGGCCGGCGAGAGCGACTCCTGCTCCCAGCGAGGGGAACCTGGGAGAGAATCCGGGGCCTCCTCAGGAGTCGAGGAGCCCCGCGAAGAGACAGGTGGGTGACACATCGCTGTCGGCGCTGAGCTCTCGGTCCAGGAGGAAATATTCTCTCTGGTAGAGACGGAGGATCTCCTCTTCGGGGAAGTTGAGGTACCAGCGAAGCACGTGATTCTGGGTGCGGTGCTTTCGCACGGCCTCGAGCTTGACCCGCGCGGCCTCTCCCAGCTCCAGGGTTACGTTTATGCTGGATTCCTCCACGCCGGGACGGTCGCGCCCGACGGTGCGCCAAAAACTGGCGGGGAAGACGGCGTAAAAGAGCCTGGGCACAGTCCATCCCCTCTCCCCGCAGAGGGCGACGGCCCGGCGGGCGGCCCGGTGGACGGCCCGGTGATCGGGATGTCCGGACAGGCCGTCCGGGGGGAAGGTGACCACGACGTGGGGACGCCAGGCCAGCAGGGCCTCAGCTATCTCGCCGGCCATCTCCCCAGTGGGCTGCTCGGAGAGGGTGCCGTCGCGGTAATCGAGGAACTGAACCTCGGAGATCCCCAGGGTGACCGCCGCCCGGATCACCTCCTCTGTCCTCACCCGGGGCAGCTCCTCCCGGGCGCACACGGGAGGGATGCCGGTCCTCCCGGCCTCGCCCCGGGTTGCGCAGAGGAGATAGACCTCCACCCCTTGGGAGGAATAGTGGGCGGCGGTGCCGCCGGTTATGAAGGATTCATCGTCCGGGTGAGCGTATACGAAGGCCATCCTCGCTCCTCTGAACATGCCCTATCCCCTTCACGTATTGAGCTCGTATATTATCCTCAGCCCTTTGATGGTCAGCAGCGGGTCGACCGCCTGGATGGTCTCCGATACCCCGGCCACGAGCTCTGCTAGTCCTCCCGTGGCCACGACCATGGGCTCCTCGCCCAGCTCCTCGGCGATCCGCCGATTCAGGGCGTCGACCTGACCGGCGAAGCCGAACACGATGCCCGACTGCATGCTGTGGATCGTGTTCTTGCCGATAACAGAAGGGGGCTCTCTGAGCTCAATCTTCGGCAGCTTGGCCGCCCTGTGGAAGAGGGCCTCGGTCGAGATCCCTATCCCCGGGGCTATGGCGCCGCCGAGGTACTCCCCCTGGCGCGAGATGACGTCGAAGGTGGTGGCGGTGCCGAAGTCGACCACTATCACCGGCCCGCCGTACTCCCTGTGAGCCGCGGCGGCGTTCACGATCCGGTCCGCTCCCACCTCCCGGGGGTTATCGTAGAGCACCCGCACCCCGGTCTTGATGTTGGGGCCGATTATGAGCGGCTTGACCTTGAGGTAGCCGGAGCACAGTTCCCGGAAGGTACCCACCAGGGGCGGCACTACCGAGGCCAATACGGCGCCGTCGACCTCCTCCATGGACATCCCCACCATGTCCATAAGCCCCTTGATCAGCACCGCGTAATCATCGGCCGTCCTGCTCCTGTCGGTGGAGAGCCTCCACTGGTGCTGGAGCTCCTCTCCCTGGAAGAGCCCGATAACCACGTTGGTGTTCCCCACGTCTATGGCCATTAACAAGGTCCTCACCTCCACCAAAAGAGAGGACGCGTCTCCGCGCCCTTCGACCGCTCCCTTAGTATTCTACCACAGACCGCCGATTCCCTGCCTCGGTTCCAACTGGCCCAGCAGCTCGCGGTGGAAGACCGCCTGGGCGCTAGCGGCCGCGTCTCTCGTGCAAGTACCGATGAAAGGGCTCAAGCCAGCCTGGGTTCTCGCTTGCGAACTCCACGAAGGCAGCGATATGTCCCAGCGTCTCCTCGCTGACCAGGTGTTCGATGCGCTCCGTGTCCTGCAGGAGGTTAGCCCTCACCCCGAGCAGCTCTAGAAAGGTCGCCAGGGTCTCATGCCGCTTTAGGAGGAGCCTGCCGGCCTGCCGGCCCGACTCCGTGAGCGACAGGATCCCGTAGGGCTCGTACTTAAGATGCCCCTGTTCGGCCAGCTTCCTCACCATCTTACTGGCTGACGAGGGCTGCACGTTAAGGGCCAGCGCCAGGTCGTTGACCCGGGCGTAACCGCTCTCCCCCGCGATGCGGTATATCATCTCCAGGTAGTCCTCCATGCTGGGAGTGAGGTCGCCCTCCTCCCTGCTCTCCATGGAGTAGCCACGAAAGGTGCGGAACTTATCCCGGTCCATCTCATCACCTCCCCACCTTGATCCTATGCGGGCGCCGAGGAGGAGTTAGCCGCCGCCAAGAGTGTTGACTGTGACAAAAAGGCCACCTGCCTCATATCCTGCGTGTAGGGAACTAACCTGGGGAGGCGGGCGCGGTGGTCGAACCTCTGGGCTCCGTCCCGGTCGGCTGTGAGGCCGTAGTGCAGGGGTTACGCAAAGGCCGGTCACAAAGGCGTCTCCTGGACCTCGGCTTCGTGCCGGGGACCCGGGTGAGGGTCGTGAGGGCAAGCCCCCTGGGCGACCCCCGGGCCTATCTCGTCCGGGGGACAGTTATCGCCCTCCGCCGGGAAGATGCCGCTGAAGTTATGGTCTCACGGGGAAGGTGATGGTGTGGTCGCCGGTGTCATAGCTCTAGCGGGAAACCCCAATACGGGAAAGAGCACCCTGTTCAACGCCCTCACCGGGCTCAGGCAACACACCGGTAACTGGCCGGGAAAGACCGTACTGGTGGCCTGGGGCGAGGCCTTATACCGGGGCCGGCGCTACCAGATCGTGGACCTCCCCGGCACTTACTCGCTGACCGCCGCCTCGCCCGAGGAGGAGGTGGCCCGCGACTTCCTGTGCCTTAGGAGGCCGGACGTGACTGTAGTGGTGACCGACGCCACCTGCCTTGAGCGCAACCTCAGCCTGGTGCTGCAGGTGCTGGAGGTCACCTCCCGTGCCGTGGTGTGCGTGAACCTGATCGACGAGGCCCGCCGCAAGGGCCTCTTCGTGGACGTGGATGTGCTGTCCGAAGAGCTGGGCGTGCCCGTGGTGGCCACGTCAGCCAGGAGGCGTGAGGGGCTAGGCCTGCTGATGGAGAAGGTAGACGCGGTGGCCCGTGGAAGGATCAAGCCCAACGCCCGGCCTGTGGTCTACAGCGCGCCGGTGGAAGAGGCGGTCCGTCAGCTGCAGGGGCGACTTCGAGCCCTGGGTATCAACGGCAGGCTGGGGCGCTGGGCCGCCCTGCGGTTGCTCGAGGGAGAGACGTCCCTCCTGGCTACCCTGAGACGCTGCGCCGGAGGGGGCGATCCGGCGGAGAGGGTGATCCACCCTGAGCTGGCAAGACATAGATGTTCCTAGAATGACGCCCGAGGGCCAGGTCAGGGAGGAGATAGCGACGAGGATATATCAGCGGGCTGAGGAGATAGCCTCCAGGGCCCTACGCCCCCTGGAGCGCCCACGGCCCGCCTGGGACGAAGGGCTGGACGCGCTGCTGACCTCGCGGTGGCTCGGGTTCCCGGTGATGTTCGGCCTCCTGGGCCTCGTCCTCTGGCTCACCATAGTGGGCGCCAACTATCCCTCTGAGCTCTTGGCCACCGGGCTCTTCTGGCTGGAGGGGAAGTTAAGCCAGCTGCTGCTGGCCCTGGGTGCCCCGGCCTGGGTTCACGGCCTGCTGGTCTTTGGCGTCTACCGCGCCGTGGCCTGGGTCGTGGCCGTGATGCTACCCCCCATGGCCATATTCTTCCCCCTGTTCTCGCTTCTGGAGGACCTGGGCTACCTCCCCAGGGTGGCTTTCAACCTCGACCGTCTCTTCAAAGCAGCGGGCGCCCACGGCAAACAGGCCCTGACCATGTGTATGGGGTTCGGTTGCAACGCCGCCGGCGTCACCTCGTGCCGGATAATCGACTCACCGCGGGAGAGGCTGGTGGCGGTGCTGACCAACACCTTCGTCCCCTGTAACGGCCGTTTTCCCCTTCTCATAACCCTGGCCATCCTCTTCATGGGCCGCTCCTCGGTCATGGCCGCGGCCGTAGTCGCCGGCACCGTCCTCCTCGGGGTGGCGGTGTCCCTCACGGTATCCTGGGCCCTGTCCAGGACCCTCCTGCGGGGCACGCCGGGCGGCTTCGCCCTTGAGCTGCCACCTTACCGCTGGCCCCAGGTGGGCAGGGTGCTCGTGCGATCTTTCCTGGATCGCACGGCCTTCGTCTTGGCGCGTGCGGTAACTCTGGCGGCCCCCGCAGGGGCCATCATCTGGCTCTTGGGCAACACGTCCGTGCAGGGGGCCAGCCTACTGTCCCACGCGGCCTACCTGCTGGACCCGCTGGGCAGGGCGCTAGGGATGGACGGCTTCATCCTGCTGGCCTTCCTCTTGGCCCTGCCGGCCAACGAGCTCGTGATACCCATAATGCTGATGGGGTACCTGTCGGCGGGGACGATGGTGGAGCTGAACGGGCTAGAGGCCCTGGGGACGATCCTCACCGAGAGGGGCTGGAGCTGGCTCACGGCCCTCTCGGTAATGTTGTTCTCCCTCCTCCACTACCCGTGCGGGACCACCCTCCTGACCATATACCGTGAGACGGGCAGGGTCGGATGGGCGCTCCTCGGGGCCCTCATCCCCCTCTCGGTGGCCACCCTGGTCTGTTACGGGATCAACGCACTCGCCCACATCCTCTCCTGAGGGCACCCACTACGGCTCATGCGGAGGCCCGCCGTTCCTGAGGCGGGCCGGTGTAAGGGCAGCACCAGGAGAGCCAGCCACTGCGTGTACGTACCCAATATCCTCAAAGACAACCAACAGCGATCCCATAACCGTCCTGTTGGCGCACATTACCCAGCCCAGAATGAAGGGCGTTATCATGCGTTTCTAGTAGTCCACACCTGCTACCTCCGCTGCCCGGACCCCTCACGATATCATGAGCAGGTTCACTTTGTCCATGGCCAGGAGAACTCCCAGGGCCACCAGCAACCAGCCGGCCACCCGGTTGACCACGGGCAGGGCGGCCAGCACCTCCTTCCTGCTGAGAAGGCCGCCGAGGAAGGTCGCAGCCAACATGAAAGGGATGCCCATGCCTAGGGAGAAAATAGACAGGAGGAGCCCTCCCCAGAGAGAGGTCGACTGGCTAGCGGCCAGCACTAGGACCGAGGCGAGCACGGGGCCCACGCACGGCGTCCAGCCCAGGGAGAAGACCATCCCCATGCCCAGGGCGGCAAAGGGGGTCATGGTCACGGGCCGGTAGGTGGCCCGTGCCTCCCGGTAGAGGAGGGGCAACTTTATCAACCCGGACATGTGCAGGCCGAAGATGATGATAACGAGGCCGCTGAGCCTAGTGATCAACCCCTTGTAGAGGGATATATACTGGCCGAGCCAGCTGGCTGTCACGCCCATGGCCGTGAAGACGAGGAAGAAGCCCAGGACGAACATGAGGGCGTTTACGATCAGAGTTCGCCGCGACCCGCTGCCGGCGAGGGTAGTCAGATAGGCCGGGAGGACTGGGACTATACAAGGCGAGAAAAAGGCCACCAGTCCCGCTCCGAAGGCGGCGAACAGGGAGACTTCGGTCGTCAAAGCATCACCCCCTGAATACGATGAAGGCATTACAGAAGGAGTAGTTCTACGTCAGCCCCAAGAATCCTATAACAACCCCAATGGGAGGTATCGGCATGCACGTCAAGTTCCGGGCGGCCTGCCTGCAGCTTCCAGCCCGTCCCCTCGACCGGGCGGATGAGAACCTGAGGGCGGCCGAGAATATGGTGAGGGAGGCGAGAGCGCGCAGGGCCGAGCTGATCGTCCTCCCCGAATGCACTTATCCCGGGTACTACCTCTCCGGCTGGGACGAGCTCAGGCGGGCACGCCGCCTGCCCACGCCGGCGGACGCCCTGGAGTTCTTCGCGGAACTGGCCCGGCGGGAGTCCGTCCATATCTGCGTGGGGCTGGTGGAGGACGTGGGAACCCGGCGTTACAACTCCGTGTTCATGCTCTCCCCCTCCGGCGAGATCCTGGGTCGTAATAGAAAGCTGTTCCTCTGGCACTTCGATGAACGCTGGTTCGACCGCGGCGACGTCCTGGAGACCGTAGAGGCCCTGGGTACCTCCTTCGGCATGTTCGTCTGCGCCGACGGCAGGCTGCCGGAGATACCCCGCACCTTAGCCCTGAAGGGCGCCAGGGTGTTTCTGGACAGCACGAACTGGGTGGCCACGGGCTTCGACCGGGAGGCCCTCACCAACCCGCAGCCGCGATTCATGATGCAGGCGCGTGCCGTGGAGAACGGGGCCTGGGTCCTGGCGGCGAACAAGGTGGGGATGGAGGCGGGGTCGGTGGTCTTCTGCGGGCTCAGCATCATCGTGAGCCCCGCTGGCGAGGTCGTGGCCCGCGCCCCAGCCCTCGAACCGGCCGTCATCGTCGCCGAGGTCACGGTGACCGACGCCCCACCCCTCCTGCGTGCACGGCGCCCCGAAGCCTATCCCCTCTGGGCCGCGCCCGCCGGGGCCGTCGATAGGGGGGCACCGGGGCAGGTCTACCTGGGCCTGGCCCAGGTCAGCGGGTCGGACCTCCATCGCTGCCTACGTTTATTCACCGAACAGGGCGCCGACATAGCAGTGGTGCCCGGAGATGACCGCGCGCGGGCCCAAGAAGCCTCGCGGAGCTTCCGCGGCGTGTTGGTGATGGGCCACGAGACCCGGGCCTGGGCCTTTATGGACGGCAAGCTCCTCGGCGCCCAGGGGCTGGTCCACGGGGGGAAGGAGAGGGGCTTTAGGCTCATAGAGACGCCTGTGGGCCGCCTTGGGCTCCTCCCGGGCCGGGACGGCCTGTTCCCCGAGGCTGCCCGCCAGCTCGCGCTCCTCGGCGCGGACCTCATAATCTGGACCACGGGAGAGGAGCGGTTCCACGCGAGCCTGTACCCGACGCGGGCCGCCGAGAACAGGGTCTTCCTGGCCTCGTGCGCCAGGCCTCCCGGTCCTACCGCCGTCTACAACCCCGACGGGGCCCTCCTGGCGGCGGCCTTCCCGGGGGAGGACCAGGTCATCTTGGCTAGGCTGGACCTGCCCTTGGCCGAACACAAAGAACTGGTGCCCGGGACGGACGTGGTCCGCGACCGGACACCAGAGCTCTACCTTCCCTAGGCCAAGATGCGGGCCTTGGCGT
Organism: Firmicutes bacterium UBA3576; assembly: GCA_002375895.1. Lineage (GTDB taxonomy): Bacteria > Bacillota > Sulfobacillia > UBA3569 > UBA3569 > UBA3569. The sequence goes on from DFND01000097.1 coordinate 41,797, forward strand.
AGGTACGAAAGGCCCGGGTGATCTGGACCTTGACCCTCTCTCCCACCTTATTGCCCGCGCCCTCTATGTCCACGACGTAACCCTCCACGCGGGCTATACCGTCAAAGAGGTTGGACACGTGGGGCTCCTCGACCTTAAGCTCTAGGACCTGGCCGGCCTTCACCGGCAGGGCCTTCTCCTGTACCTCGTCCTTGGAGCCGAGGGCCTTGAGCCGCATGTCCTCGATATGACAGTCGTCGGAGCCCTTGATGAAGATGCTCTTCCTGAGGTCCTTCTCCAGCTCCTTGAGCGCCTGTCCCCCCGAGCCTATCACCAGGGCCGCCACGGAGGGATGCACCTCGATGAGAATGGCATCGGAGGTGCTCTGCCGCAAGATCCTCCGGATCTCCCGCCGCACCCTGCGGGCCATGGTCTCCTCCGAGAGGACCTTGCCCCGCCCTTCACAGTAGGGGCACTGCTTCTGGAGGGTCTGGTCGAGGCCCTGCCGGACCTTCTTGCGGGTCATCTCCACCAGGCCGAGCTGGGTGATCCCCAGGATGTGGGCCTTTGTCCTGTCGCGCCTCAGGGACTCCTCCAGGGCCTGCAGGACCCTCTGACGGTGGCGGTGAGATTCCATATCGATGAAATCAATGACTATGATGCCTCCGATATCCCTGAGCCTCAACTGCCTGGCTATCTCCCGCGCGGCCTCCAGGTTGGTCTTCAAGACCGTATCTGCCAGGTTGGTTGACCCCACGTACTTGCCCGTGTTCACGTCGATGGCCGTGAGGGCCTCCGCCTGGTCGATGACGATGTACCCCCCGCACTTGAGCCACACACGCCTCTTGAGGGCCTTGTCGATCTCGGCCTCCAGGCCGTAGAAGTCGAAGATGGCCTGGTCCTTGTTCCTGTACAGGCTGACGCGTCCCTTGAGGGAGGGCGAGATGAAGTCGAGCAGCTCCATAATGCGATCGTACTCGTGGCGGGAGTCCACGACCAGCTTGTTCACGTCATCGGTAAACATGTCGCGAACGACGCGGAACACTAGGCCGAGGTCCCTGTGGAGCAGGGCCGGGGCGCGGGTGTTCTTGGCCCGGTTCTGTATCCTGCCCCAGAGCTTGACGAGGAAGTCCACGTCTTGGGCCAGGTCACTTTCCTCGTGGCCCTCGGCCACGGTCCGTACTATGAGCCCGGCGCCCTCGGGCCTGACCTTCTCCGCCAACCTGCGGAGGCGCGACCTCTCCTCGTCGTCCTGGATGCGTCGCGAGACCCCCACGTAATCCACCATGGGCATCAGCACCAGGTATCTCCCGGGCAGAGTTATGTGGCGAGAGACCCGGGCCCCCTTGGCGCCGATGGGCTCCTTGACCACTTGGACCAGGATCTCCTGGCCCTCGTTGAGCACGTCCTTTATGGACAAGTTCTTGACGTCCTCATAGTCATCGTCGTCCTCGCCGTTCCGGGGGGGCAAGGCATCGTCGATGTATAAGAAGGCGTTTCGCTCAAGACCTATGTCGACGAAGGCCGCTTGCATTCCCGGCAACACGTTCTCGACCTTGCCCTTATAAATATTGCCGACCACTCGCTGGCTTACGGGTCGTTCGATATAGAGTTCAACTAATTCATTCTCCTCGAGGAGGGCGGCCCGCGTCTCCTCCGAACCGGCGTTAATGACAATCTCCTTATACATGATGTCGACTACCTCTCTTCAAAAAGGAACGAATTCAATAAGGATCCCGTGGATCGTTCACAAAACTCCTGATGAAATCGGGTCGCAGAGGTCGAGGGGGTCGGTGGAACTATGTTCGGTCCTGCGGAACAGCCTGATTCGCTCGATGTGAAGGAGTGGGAACTCCACCTCCAAGGGGCATCGCCGCCCTACGGCCTCCATCACCTCCTCGGGCCTGACGCTCCCTTTGTTACCCACCGCGAGGGTCATCTCGAAGAGATAATACCGGTCCTCTGCTCCCTCTGGGACCGTAAAGTCGAATAGCCGGCGCGATCCCCATCCCACAAAAGCCAGTTCATAAATGCCTGGTCGTAAGTCCTTCTTCTTGGTCTTCCCTTTCGCCTCCTTCCGGATGATAATTTCCCCCTCACTCAATATATTCTCTAAAACTTCAGCAATTCTATCCCTCATCCCGGCAGGGCCGCGGGCTACGACCCTGTACTCCGCGGCGTTTATGAAGGACATGAGGCTCTCGACTTTCCCGCGAACCAGGCCCCCCGCCAGGAGCCGTAGGCCCGGCGGCATGGCACCGGCCAGGGTCGGCAGCACGGAGTCGCTGTATTCGGTCAATTCTAGATCCAGGTATTCAGCCCGGCTCACCACGCCGAGGGGCAACGGAGGGCCGAAGGACACTTTGGGCCGGGGGTTGAACCCCTGAGAGTAGGCCACGGGGGTACGCGCCCGCCTCAGGGCCCTCTCGATGGCCCGCGACCTGTCCAGGTGGGAAATGTATCTGGCCGGGCCGGCTACCGAATACCTCAACCTGACGATGGGGCTCATGTCCTATCAGCCCTCTCCACCTGTACTCCGTAGTCCATACACACTCCGCAGACCGAACACACCGCCCAACGACAGTCCGGAGTGGTCTGCCCCGCGAAGGCGCGTTCCCGCTCGGCCTCTAGGAACTCCTTGCGGACCCCGGAGTCGATATGGTCCCAGGGGAGCGGCGCGGCGGGGTCGCGCGAGCCGGTGTACTCCTCGATATTAATCCCCGTCTCCCGGAAGGCCTGCAGCCACTTGTCGTAGGAGAAGTGCTCGCTCCAACCGTCGAAGGTACAGCCGAGGCGCCAGGCGCGTTCGAGGGCGTCTGCCAGGCGCCTGTCCCCACGGGCGAACACGGCCTCGACACGGCTCAGCCTAGGATCGTGCCAGTCGAAGTCTATGCGGCGGCGTGGGAGCTCGCGCTTGAGGAGCTCGATCCTGCGCTCCACTTCCGGCAACGGCAGCTGGGGCTCCCACTGGAAGGGCGTATGGGGCTTCGGGACGAACACGGACACGCTGACGGTGAGGTTCAGGCGCTTGCCACGGTACCTGCCCTCTCGCCGGCCCCTTGCCTCCAGGGCCATAATGCGCTTGCAGATATCGGCAATACCCAGCACGTCAGCCTCCTCCTCGCCGGGGAGACCGAGCATGAAGTAGAGCTTGAGGGAGTGCCACCCGGCGGACAGGGCCGCATCGACGGTGGTCATGAGGTCTTCGTCGGTCACTCCCTTGTTGATGATGTCCCTGAGCCTCTGAGTCCCGGCCTCGGGGGCGAAGGTCAGGCCCGTCTTCCTGACCCTCTGGACCTCCTGGGCCAGGCCCACGGCGAAGCTGTCTACCCGCAGGGAGGGAAGGGACACCCCAACGCCCCGCGGGCCGTGCTCGGCTATGAGGGACTTCAACACGGGCTCAATCCTGGAATAGTCGCAGGTCGCCAGGGAGACCAGCGACACCTCGTTAGACCCGGTATTATCCACGGCCTCCCGCACCAGATGGCGAATTCGCTCCTCGGAGCGCTCCCTGACCGGCCGGTAGATCATACCGGCCTGACAGAAACGACAGCCCCGCGAGCACCCGCGGAAGACCTCCACCATGACCCGGTCGTGGACCGCCTGTATATACGGGACGATGGGGTTGGTGGGGAAGTCCAGCTGGTCGAGGTCGCGAACTATGCGGCGGCGGACGGGCATGGGCGCTCCCTCTAGAGGCTCCACCCCCACAAAGGCGCCCTCACGGTGGATGGGACGATACAGGGAGGGCACGTAAACCCCTTCGATGCGCGAGAGCTGCCTGAGCCTCTCCGCCCTAGTCATCCCGATGCGCTTCTGGTGAATGACGGCGTCGAGGATCTCGTGTATCACCTCTTCCCCCTCTCCGATCACGATGGCGTCGAAGAAGGGGGCTACGGGTTCAGGGTTGAAGGCGCAGGGCCCGCCCGCGATGACCAGGGGATGCTCCTCATTGCGATCTAGGGCCCGCAGGGGTATGCCAGCTAGGTCCAGCATATTGAGGATATTGGTGTAGGTCATCTCGTACTGAAGGGTAAAGCCCACTACGTCGAACTCCCGGACGGGGCGCCAGGACTCGAGGGTGAAGAGAGGAAGGCGCCTCTTGCGCATCTCGGCCTCCATGTCCGTCCACGGGGCGAAGACCCTCTCGCAAAGGGCATCATCCCTCTTGTTTATGGCATGATAGAGGATGACCGACCCCAGATGAGACATCCCTACCTCGTAGACATCCGGAAAGGCTAGGGCAAACCTAACCTCTACCCGATCGTGGTCCTTGTGTACGGAATTGAGCTCCTCGCCAAGGTAGCGGGCCGGCTTGCTTACCGATAGTAACAACTCCCGTTTTTCGTGTTCTTGCATAGACGTCAACCCCTTCGCGGCACAACAAAGAAAGACCGTACTCCACGGCCTTGTTCGCCCGTTGTTATTATACCCCAACGGGGCATAATAAGCCATCTGTGTACCTGAACAGTCCGTGTAAAGAGAAAGTAGGCAAACCTCCGAGATTGATGAACTCGATTGCGCCCCTTCGATGCCGACTCGAGAGAGTTCACGGAGTACGTCCTTGATCCGGGTCGGGCGGCATGGATGCCTGTAGCCACGCCGCAGGGTCTTCTACCTTCGTAGGCTTTGAGTTCCGAACAGGGAGATCTGAGCCCACGGCAGTCTGCACCAAATCCCTCACAGAGGGTGCGGTACATGAAAGAAAGGTCAGAGAAGAACAGACGGGGGTGGCTACTTTTCTT
>DFND01000008.1 GCA_002375895.1 Firmicutes bacterium UBA3576
TGGAGTTTTTCAGGGGACACTAGACTAAGCAGGTTTTGGCCGTCCGCCACCAGATGTGAATTCCGAGGGCGTCACCAGAACGCCATGTGCCGCGTCCCAGGGGCCCCTCCGCTAGCCGCCGAGCGCGGCGCTCTGGTACCCTTTACCTCTCCGGCCATCCTCCTGGCCGAAGACAGGGTGTGGACCAATAAGGTCCTTCCTCCCCTCTCTGGGCGGACCCACGTGACCCACAGCCAAGAGCTACGAGAAAAACCCCGGCTCTGCAGCCGGGGTACGTACCCTTGGTGCTTGACGCAAGAGGTAAGCCTCCAAGCGGCCTTGACCGCCCGCCAGCGAGGCTCAGGCATCATCAGGAGGTTAGCCTCACGGCCCAACCACGAGTATCTTATGTCGTGGGGGCAAACCCCGTCCGAGGCCAAGGGTCCTCTACGCTCGGTACGGCGCCTCGGTCCAATAGGCCCTCGCGATCTGTGCCCCTAGCCTCGCGTTGTTCTTGACCAGCTCGATGTTCGCCCTCAGGCTCTCGCCGCCCGAGAGCTCGTGAAGCCGGGCCAGCAGGAAGGGGGTAACGTCCCGGCCGGTGATCCCCTTCTCCTCGGCCTCGGCGAGGGCGACCCGGATCGTCGCCTCTACTTCCTCTCCGCCCAGCTCGTATTGGCTCGGAATCGGGTTGGCGACCACTAGCCCGCCTCCCAGGCCCATGGACCACTGGGCCCTCATTATGTCAGCCACCTCTTCGGGGGTGTCCACGCGATGCTGCACCCTGAAGCCGCTGCTGCGGGTATAGAAGGCCGGGAAGTAATCGGTCCCGTACCCTAGAACAGGGACGCCCAGCGTCTCCAGGTACTCGAGGGTCAGGCCGAGGTCCAGGATCGCCTTGGCGCCCGCGCAGACCACGGCGACCTCCGTCCGCCCGAGCTCCGTAAGGTCGGCTGATATATCGAAATTCTGAGCGAAGTTCCTGTGTACCCCCCCTATTCCCCCCGTGACGAAGATCCTGATGCCGGCCAGTCTGGCGATGAACATGGTGGCCGAGACAGTCGTCGCCCCGTGGAGCTTCTTCGCCACCACGACAGGGATCTCTCGCACGCTCACCTTCACGACCCCCGGCTCCGAACCAATAACCGTCAGCAGTTCTTCAGAGAGGCCCACCTTTATCCTGCCGGAGACTATGGCTATCGTAGCGGGAACGGCCCCTGCGTCCCGGATGATGGCCTCTACCTCCCGGGCCGTCTCCACGTTCTGTGGATAGGGCATGCCGTGCGAGATGATGGTGGACTCCAGGGCCACCACCGGGCGCCCCGTCCGAACCGCGTCGCGTACCTCAGGTAATAGGTCAAGGTAATCTGACATGTCTTCAGCCCCCTCTCCGTGGGCGTGCCCCAACGTATTGTACCACCCGTGCTGATACGGATACTGCGAACTCACCGGCCAGTCTCTCGTCCCTCGTCTCCAGGAACTTCACGATAAAGGCGGCCGCGAAGGCGTCGCCCGCTCCGGTAGTATCGACCACCCGGACCTCCCGGCCCGGTATCCGCACCGTTCCTCCGGGGCCGCGAACGATACAGCCCCCGGCGCCCAGCTTCAGGATCACCGTCCTGGCGTAACCCGACAGCCTTTCGACCACGGCCTCTGGCTCCGTCTCCCCGGTGAGGACACGTCCCTCCTCAAGATTGGGGAACAGGAAAGCGACGCCCCGCATCTCCTCCAGAAGCTGACGGGGGCCGAAATCCCTAATTGGATGAAAGGAAGAGGGGTCAAAGGATATCCACACGCCGTTGTCTCTGGCCACGGCCATGGCCCGCCGCGCCGCCCAGCGCGTCGTGTCGCTGAAAAAGGAGTAACCGGTTAGGTGCAGAAGCCGCGCCCGGGCGACCGCCTCATGATCGACCTCCTCCGGCTCGAGGGCCAGGCTAGCCCCCCGGCCCACGACCATGGACCGCTCGCCCGTTGGGTCGACCACCACAAGGATCCTGCCGGTCTTGTGCCTCTTGGAGACCACCACTCGGGAGCATACGCCGCACCGGCTGAGGTCCTCAAGCAGAAACCGTCCGAGGAAGTCATCGCCGACCTTGCCGATAAAGGTCGTCCGGGCCCCGAGATGCACCGCCCAGGAGGCGAAGTTGGCCGCAGAGCCCCCGGGCAGCAGTTCAATGTCTCCGGAGACATCGCTCCCGCGCTGGAGCTCTTCCCTTAGGGTCACCACCACGTCAACCACTATGTCGCCAAGAGCCACGATCATTACGAGCGCCTCCAGATCCTCACCAGAGAGACAGGCCTCACACGTTCACGGTCTTCTCCCGTACCTCCTGCAGCACACGGTCCATGAACTCAGCCAGGGAGGAGCTCCCGAGGTCGCCCTTACGGCGCTCACGTACGGAGACCGTGCCCTGCTCCATCTCCCGGTCGCCGAGGATGAGCATGTAGGGGACCTTCTGCAGCTCGGCTTGCCGGATCTTGTAGCCCATCTTCTCGTTGCGGTAGTCGACCTCCACTCGCAGTCCCGCCTCCTCGAGGCGTCCGGCGACCTCGGCCGCGTAGGCGTGGGTGCGGTCCGTGATGGGGATGACCACCACCTGTACGGGCGCAAGCCAGGTCGGGAAGGCCCCGGCGTAGTGCTCTATCAGGCCGCCGATAAACCGTTCCATGGTCCCGAGCACGGTTCGATGGATCATCATCGGACGATGCTCACGGCCGTCCTCGCCTATATAGGTCATGTCGAAGCGTTCGGGCAGGTTGAAGTCCACCTGGATGGTGGGCCCCTGCCAGCCCCTGCCCAGCGCGTCCTTCAGGTTGATGTCCACCGCCGGGGCGTAGAACTTGGCCTCGCCCTCCTCGATCCGGTACTCGAAGCCAACCCTTTCCAGAGCGCGCGCCAGGGCCCGCTCCGCCAGCGCCCAGCCCTCGTCGTCCCCGATGTACTTATCCTTGTTCTCGGGGTCTCGCACCGACAGCATGACGTCGAAGTCCTCATAACCGAAGGTCTTCATCATGAACCGGGCCAGGTCGAACACCTCGACCAGCTCGTCCTCCAGCTGATCGGGCCGGCAGATTATGTGGGCATCGTCCTGGGTGAAGCCCCGCACCCGCAGCATGCCGTGCAGGACCCCCGACCTCTCGTAACGGTACACCGTGCCCAGCTCGCCCCATCTCAGGGGGAGGTCGCGATAGGACCTGGTCTCGGACTTGTACATCAGGATGTGGAAGGGGCAGTTCATGGGCTTGAGGAGGTACTCGCTCCCCTCGACCTCCATGGGGGAGTACATGTTCTCCCTGTACCAGTCCCAGTGTCCGCTCGTCTTCCAGAGGTCAGACTTGGCGATATGGGGCGTGTAGACTATCTCATACCCTCGCCTGCGGTGCTCCTCCCGCCAGAAGTTCTCCACGATCTCCCGGATCCTGGCCCCCTTCGGATGCCAAAGTACGAGGCCCGGCCCGATCTCCTCGTGAATGGAGAACAGGTCAAGCTGCCTGCCCAGCACCCGGTGGTCGCGTCGCCGGGCCTCCTCGATCCGGTGGAGGTGTTCCTCCAGCTCGCTCCTCTTCTCGAAGCTCGTCCCGTATATCCTCTGCAGCATGGGGCGCGATTCCTCTCCCCGCCAGTAGGCACCCGCCACATTGAGGAGCTTGAAGGCCTTCACCCTGCCCGTGGAGGGCAGATGGGGTCCCGCACAGAGGTCGATGAAATCCCCTTGTTTATAACACGAGATCTCGGCGTCCTCGGGAAGCTCCTTGATGAGCTCAACCTTATAATCCTCCCCCATCGCCTCAAAGCGCGCGATGGCCTCCTCCCTGGACAACGTCAACCGCTCCAGGGGGAGGTCCTCGGAGACTATACGCCGCATCTCCTCCTCGATCTTCTCCAGGTCCTCAGGCGTAAAGGCCCCTTTGACGTCGAAGTCGTAGTAGAACCCGTCCTCGATGGCCGGCCCTATCCCCAGGCGCACGTCGGGAAACAAGCGCTTTACGGCCTGCGCTAGTATGTGGGCGGTGGTATGCCTGTAGACGTCCCTGCCCTCTCGGTCGGCGAAGGTCAAGATCTCGAGCTCCCCGTCCTCCTCAAGGGGACGGGTGAGATCTATTACCACCCCGTTGAACCTGGCCGCCACGGCTGCCTTGGCCAACCTCCTGCCGATGGCCTCGGCGACCTCCCGGGAGGTAACCCCATTGGGGTGCTCCTGCTTGGTTCCATCCGGCAATGTGATGGTGATCCTGTCCGCCATACTCAAACCTCCCTTGAAAAAATAAGCCCGTCCTCCAAGGGACGGGGACAGCCCGCGGTTCCACCCAAGTTGGCATAGCCCGCTTCTTGACGGTAACGGCCACTGGCCGGCGAGACCTACTCGTCGCCTTTCAGCCTCGCACTCGGAGGTGGTTTTCGATCGGACCGGACCCGGAACCAATTTCAGCCACCGTTGGTTCCTCTCTGGAGGGCGGCGTCCGACCTACTCGTCCTCCTCATCGTTTTAGGCCTCTAACGTTGATGTAATTATATTTTAACCTCCCTTTTCTTGTCAAGGAAGGGCGCGGAGGGCCGCCAGCAGGAGGGCCTGTAGGAGCCCCACGAGAAACCCCAGCAGCGCCCCCATCAGGACGATATGCCGGATCTCGCGCGCCGCCAGAGAGAGGACCATCCTCTCCAGCTCGGGCATCGATAGGGCCTCCAGTTTCTCCTGCACCAGGCGGCCGAGATTCAGCTTCATCCGAGCGGTGTGCCCGAAGTTCTCCAGCGTATCGTCGATGACCGCGGCGGTCTCCCGTCCCATGCGGCCTACCAGATAAGAGGTCACGGTCCGGCCGATCCTACCGGGCAAGAACCTCCCGATGGCCTCGTTAGCCCTGGCCTCTATGGCCCGCTCGATGGCCGCCGCAGCCTCGGCCCTCATGGCCGGCGACGCCAGAAGCTGCATAACATCCCCAGCGGACAGGAGCTCTTCTTCCACCACTTCCCCTATCCTACGCGCCATGTCCTTTCGTCTTCTGGGAAGCAACCCCTGTAGGGTAAAGCCCAGTACCCTTACGGGCCTGTAGGGTCGGAAGAGGAGCTTCACGGCCAACCAGTTGGTGACGTAACCTATGGCCGCACCGGTGATGGGCAGGATGACCAGTGCTGCGTACAGTCCTTCGAACAAAGGCTAGCCCCCCAGGGGAAGAGTTCTCCCCCTGAGCCCCTTTCCCTGCTTACCGCTCCTCGGGAGGCGCGACACATAGCTGACACCCATCGCATATTCTCAACCTGTCGTCGAAGACGTCCCGGATGGTCCGGACGGTCTCCCTTAAGGCGATACGCCTATCGCAGTGCAGGACCACCTTTTTCGGGGCTATGGTTATCAGGGCGCTTATCAGCAAGTCCTCGTGGTTGACGTTCCCCTCCACCAGCTCGAGAATGAAGTCCTCCAAGTAGCGGCTGTCCACCAGTCCGCCCTCTTCGTCCAAGAGCTTGAAGGTGCCCCGGGCCGAGAGAAGCACATGGACCAGTTCCAGCCGGGGCTCCTGTTCCTCCATAAAACACTTGAGCAGACGAACGAATTTCCAGTGTTCTCTTTCCATCAGGAACTCGTCGACGGCACGGTCCACAGCGTCCTCCAGTTCCTCCACGTACTCCCTCAGGCGAAAGGTCACGAAACCCTCGAGAAGGAGCTCACGATTCTCGCTGAGATAATCGAGCAGCCGGCGGGTTATAAGCGACCTCCTGTCCCTCAGGAAAAGATAGGGGCCCTCTTCTTGTTCGCCCTTTACCAGCTCGAAGATCCTCTCCTGATCGCGAGAGGTGAAATAATAGTAGTGGGTGCGGATGATCCGCCTGATTATCTGGTCCTCCCACCGCTCAACGATGAGGTCCGCGAGAGCCCGCGACAGCTCGATCTTGAACCGGCTACTGGCCACCTCCGGGTCACAGCCGTCAATGGGGTGCGCCTCACAGCTCAGGAAGGTGAGGGGCCCTCTCCTCGCGAGGCGCAAATCAACCGCTACGCCCCTGTCTCTCAGGGCCACGAACTCCTGTTTCAGGTGGGACTCGAGACGGCCTGGTGTGTCGGTGGTGCCCACGAGAATGCTAGTCAAGGATGTCACTCCCAGTCTCACCACTAAGGTAAATCCAGGCGACATTATCGCCTGGATGCGGTGCGCCGTCTTATTATATGCCCCCTCATCTAGGCATATACGGCGGGGAGCGGCCTGCGGAAAATGGCACGTCAGTCAGCCGTTGTCGCGAAGTTTTTTTATGAGCGCCCTCAAACCCCATTCGTAAACGTCGGAGCCGAATCCCCACACGCCACCAATGCAGACCGGGGCGATGACCGACCTGCTGCGAAACTCCTCCCTGGCGTAGACGTTGCTGATGTGCACTTCCACCGCCGGCACTCCCACGGCCGCCAACGCGTCCCTCATGGCTATGCTGTAGTGCCCGTAGGCACCGGGATTGATCACGATGCCGTCGGCCACCTCCCCGGCCCGATGTATGGCGTCGATGAGCTCGCCCTCGCCGTTGGACTGAAAGAACTCTAGGTCAACCATAAGCTCGCGGGCGACCTCCCCCAAAGAAGCCCGGATCTCCCCAAGGCTCGTCCCCCCGTAGATCGCGGGCTCTCGGCTCCCCAAGAGGTTCAAGTTAGGGCCGTCGATGACCATCACCTTCAACCGAGCTCACCTCCCAGCGCCCTAAGGACCGTATCGTCGTCCACATCGTCGGCCAAGAACGGCCGTCCTATCCCCTTCAGCAACACCCAGCGGACCTTGCCCTGCCGCCTCTTCTTGTCCGAGCGCATGTATCGCAAGATCTCCTGCGGGGTCAGAGACCGGGGAAGCTCTGTCAGCGAAGTGGGAAAGCCCCAGCTCTCTAGGAGGTCTCCGATGAACCGATATTCCTCTCGGGAGAGGTAGCCCCCGACGAGGGATATCCGGGCGGCCACCGACAGACCGTAGCCCACGGCTATGCCGTGGGGCACCTCGCCCCCAGAGGCCGCCTCCACGGCGTGCGCCGAGGTGTGCCCTAGGTTCAGAAAGGCCCTGACGCCGGCCTCGCGTTCATCGCGGGCTACGTAGGAGGCCTTGATCCGGCAGCTTCCGGCCACCACCTCACGAAGCGCCTCGGGATCCCTGGCGGCGATCCGCTCGGCGCTGGCGAGCAGGAACTCCAGGTAGCTCCCGCCGGCCAGGAGGGCGTGCTTTACCACCTCGCCCATGCCGCTCTGGAACTCTACCTCCGGCAGGGTGAGCAAGGACGTCACCTCCGCTGCCACCAACCTCGGCTGATAGAAGGCTCCTATGAGGTTCTTGCCGCGTCTGTGATTTATGGCCACCTTTCCCCCCACGCTGCTGTCCACCTGGGCCAGGAGGGTGGTCGGAAGCTGAACATAGGGCACCCCCCTCAGGAGGGTAGCGGCGACGAAGCCCATGAGATCGCCCGTCACCCCACCGCCCAAGGCCAAGATGGGCAGGGTGCGTTCGGGCTCGGCGGCCAGGATGTGGTCGTAGGCCTCTTGTAACCCCGCCATCCCCTTGGATCGCTCGCCCGCCGGAAAGCGGTACCGCAACACCTCATACCCGGCCTCGACCAGGATGCCGGCCACCCCGTCCCCGTAGAGCAGGTCCACGACGTGGTCTGCGGCCAGGCACACCCGGCCCTCCGGCAGTCCCGCCTCCCGCAGGAGCGAGGGCAGCGCCTCCCACACCCCCGACCCCACGATGACCGGGTAAGGCCGGGAGGCCTTAACCATTAACCGGTCACACCCCCTGGCGCTAGACCTCGCGAGAGGCCGTTTGCCCAGTATGATGTCCGCCACCTCCTCGGGCGTGCGGTCTGACGTGTTCACGTGTTGGTCGGCCAGCCGGTAGAAGGGCTCCCGCCGGGCGAGAAGCTCCTCGACGGCGCTCCTAACATCGGGCACCTTCAAGAGGGGCCTGTCTCCTTTCCGCCTTAGCCGTCTTACGATCTCCTCGGGAGAGGCCCACAGACAGACCACCCGGGCCTCACGTCTCAGGAGCTCCCTGTTCCGGGCGTCGATCCAGGCCCCTCCTCCAACGGCCAGGACCACCTTCTCGAGCGAGGCGGCCCTCGACACTGCCTCGCGCTCCCGCCTCCGGAAGCCCTCCTCCCCCTCCCGGGCGAAGATCTCGGGGATGGTCATTCGCGCTTCAACCTCGATAAGGCGGTCGGTATCTACCAGGGGCACCCCCAGCCTGCGCGCCAGGACCGCGCCCACCGCCGTCTTCCCTGTTCCCATGAAGCCCACCAGGACCAGCTTCACTGGAACCCCTCCCGGTAGGCCGCGTAGTTACGGGTGACCTCCTCCATGGAGTCGCCCCCGAACTTCTCCAGAAAGGCGTCCGCCAACACGAAGGAGACGGCCGCCTCCACGACGACGCCTGCGGCGGGAACAGCGCAGACGTCCGACCTCTCGTGATGGGCAGCGGCGGGACGCCAGGTATCGATGTCCACAGAGGGCAGCGGCCGCGCCAGGGTGGCGATGGGCTTCATGGCCGCCCTGAGGACCACCGGCTCTCCGTTGGTCACCCCACCTTCGAGCCCGCCGGCCCGGTTGGAGGCCCGGCGCCATCGCCTCGTGCCCTCTCCGGGCAGGATGGGGTCATGGACCAGGGACCCGGGTCGCGCCGCCGCCCTGAACCCATCTCCTATCTCCACCGCCTTGATGCCGTTCACCGCCATCACCGCCCCGGCCAGCCTCCCGTCGAGCCTCCGGTCCCACTGCCCATAACTGCCCAGGCCCGGCGGCACGCCCAGGGCCACTACCTCCACTACTCCGCCCAGGGTATCGCCCCGACTGCGGGCCCGGTCTATAGCCGCTATCATCTCCCGCTCCGCCGCCGGGTCGGGACAGCGAAGCATCGTACGCTTCTCGAGTTCCCGCCAGCTCTCCCAGGCCGTCACGGGATCTTGACCCTCCCTGGGCAGGCTCACCTCGGCGGTCACCTCGCCCACCGCCACGACATAGCCCAGCAGCCGGATACCCACCTCGCGCAACAGGACGGCCGCCACCGCACCGGCGGCTACCCGAGCCGCCGTCTCCCTGGCGCTGGCCCGCTCCAATACGTTGCGGACGTCATCATGCCCGTACTTCACCAACCCGGCCAGGTCGGCGTGGCCGGGCCTAGGCCTGGTGACCCTGGGAGCCTCTCCCGGCTCAGTGGACATCACCTCACGCCAGTTCTCCCAGTCGCGGTTCTCGATCAGCATGCCCACGGGGCTGCCGAGGGTTCGCCCGTGTCTCACGCCGCCGATTATCTGGACCCTGTCACGCTCAATGGCCATGCGCGCGCCCCGACCGTAGCCCCGCTGCCTCCGGGCCAGCTCCTGGTTCACGTCCTCCTCGGTGAGCGGAAGCCCCGCCGGTAATCCGTCCACGATCACCACGAGCCCCCTGCCGTGAGACTCCCCGGCCGTCATGTACCTCAGCATGGCCGCCGCCCCCTCAAGGCCTCCCACATGGTCCGGACCGGCGCGCGAACTCCCGTCCAAAGCTCGAAGGATCGCGCCCCCTGGTAGGCCAGCATGCTGAGCCCCGTGACCACCCGGGCCCCGGCCCGCCGCGCCCTCTTAACCAGGACCGTCTCTACGGGGCTGTATACCATCTCCAGTACGGTGGTATCAGGCCCGAGCGGGAACTCCTCAGGGAGGGGACAGCCGTCCTCCAGGGGCGCCATCCCCACGGCAGTCGCCTGGACTAAGAGGTCGGCGTCCACTGGGACCTCCTCGAGGCCGGACCACGTCAGCTCGACGGCGGGGTGCCCGCCGGCCACGGCCTCCGCCAGCGATTCAGCCCTGGCTCTGCTGCGGTTGGCCACGTGTAGGCGGGTCACCCCGGCCCCGGCCAGGGCGAAGGCCGCGGCCCGTGCGGCCCCTCCCGCACCAAGGATCACCGCCGACCTGCCCTGCGGCCAGAACCCGGCCATCTCAAGGGCTCCGAGCACCCCCACTACATCGGTGTTATATCCCACGAGACGACCTCCCTCGTTGCACACTGTATTGACCGCCCCGATGCTCCTAGCCTGCGGGTCCAGCTCGTCCAGGTAGGGTATCACGGCCACCTTGTGGGGGATGGTGACGTTGACGCCCCGCAGCCCCAGGGCCCTGATGGCCAGCACGGCGCTCTCGAGGTCATCGGGAGGGACGTCAAAGACATGGTACGACCAATCAAGACCTACCTCGCGAAAGGCGGCCCGGAACATGACCGGTGAGAGGCTGTGGGCCACCGGGTGACCTATGAGGCCCACCAGAGCCCGTTGCGGCGGCGCCTTGACCTCCCCTCCAACCCTTCTCAGGTCATCTGAGAAGCCGGGATAGGAGACCTTAATCGCCGTCACACCCTCGACCCTGACCTGGGCATCGGGAAGCCCGGAGAGCGCCAGGACCATGGCCATGCGGTGGTCTCCCCTGGCGTCGACCTGCGCGCTCTCGGGCCGCGACGGGCCCCTGACGACCAGGTCGTCGCCCCTGACCTCCACCAGGGCCCCGCTCTTGCCGAGCTCCTCTGCGATGGCGGCCAGCCGGTCGGTCTCCTTGACCCTGAGCTCGCCCACGCCCCGAAAGACGCTGATCCCCGTGGCCCGCGTGGCCAACAGGGCCAGGACCGGAATCTCGTCTATCAGTCGCGGCACATCCTCGGGGCCTACCTCAAAGCTCTTAAGCTCCCCATAGGTTACGATGATATCGCCCACGGGCTCGGGGCCCCAGTTCCTTACGTTCCGGACGCGCACCCGGGCGCCCATGGCCTCGAGCACCTCGAGAAACCCCGTTCGGGTGGGGTTCAACCCCACATCTCTGATCTCAATTTCAGAGCCCGGCACCAACAGCGCAGCCGCCACGAGGAAGGCGGCTGACGAGAGGTCGCCCGGCACCCTGACCCCCTCTGCGGGCGCTGTCAGCAGGCTCATCGCCCCGCCCGGCATCACGACCTCACCCGAACGAACCTCGAGCGGGACCCCGAAGGCCTGCAACATCCGCTCGGTGTGGTCACGCGAAGGCCAGGGCTCACGAACCCGCGTCTCCTGTCCACAGTACAGGCCGGCGAGCAGCAGGGCGGATTTCACCTGCGCGCTGGCCACGGGCAAGCTGTAACTTATCCCGACGAGGCGCCCCCCGGCCACGGCTAGAGGAGCGTAAGAGCCGCCCTCCCGGCCGTCTATCTCAGCGCCCATCCTCCTGAGCGGCTCGGTCACCCGCGACATAGGGCGCCGCGATAGGGAGGCGTCCCCCGTCAGCACGGCGTGAAAGGGCTGACCCGCCAGGACGCCGAGGAGGAGCCGCATCGTTGTGCCCGAATTGCCGCAGTCCAAGACCTGCGAAGGCTCGCTCAGGGCACCCTTACGCCCGTAGATGAGGAGCTCGGACCCACATCGTTCGATCTCGACTCCCAGACTGGCCAGACAGCGCAGCGTGTGAGCACAGTCACGGCCGGGCGCGAAGTTGGAGACCTGCAGGGCACCGTCGGCCAAGGCGCCGATGATAGCGGCACGGTGTGACACAGATTTATCCCCCGGCACGGTCACCGTGCCCTTCAGGGGGCCTCGAGCTGATAGGATCATCGAGCATCCCCCCTCACAGCTGCCAGCTCGCGCCTGATCTCCTCCAGGTACCTCTGAAGCCCCTGACGGTCTTCCCGCCGGAGCAGCGAGGTCAACTCCTTCAGCACCGCCTGTGCCTCCTCCAGGGCGGGCAGCAGGTTATCGCGGTTATACAGGCACATGTCGGCCCCCATGGCGGCGGAGGAGCCCGCCACCCGGGTGGTGTCCAGGAACCCTCCCCCGGCCAACAGGCGAAAGGTGGACTGGTCGACCTGCGCACGACGGCAGGAGACCCTGGCGGTGGCCGCCGCCATGAGATAGGGCAGGTGGCTGGTATGGGACACGGTGGCATCGTGGTCCTCGGCCGAGACCATCAAAACCCTAGCGCCCACCGCCTCGATCATGGCGTGTACCAGGGGGTGAGAACTTCCGATGACCGCCCAGATGGCACCACGGTACATGTCCCCGCGCGCTCCCGCTATACCCGCATCATCCGAGCCGGCAATGGGATGGCCGGGCACGTAGGTGACTCCCTTCGGCACAAGGGGTTGTAGCTCCGCCATCAGGCTGGCCTTGGCGCTCCCGATGTCCGTCAACACCGCCCCGGGGCGCAAATAGGACGCAATGCCCTCGAGGGCCCCGGCCATCTGACCCAGGGGGGTTGCGAGGACGACGAGGTCGGCGGCCTCAATCAGCGGGCCGGCCTCGGCAGGAGCCGCAGCTCGTGAGACCATGCCCCGCTCAAGGGCCTCTTCACGGGCCCTGGGATCGGGGTCCACACCGGTTATTTCCCCCACTTGCCCGGCCAGGGCCAGGGCCAAGGACCCCCCCATCAACCCGAGGCCCAGAATGCTGACGTGAACGTCCTCAAGAAGCATGGGCCCTCACCTCTGTAACACTCCGGCCCACCGCCCTGGCCACCTGAAGGATCTCCCTCATCAGTTTCTCGAAGATAGTTAATTTAAGGGACTGGGGGCCGTCGGAGAGGGCCTCCTCAGGCCTGGGATGGACCTCCACCATCAGGCCGTCGGCCCCCGCGGCCACCGCGGCCCGGGCCATGGGGACCACCAAGTCCCACCTGCCGGTGCCATGGCTGGGGTCGACGATAACCGGCAGATGGCTCAGCCCTTTGACCAGGGGCACGGCGCTCAGATCCAGGGTGTTGCGGGTATAGGTCTCGAAGGTGCGTATCCCCCTCTCGCATAGGATCACCCTGTCGTTGCCGTTGGACAGGATGTATTCAGCGGCCATAAGCCATTCCTCAACGGAGGACATCAGGCCCCGCTTGAGAAGAACCGGTTTCCGGGCCCTCCCCACCTCCTGGAGAAGGCTGTAGTTCTGCATGTTCCTGGTCCCGATCTGCAGGATATCGGCATAAGAGGCGACCAGCTCTACGTCGGAGGGTGAGAGCACCTCTGTAACGACGGGGAGGCCGGTACGCCTGCGCACCTCAGCCAGCATCTCCAGCCCTTCCTTGCCCAGGCCCTGGAAGCTGTAGGGGGAGGTGCGGGGCTTAAAGGCGCCTCCCCTGAGGACGGCCGCCCCGGCCGCCTTGACCGCCTGGGCGGTCTCCAACAGCATCTCGAAGCCCTCTACGGCACACGGCCCGGCGATGACCACCAGCTCCGTGCCTCCTATGGAGATTCCATCCAGGCTTATCACGGACGGCCCCCCCCTGAACTCACGGCTCGCGAGCTTAAAGGGATGCATGATCCTCACGACCCGCTGCACGCCGGGCAGGACCCGCAGCTCCTCCGGGGCCAGATGCCTCACGTCGCCCACCACGCCGATGATGGTATGTTCGATACCGTGGGAGACGTGAACGTCAAGCCCCGCGGCCTTCACTGTCTTGATTACCCGGTCCATGTCCTCCTTGCTCGCTCCCTGTCCCATTACGACTATCATCTCAGTCACTCCCTCCGGAAAGGTCAGGCCTCAGTACCCGGGCGCCGCGTAGGTAGATGTGTCTTATGTCCCGCGCCGGGAGACTCGATGCCACGTGCATGAGAACACGAATGCACCTCGGCACGTCGCCCTTGACGGGGACCTCCACCGCGCACAGCAGGGGTACGTACGACCAACCTAGCTCCCGGGCCGCTTCAGCGGGGAAACAGGACACCAGGTCTCGGGTGGTGGTGAAAATGATGCTGATGATGTCGTACACCTCGATGCTGTTCTCTCGCACCATAGCCTGCAGGAGCTCCTTGGTAGCGAGAAGGATCTCCTCACGCGTGTCCGCTGCCGCGGTGGTGGCGCCGCGTATGGCTCTCATAAAGCTGTCACCTCGTTTGGGGAAGCAGGCAGGGGAAAGAGGTAGGACTGGAGCAGGACGCAACAGGGCCGCCCGGCGGGCGGCCCGAAGGATCAATCCGTCCCTACCGTCGTCTACCGTCCTCCGTTCTTCACCGTTCTGCCGTACTTCCGTACTACCGTACTACTTTGATGGATAGTATACCATGGGTTGGCGAGGGTAGACAAGGGTTACGGATATCACAAATTATTCATCTTGGCCTTCCGGGGCCGAGCGCAGCGTTCCAAACCGGGTGGTTAACGAGGCACCCACCGCCAGAACAAAGGCCACAAGGCCCACTAGAAGACCAACCAGGGGCACGAGTCCCAGGATCCCGAGCAGGGCTACCCCAAGAGCTATTTGGCCCAAAGGATTTTCCACCCTGGCCGATGCAGCATCGCTCACCCTACGGCCCACCAACCAGGTAAGGGCCGCGTAACCCAGAAGCCAGGCCACACCGAAAACCAAAACTCCAACCCAAATGAGCGGTATGCCTATAACGGTAAAGGTCAGGAAGCCCGCCAGCGGCACCGCCAGGATGGCGACAAGCCCTCCCCACAGGACGACTGCTCCTGTCTTCTCCTCTATCGCCGCTCTCACAGTTCTGACGTGTTCCGGAAACAAGGTAAAGACGAGCACGTTCAGCGCGAAGACCACGATAATGCCGAGGATA
>DFND01000021.1:0-449 GCA_002375895.1 Firmicutes bacterium UBA3576
CAGTGCAAGAAGAGGTTTTCACTGGAGACGCCGTGGACTTAGGCCAGCTACCCGTCCTCACCCCCTGGCCCAAGGATGCTGGCCCGTTCATTACCCTTCCCCTGGTAATTACCAAGGATCCCGAGACGGGGGAGAGGAACGTCGGGATGTATCGCATGCAAGTCTTTGACCGGCAGACCACCGGCATGCACTGGCACCGCCACAAGACCGGAGCGAAGCACCTGGCTAAAGCCAGGAAACTGGGGAGGAAGCTGGAGGTCGCTGTGGCCATAGGTGGAGACCCGGCCACGATCTACGCGGCAACTGCTCCCCTGCCAGAAGGCCTGGACGAGTTCCTCTTTGCCGGTTTGCTGCGAGGTAAGGGCGTTGAACTGATCAAGGCGAAGACGGTCGATCTGGAGGTGCCGGCCCACGCCGAGATCATCCTCGAAGGTTACGTTGACCCTGAA
>DFND01000021.1:755-11225 GCA_002375895.1 Firmicutes bacterium UBA3576
TCGAAGGTTACGTTGACCCTGAAGAAGAGCCGAGGAAAGAGGGGCCCTTTGGGGATCACACCGGCTTTTATTCCCTAGCCGACTATTACCCCGTCTTTCATGTCACGGCCATTACCCAGCGTAAGGATCCCATCTACCCGGCAACTATTGTCGGAAAACCGATCATGGAGGACTACTGGCTCGGTCAGGCCACGGAAAGGCTGTTCCTACCCCTGGCGCAGATGCTCCTACCAGAATTAGTAGACTACCATATGCCGCCGGCAGGGGTCTTCCACAACCTGGTATTTGTTGCTATTGACAAACAGTATCCCGGGCACGCTTTCACGGCCGCAAATGCCTTCCTGGGCATGGGCCTGATGATGCTGGCGAAAGTGATTGTGATTGTCGATGCGGACGTAAACGTTCAGGACGAGCAGGAGGTCTGGTGGGTAGCTCTAAACAACATAGACCCGGAACGCGATATCCGCTTCATCCCGGGGCCCATGGACGTGCTGGACCACGCCTCCAGGGAGTTTACCTACGGCAGCAAGATGATTATCGATGCCACCAGAAAATGGCCGGAGGAAGGGTTCAGGCGGGAATGGCCTGAGAGGATCAGCATGCCTCAGGAGATCATCGATTTGGTGAACTCCAGGTGGTCGGAGTACGGGCTGGATGAAAACCTGCGCTGAGAGGTAAGCGAGTTGGACGGTATTGCCAAAGCTCCTAAGAAGGTAAAAGTCTTTGCTGAGCTGGTCAAGTTCGAGCACACTATCTTCGCCCTGCCCTTTGCCTATGCCGGCGCCATTTTGGGGGCACGGGGTATTCCCAGCGCTAGTGAGATCCTTCTGATCACCCTGGCCATGGTGGGGGCGCGCAGCGCGGCCATGGGGTTCAACAGGTTAATCGACTGGGAGATTGACCGCCTGAATCCTCGGACCAAAGACCGGCCCCTGCCAAGAGGCTTGATCGGCGGGGTGGAGGTGCTGGTCTTTTCCCTGTTGTCTCTGGGCCTCTTGATCGGGGCGGCCTGGCTGCTCGATCCCCTGGCCGTGAAGTTCTTACCGCTGGTAGTCCCGCTCCTGGTCCTCTATCCGTACACCAAGCGGTTTACCTGGTTATGCCACTTCTGGCTGGGGGCGGCCCAGTTCTTCGCTCCCTTCGGCGCTTGGCTGGCGGTGAGCGGGGAGATAGAGCTCCCGGCAGTGCTCCTGGGCGCCACGGTGGGGTTATGGGTGGCCGGGTTCGATATCATTTACGCGACCCTAGACCTGGACTTTGACCGTCAGCACGGGCTCTATTCTCTCCCTGCAGCCTTCGGCCTGGAAAAGGCGCTGCTGATCTCCCGCTGCGTGCATCTGCTTGTCGTGGGACTCCTTCTGGGCGTCTACCTCACCGCCGACCTGGGCTTGATCTTCCTATTCGGAGTGGTCTTGGCGGCAATACTGTTGTTCTATGAGCATTCCCTCGTTAGCCCGCAAGACCTATCCAAGGTGGACGCGGCCTTCTTCAACGTCAACGGGTACATTAGCGTCATCCTGTTTGCTGCCGTGTTGCTGGATCACCTGCTGGGTGTTTAACTTGGGACAGGGGGGAAGGTATGGCTCGTCAAGCAAAGAGGTTCGTAATTGGGATAACCGGGGCCAGCGGTACCGTTTACGGTGAACGCCTAGTGGAAGTTTTGCTGGAGAAGGGCCATAGTGTGGACCTGGTCGTTACCAGGGCCGGGTACCTGGTGGGCAGTCAGGAACTGGGCTGGCCTCCGGTAAGGGATTTCGACCGGGACAGCAGCCAATTGCTTAAACGGTTAGACCAGGTTGGAACTGGCCGGCTGCGTCTTTATCACTGGGAGGCCATCGACGCCCCCATTGCCAGCGGTTCAGTGGCTGTGGACGGGGTGGTCATCATACCAGCCAGTATGGCCAGTATTGCTGCCATCGCTACTGGGCAATCGGGAAACCTGCTGGAGAGGGCAGCAGACGTGGCCCTGAAGGAAGGCCGTCCGCTGATCGTGGTCCCCAGGGAGACCCCGCTAAACCGGATTCACCTGCGCAATCTCTTGACCCTGGCGGAGGCCGGGGCCACCGTGATGCCAGCCATGCCTGGCTTTTACCACAAGCCGGTAGCTGTACGGGACCTAGTGGACTTTATGGTGGGCAAGGTATTGAACCGCCTGGGCTTAGAACAGGAATTGCTCCCACCGTACACAAACTCGCCAGAGAGCAGTGAGGAGGATCTGAAGTGATGAGGAAACCCACCCAATTAATTGCCCTGTTGGTGTTGCTAGCCCTAGTAGTTACAGCCTGTTCACCCTCGACAGAGGAGCGGACGGGCGGGAGTGAATCAGAGGTCAAGCCCCTGACCATAGCGCTGCTGCCCATCGTAGACAGTCTGCCCTTCCTGGTAGCTCGCGACAAGGGTTATTTCGCCGAGGCAGGGGTTGAGGTTGACTTACAGTTCTTCCAGAGCGCTCTGGAGGCGGACAGCGCCTTCCAGGCCAGGGCTGTCGACGGTGCCATCAGCGACCTCATCCGCGCTGCCGTACTGAAGAAGAGCCTTGGCCTCCAGGTGCTTTCCATCAGCCAGGGGGTCACTCCCGAGGAAGGTCCCTTTGCTATACTGGTTCCCCCCGGCTCGGACATCGATAAGGTCGATGAACTGCGGGGCGTGGAGATCGCCATTTCACCCAATTCCATAATCGAGTTCACCACGGATCAGATGCTACGGGAAGCTGGTTTTAGGCCCGAGGAGATCAAGAAAACAATCGTCACCAGCATTCCGCAACGGCTCGAGCTCCTGCTTTCCGGCCAGATCAAGGCCGCTACCCTGCCCGATCCCCTGGCCACCCTAGCGGAGACCAAAGGGGCCAGGAGGATCCTTGACGACACCCAGGGCGCCAATATATCCCAGAGCGTCATCCTGTTCACCGAAGAGGCCATTGAGAACAATCCCGAGGCTATCAGGCGCTTCTTTAAGGCTTACCGGAAGGCCGTCGCCGACATCCAAGCCGATCCTGAGGCGTACCGGCCCCTATTGGAAGCGGAGTTGCGCCTGCCGAAGAATCTAAAGGAGTACACCATCGGCCCCTTCTCCATGCCGCAGGTACCTCAAAGAGCCGACGTGGAAAGAGTAGTGAACTGGCTGGTGGAAAAGGGGATCCTGGATGAGCCAATCGAGTACGAGGATCTGGTGAACGATGAGTTCGTCGCCCAGTAGGCGGGGCTCCCCCCCGCACCATACTGGGGACCCGGCGGTGAGGGTCCAGGATCTGTCTGTGATCTTCAGCCACGGGCCCGGAGGTCCGGTTGAGGCCCTCAAGGACGTGAGCTTTTCCCTGGACGAGGGGCAAACCTGTGCCCTCATCGGTCCTTCGGGCTGTGGGAAGACCACCCTCCTGTATACCCTAGCGGGCCTCATCAAACCCAGCAGCGGCCGGGTAATGATTAAAGGTGAGCCAGTTCGGCCAAAGCGCAGGGACACGGCCTTGATTCTCCAGGATTACGGCCTTTTGCCCTGGAAGACTGTCTGGAAGAACGTCTCCCTGGGTTTGGAGATCCGCCGGGTGCCAAGAGAAGAACAGCAGCAGAAGGTGGAAGAAGTCCTGGGCTCTCTGGGGCTCCTGGCTATGCGGGACCGTTTTCCCGGGCAGCTCAGTGGGGGTCAGCGGCAGCGGGTGGCCATTGCCCGCGCCCTGACCCTTGACCCCGACCTCTTGCTGATGGACGAGCCCTTTTCCTCTCTGGATGCGCTGACCCGTGAGGAACTACAGGAGTCCTTGGTTGAGCTGTGGCAAGTGAAAAGGCCCACGCTGGTGGTGGTCACCCACAGCATTGAGGAGGCGGTGTTCCTGGGCCAGAAGATCATTATCATGTCTGGGGGCCCGGGAAGGGTGCTGTACGAGCTCGACAACCCAGGGGTGGGTAGCCGAGGATACCGGCGGACGGCTGAGTATCACCGGTTGACCACCACCATCAGGGACCTCTTGGTGGAGAACAGGCTGAAGAGCACATCTCACCGAGCACAGCACCACCCGTGGGAGTCGATAGGTTAGGGTGTGAGAGGTTGCAGTATGTGGAATAAGGTTCTCCTTTACTTAACCGCGATACTCCTCTTGCTGTTGGGCTGGTGGGCTCTAGCCCTTGTCCTTGACAGCAACGCCCTGCCCACACCACCGACAACCTTTGAGGCTTTCTGGGTGGCCATTGGAGGTCCGCTCAAGGTGCACTTGGCCGCCAGCCTAACCAGGGTGGTGGTCAGTATCATCCTGGCTGTGCTGCTGGCGGTGCCCACAGGGCTTGTCCTTGGGAGGGTGAAGTGGCTGGACTGGCTGGCGGGCCCGCTGATCTTTCTCACCTATCCAGTGCCCAAGATAGTGTTCCTCCCTGTGTTCATGGCCATCTTCGGTTTGGGCAACCTCTCCAAGGTGTTGCTGGTTGGGCTAATCGTCTTTTACCAGATGTTGGTTACCACCTGGGATGCGGCGCGAGCCATCAGTCCCCAGTTGATTTATTCGGTTACCTCTCTCGGGGCCAGGGAGTGGGACCTTTACCGGCACGTGCTGTTCCCCGCGGTGCTGCCGAAGATCTTCACAGCCCTGCGGATCGGGTTGGGTACGGCGATCGCTGTACTGTTTATCGCCGAAAACTATGCTACCAACCGGGGCTTGGGCTTTTACCTGCTGGAGACCTGGTCCCGGGGGGCCTACGATGAAATGTACGCCGGCATAATCGCTATGGGCCTGATGGGCTGGGGGCTCTACCAGGTGCTGGGCTGGTTGGAGCGAAAGGCGTGCCCATGGATGGCGGACTGAGGGCCTCTATGGAGCGAGAGAGGGAACGTGAGTTTGGGTGTCTCTTGAAAGGGTCGGGGTTGGCCTTCCTGGCGGCCCCAACGAGGAACTTGAGAGGACCTGAACGCCCAAGTACCCTGTCGCTCAGCCATTTCTCGCG
The DNA here is from genome assembly GCA_002375895.1 of Firmicutes bacterium UBA3576. GTDB lineage: Bacteria > Bacillota > Sulfobacillia > UBA3569 > UBA3569 > UBA3569. The sequence goes on from DFND01000021.1 coordinate 5,684, forward strand.
TGCTTTGAGGGTAGCTGCCACCTAAATCGACCCACTTGCAGTTGATGTTGTCAGCGGGTGCAAAGCTAAAATGGCTGTACCGCCGAAGGTCTCTTCTTGGCTTTGTAAGCCCCCTTTGCTTTCACCGGTTCCTTCGGAGACATGCCGGTAATTAGCTGTTCTCTGGATCCCTCATCGAAGCCCCTCACACAAAACCCCTATATGCCGCCCCAGATGAGCGGGAACTTCACGACATCAAGAGACACAATCCCCGAAGATTCCAAATATTTCCCAAGTGGTCCGGCAGGAGTTTGTTGTGTGGGGGCGAACTACATGTGTGAAAACGGTTCCACAAAGCGTTTTAAGCTTTTCTTACTGGTTTAGAACGCCGTTGACGGCTCCCGGATATAAGCCTCAGTGAAGGATGAGACCACGGTGATCCTATGAAGACCGTTACTATCAAAGACGTGGCTCGCCACGCGAAGGTTTCAATATCAACGGTTTCCCGGGTGCTCAACGAAAGCGGTTATGTCAGCGAGCAGACGTCGCAGAGAGTTTGGCGAGCCATCGAGGCTCTCAACTACAAGCCCAATCAGCTGGCGCGTAGCCTGACCACCGGGCGCTCTCGGACCATCGGATTGGTGCTGCCCGACATCACCAATCCCTTTTTTCCGGCCGTAGCGCGGGGGGTCGAAGATGCTGCCAACGTTAACGGCTATACGGTTATTCTCTGTAACACCGACGCGGATCCGGAACAAGAGAAGGCTTATGTGACCGCTCTGCGCGAGAAGCGCGTCGACGGTTTCGTCTTTACCGTCTCCGGGCCCGATGCGTCTACCATCTTGGGTCTTATCGAGGCGGACATTCCCGTGGTGGTAATAGACCGGTGCGTGGAGGGTGCGAGCGTCGATTCAGTACTGATATATAACGAACAATGGGCCTACGAAGCGACCATGCACTTGATCGGTCTCGGACATCGGGCCATCGCTTACATCAACGGACCTGACGATCTGACCACCAGCAAGGAGCGTTATGCCGGCTACCGAAAGGCACTGGCCGATGCGGGAGTGTCTTTCAACCCGGCCTTGGTCCGGACGGGCGACTTCCGATACCCAAGTGGACATGCCCGAATGCGAGAGTTACTGGCTTCAGGCCAGGAGGTGACGGCGGTCTTCGCGGCCAACGACATGATGGCCATCGGGGCCATGCGAGCCATTCAAGAGTGGGGACTCCGGGTTCCCGAGGATATAGCCGTCGTCGGCTTTGACGATATCCTGCTGGCCTCCTTGATCAAACCGTCGCTGACCACGATCTCGCAGCCGGCTTATCACATGGGAGCTTTGGCGGTGGAGATGCTTCTCGAACGTATCGGCGGTGCGCAAGGGGGCGAAGCGCGGACCAAGATTTGCCATGCGCGGCTGGTAGTGAGGGAGTCGTGTGGAGGGAGGCGCGAGGAGTTTGGGACCCGAAATCGTGGTGTTGGGCAGCCTTAACATGGATCTGGTAGTGAGGACGCGGCACCGTCCCGCGCCGGCGGAGACCGTGATCGGTACGGATTTTCAGATAATCCCCGGCGGGAAAGGTGCCAACCAGGCGGTGGCGGCCGCCAGGCTAGGTGGAAAGGCCGCCATGGTCGGGCGAGTGGGCAACGATATTTTCGGCCGCTCCTTGCTCCAAAGCCTTGAGAGGGCAGGCGTCGATACATCCCATGTCACGAGCGTGGACGGTGTGGCTACTGGAACGGCGCTGATCGTGGTCGACGAGGCTGGTGAGAACAGCATCGTCGTAGTACCCGGCGCCAACGGCCGCTGTTCGGTCGAGGACGTGCGGGCCGCTGAAGACCTGATCAGAAGCGCCAAGATCCTGATGGTACAGCTGGAGATACCGCTGGCTACCGTCCAATTCGCCCTTGAGTTCGCCAAGGAGAACGGCGTGACCGTGATCCTGGATCCGGCACCGGCGCAGCCCCTGCCGTCGGCCATCCTGGAACATGTGGACATCATAACCCCCAATGAAACGGAGGCGAGCGCGCTCACCAATCGTGAGGTCACCGACGCCCGGACAGCCCGCTTGGCGGCCACTGATTTCCTGCAGAGGGGGGTCAGGAGGGCGGTGGTCAAGCTCGGGCCCAAAGGGGCCGTCTTCGCTGAGGGAAACTGCGTGGAGCAGGTAGCCGGGTTCGCCGTGGACGCCGTTGACACCACTGCTGCGGGCGATAGTTTCGCGGGCGGCCTGGCGGTAGCGCTGATCGAGGGCTACCCGATGAGGGAAGCGATCCGCTTTGCTAACGCGGTCGGGGCGTTATCCGTTACCCGGTTCGGCGCTCAGACCTCGATGCCGGTACGAGAGGAGGTGGAAGGTTTCCTGAGAGGTTGAGAGATCTGGCGCTCAGCCGAGAGAGGGTACGAGAGGGGGGCTTGAGTCTTGAAGTGGATCATCGATACTGACCCTGGAATCGACGATGCGGCGGCGCTCATCACGGCCGTCAGGGGCCCACTGGACATCATTGGGATCACGTCCGTTCACGGGAATACGCCCCTTGAGCATACAACCCGTAACGCGCTGCTCCTGTTAGAGATGCTCGGCGCTGAGGTTCCCCTTTATCGCGGCGCGGAGAGAGCTTTGCTGGAGCCGCCCAGAAACGCGACCTCGGTTCACGGCGATGACGGGTTCGGGAACCTCTTCTTGCCCGACCCAGAGCGCAGGCCGGAGTCCATGCATGCGGTGGACTTCATGCTCGAAGCGGCATCCCGCCACCCCGGGTCGCTCAGCATCCTCGCCCTGGGCCCTCTGACCAATCTGGCGCTGGCGATCGCCAAGGACAGGTCCTTCCCGGGGAAGGTAGCTGAGGTCGTCCTGATGGGCGGGACCAGCGAGGCCAAGGGGAATACCACCGTGGTCGGCGAGTTCAACGTGGCGGCCGATCCGGAGGCCGCAGCCATCGTTTTCGGTTCGGGCATCCCAATCAGGATGGTCCCCTGGGAGACCACGCTTCGCTGCATCGTGGGCGGTGAGCATCTGCAGCAGATACAGGAGTCTACGAGCCCGGTGGCGTCGACCTTCTGGCGGGCCAGTCGCGTCCTGTCTCGCTTGATTAAGGACCTGCTGGGGATCGATGGCCTCCTCCTGTGCGACCTCGTCGCCGCGGCCATCGCCATCGACCCCTCCGTGACGCGAGAGGAGGTCGAGGTGTTCGTAGGCGTCGAGACGTGCGGGAGCATCGCCAGGGGGCTGACGGCCGTGGATTACAGCCGGCTCTCCGGGCGGGAACCGAACGCCAAGGTCTGCCTGGATGTAGATGCAGAGAGGGTCGCCCAGATGTTCATTGATGCCGTTACCGAATAGTTGGCGTCACAGGCTTGCACAAAGGGTCCCCCGACCCTCGGGCACAGCGCTCGGTTACGGGTGAGTCGCCTTCCTTGAGAGGACCTCTACAGTCGTAAAGGCAGAGCTCGTAAGAGGATGACGTGGCAGGAACCGAAGACAAAAGGACAACTAAGGAGGAATTTGGAATGGGAAAGCGCATAGCCCTTCTGCTGGTGTTAGTTCTGGTTGGAGCGCTGGTCTTGGGCTGTGGTCAGTCCAACGAGAGCGCACCTGACGAGACTGGCAACGGCGAAGAGCCCCTCAAGGTGGTACTGCTGATCAACGGTACCCTGGGCGATAAGTCCTTCTTCGATTCGGCCAACAACGGTATGAAGATGGCCGAGGAGGAGTTGGGGATCGAGGGCAAGGTCATCGAAATGGGTTACGACCCGAGCAAGTGGGAGCCGACCTTGGCCGATATCTCCGATCAGGATTGGGATATCATCATCGTCGGCACGTGGCAGATGACCGAGTACCTGGAGAAGATCGCTCCTCAGCACCCGGATAAGAAGTACATCATCTTCGATACCGCCGTCGATTACAGCAAGGGGAACCTGGACAACGTCTACTCGATCCTGTACAAGCAGAACGAGGGCTCCTTCCTGGCCGGCGCCCTGGCGGCTATGGTGACCAATTCGGATATGCCGCTGGCCAACGAGGAGAAGATCATCGGGTTCTTGGGCGGCATGGACATCCCCGTGATCAACGACTTCCTGGTCGGTTACATCCAGGGGGCCAAGTACGTCGATCCTGACATCAAGGTGGCCATTTCCTACGTCGGCGACTTCGCCAACCCGGCCAAGGGCAAGGAGATGGCGCTGGCCCAGTACGAACTCGGTGCTGACATCGGCTTCAACGTGGCCGGTGAGACCGGGCTCGGACAGCTTGATGCGGCCAAGGAGAAGAACCGGTACGCCATCGGCGTCGATTCAGACCAGGCGATGCTCTTCAAGGACTCCGATCCGGAGAAGGCCAACCTGATTCTGACCTCGATGCTCAAGCGCGTCGACAACTCGCTCCTGCGCGCTCTGAGGCTATATAAAGAGGGGAGCCTCGAGTGGGGCAAGGCCGAGAATCTCGGGCTCAAGGAAGAGGCCGTTGGGCTAGCGCACAACGAGTTCTTCGAGGAGCTAGTTCCTGAGGAGTTCAAGCAGAGGCTCGAGGAGCTCGAGGCCAAGATAATCAGCGGCGAGATCACCGTCGATACGGCTTTCGGAATGGACACCAAGACTCTGGACGAGATCCGGAACTCCGTGAAACCGTAAGGCGCGGGCTGGCGAAGATCCTCGGCGAGCTCGATCCGGAGATGGGGCACAGAGCGCTCTTGAGGCCTAGCTCCCACAAGCCCGGCGCGTTGGCCGGGCTTGTGGGGGGTCTAGGCTCCTCTCGGGCGCGGTTATCGATGTCCTGTACCCATTCGGCCCGGCCGGCGCCTCAAGAGACGTGGCCTGGAGGGATCTTATGGACTTCATCTTAGAGATGAGAGGCATAACGAAGGTCTATCCCAACGGGGTCCTGGCCAACGACCGCGTCGACTTCGCCGTCAGGCCCGGCGAGATTCACGCTCTGGTGGGCGAAAACGGCGCGGGAAAGACGACCTTGATGAAGGTGCTGTTTGGCCTCGAACGCCCCGATGAAGGCGAAGTGCTGCTGAAGGGGAGGTCGGTTAGCATCACTTCGCCCCACGTCGCCATCTCCCACGGGATCGGGATGGTCCATCAGCACTTCATGCTGGTGCCATCCTTGACCGTGGCGGAGAACGTGGTGCTGGGCGTCGAGCCGCGGCGTGGTCTGTTCTTCGACTGGAGGAAGGCAGTGGAGACGACCGCCGAGCTGGCTGAGAAGTATAATCTCCCGGTCAACCCCAAGGCTCGGGTGCAGGACATTCCGGTGGGGATGCGGCAGAAGGTGGAGATCTTAAAGGCGCTGCTCCGCGGGGCCGAGGTCCTGGTGCTCGATGAGCCCACCGCGGTGCTGACGCCTCAGGAGACCGTGGAGCTCTTCGATGCCCTGCGAAATCTCAAGGACCGGGGACATACCATCATCTTCATTTCCCACAAGCTCCGGGAAGTAAAGGCGATAACCGACCGGGTAACCGTTCTGCGCGGCGGTAAGGTCATGGGCACCGTCAACACCAGCGACGTGACTGAGGCTGAGATATCACGCATGATGGTCGGCCGCGACGTCATCGGAAGAG
>DFND01000049.1 GCA_002375895.1 Firmicutes bacterium UBA3576
ACAGAATACACAGCCGCTCCCTCTGCGGCGAGCCAACTGCGCAGGAACGGCGCCGCGGCAGTTCCCGTAACGACCACCGAGCCGGAGAAGGCCCCCGGCGCACTTCGCCTCAGGTTGTCCCTGAGTACGGCCAGCATCCCTATCCCGTTCTCAAGCTGCCACAAGTCTTCGTATTCCTCTATAGGTGGGACCTCCTCCTCCGCCAGCACCAACAGCTCGTCGGCGGGAAAGACCACCCGGCTGCCAAGCCGCCGTAACAGTTCACGTTGCCAGCTGAGGACCGTATCCAGAACACGACGGGCATCCTCTGTGGCAAAGGGCCTCACTCCCTTGAACTTCTCCAGACCGAACTTGGTGAGCCCCACCGGCACGATCCCCAGGCTCCTGAGGCCTGGCCACAACTCCGCAAGGTCGTCTATCGTCCTCTCTAGGATTGCCCCATCGTTCCACCCCGGCACGAGAACAACTTGGGCGTGAATCTCTATGCCGGCTTCGACGAGATCCCTTAGCCGTTCCAACACCTCCGCCGCCCTGCTATTTCGGAACATCCTAGCTCTGAGCTCGGGGTCAGAGGTATGAACCGATACGTATAGCGGCGAAATGCGCCACCTCTTCACCCGCTCGAGGTCACCATCGGTCATGTTCGTCAGGGTTATAAAATTCCCGTAAAGAAAGGACAACCTGTAATCGTCATCACGTAACCTCAGGGACGGTCGGACGCCCCTGGGTAATTGTTTTACGAAGCAGAACTCACAGTCGTTCTCGCAGATCTTGGTACCATCGAACAACACGTCGGCGAACTCAAGGCCCAGGTCTTCATCGAGCTCCTTCACAATCCGCACGCTACTCCGCGAACCGTCAGGACGCCGTACCTCGATGAGCAAGTCCTCGTCGGCCATCGCGTACCTATAATCAATGATATCGCGCATCGGCTCACCGTTTATCCGAACGATCTCATCGCCCACGCACAGCCCGGCCAGGCTGGCCGGGCTGCCTCTGTCCACTTTCGTGATAACCGCACCACTTCGCCTCACTATCCCACCCCTTGACGTAGTAATTATCCACCAAGGGGCAAGACACGTCAAGGTTTCCCGCGCACTCGGTCACGAACTGACTGAGCCAGCCCAACAAATCGCCGATAGTTGCGGCGGATGCCGTAAGCAGCCAGGTTTCGACCGATCCAAATCAGGCCCAGGCGGCGCGATAAGAACCCGCCTGCTCGAGTGAGGAGACCGGCCAGCGGTAAACAGTCCACGAATTCGGCCAGCCCGGGCTCAAGGCCGTTGAGCCCCAGGAAACTCCTTACCGCTCGCGGCACCATATCCCGCGCCGGACCAGAACCGATCACGTAAACGTCAATTCCTCGCTCGTCTGTCCCGAGAAAAAGGACCCTCCCCAGCTCATCATTGCTGAGACCGTCGAAGTGTCTTAGGCTCAGGATCTCAGCCTGGCTTGGGACGCGGTCGCCCGGCAGAAGACCAAGGTAGATGGCCGCCGCGATCAACGAGGAGTGATCTCCCCCGTAACCTTGAAAGAACAGTCGCTTTTGGCTACGGGAGGGCCCGCGGCGGTTCTCACGTCTCTTGACCATCTTTCACCGCCAGAGCCAGTTCTCTCAATCCCTCGTAGGCCCTCAAGGTTCCAGCCACGACCATGGGCCGACCCAGGGTCACCACACCCAGGGTTCGCGAGAGAAATCCGCCCACCCGCATGAGGTTATTGATACGGCCAGAGGCATCGACAAAGCGCGTAGCGCCCGGCTCAATGCCGTAGATCCGGCAGATGTCGGCAAACACCCGCCGAAGGATCGGCCAGGCGTGACGTCGTCCCATGACTGCGACGTTGTTCCCGCGGGAGTCCCGTCCCAGGAGCTGAATCTCGCCGTGATCTTCTGATCTCGGACGATCGAAGAGGGGCGCTGCCAACAACTCCTCCGCTGACGGCTTGCGGTCTTGCGGCAGCAGCCCGAGGTGAATACATGCGGTCACCACTGACGAATGAGCCCCACCGTAACAATGGTATACGATGTTCAAACCACACCACCTCAGTACTTGACGACGATGAAGATCCCATTGCCGAGGTCGTGTACCATTCCGTCCAGGAGCCTGCCGATAAGAAAGGCCACTCTCTGTCTCTCTTCGTCATCCTGTACAAAAAAAATTGGCGCTCCTCCGGAGACGGCATCTCTTTGGTTGGTGATTATCGCTGCTATCGATTGTACCGACCTGACGTCCAACTGTTTCCCCCCATTAGTCAGCTGCTCTCCTCCCTATTCGCGTGTGCATCGAGGTGCCTTTGGCAGTCTCCAGGACTGGCACCCTTTTGATCGCCGCCAGGAGTTGGTTCACATCCCGTTCCATGGGGGTGATAACCATGCCTAGAGTCCCGGTCTCAACATCCTTCCTTATGAGAGGGGTAAACTCCGGCGTTGCAATATCCTTTCGCGCCCCGAGATAGCGAGCCGCGTCGTGCACAATCGCCTGCCTCTGACCGGGGTTGTTGAGGGTATCCCTCGCGTCCTCGTGAATGGGCTCTATGAGCACCCCGAGCCCGTACTTCAACACGGCCTCGCGCATCTCGGGCAAGCCCACGTTCATAATGTAAATATGGTCCACGTACAAGTTGGGCCCGTCAAATCGAAGACGTCCCTCTCTGATGTTGGCGATATCGCCAACGCGCTTACCCCGCATAAAACCACGCGCGACCAGAAATCCGAGAGCCGTCCCCGCCAAGCCCGCAGGGGGGCCGATGAGGTCCCAGAGGCTTGACGTGAGCAGGCTAACCATCATTACGAGGTAATTTCTGGCTTCAAACGCCCGCGCAATGCCATCGACATAGTTAGGCCCCCGCTTGATCAGCTCATGCGCGTCTATAAGCTCGAGGCTCTCCCTGACCTGGGCGCGCACCTCCCTGAACTGTTGAGCTGCCAGGGCCAGGAAGGTCACCGCCGTGAACTCGCCCTCCACGAGCGCCGGAACGGCCACCGCTCCGAGAAAGGCCGCAATGAAGCCCAGAGACATGTGGGTGACATAACCGTGGGGAAAGCCCGGATAATTTCGGTAGTCTATGCACAGCATCAACCACCGCGCGATGGTTCCGGCCACTACGCCGGCCGCAATGGCCGGGCCGTGGTCCATCATCCTTCACCATCCCGGTCCGGTCGCCGTTCCCCTGACTTACCTGCCTGCTCTCGCCCCTCTCGCCTGTCACCCTCCGGCCGACCCAGGCGAACAACGTCCTTGAACTCCGTGCTGAAATAACGCGAGAGCTTCTCTCTGGCCTCCTTTAAGCTGCCAGTGCTGACCAAGAGGTAGCCTACGACACCGAGCACGGACAGCCCGAGCACCCACCAGAGGGCGTTGAAACTGCCCCGCGTCTCGCCGGCGGACTGTCCGGGCCCTGGGGCTCCCACGCCGACGAGGGTGGGGATCACGTCAGCGAGCAGGGCTATGCCCCTCTCGGCATCCTCACGGTCATTTGTGTGGGACCCCACCTCAATGAGCAGGACTCGGGGGCTCATATCCTGATTGTACTTACCCTTCGCGAAGAAGATGCCCTTAATCAGCCCGGGGTGTACCTCATCCGCCTCGGCCTTCATACGTTTGGCGAGGCCGAGAGTTGCTGACATCTGGGGATTCTGCCTCCCCACTACGATCATGACCTTGGTGATCTCCTGTCCCGCAACCTGGTCCTCGTAGGCCGCCCGCCTGGCCGTGTCGCGGTGTACATCGAGGATGAGATCCGGGTTTCTCCGCAATAACTTGCTCACGGTCCGCCTCGAACGATCGTAAGCCGCGGCATCCTGGGGCGAGTGATTGGTCTTGTCGTGAATGACCTCGATGCCCTTATCCCTCAGGGCCTCAGCCAAGGCCTCCCCCACCTCCAGGATTCCGCCGCCCTCCCTCTTAAAGGCCGCTCCGTCCGTGGGCTCGTAGGACTCGGCAGTGTGAGTGTGATAGATGCTCACGACCCTCTGGCCTTCTCCCTGAACCGGGTAGACCCGCTGTACTAGCCCCCGCCACCAAGCGAGGAAGCCCTCAAACCAGGTGGGATTCTCCGAGCCCAGGAGGTCCACCACTCCGGCGCTACGCGCGAAGGCGGTCCTACCCTCCACCCGGTAAATCTCCCACTTGCGGTTATCGGCATCGATGAAGGAGTCGCCCACGTTGACCACGATGCCCGTCTCCAGGACGACCCTGCCCTCCTCGTCAATGACGAGGAAATATCCATCCTCAAGCTCATCGTGGGCCAGGACCTGCCCCGCGCTCACGACGAGCAGGCACACCGACAGGACCAGAAGGAGGCGGAAGATCATGAGGTACCATCCCCTTCCCTGTTAGGGTCGCGGCGTGATGCCTCCGAACGCTCCTCACCGGTGCGGACCAGACGTTCCGCGGTCTCCCCCACGACTTCAGCTAAGACGACGGCCAGCAGCCCGGCCAGGATCACCGTATCGAAGACCCCCGCTCCACCAAGCCACGTGCGGGCTGCAATGCCAGCGATCAAATTTTCAGTCATCTGGGCCAGATCGGCTAGGACGATGCCCATCATTCCCGCGATGAAGGCCGAACGACGGGACCGCCCGGAGAGGTACCCCACTACTCCAGCTACCCCGGCGAAGACGTAACTGGGGTCAAGAAAGGGATTGTCGGTGGGCTCAGGGGGGATGATCTTCGCCAGCGCGTAGATGGCGGCGCCAGTCACGAATATCGCCACGGTCCCGCGCACCTTCTCGGTTGGCGAGTCAGCGGTGGCCAGGAGCCACACAGCAAGGGCGATGGGCACGATCGCGCCGCCCACGTTCACCATAAGCTCGATAGGTCTCGTCAACAGGGTGAAATCTATGAAACTGCCCACGATCAAGGCCAGCAGGATGAGCAGCGCCTGCCGGTCCGTCAAGCGCATGCGGTCGAGGACTCGATGAGCAAGGCCGAAATATACCAGTACGATCGCGATGAGCAGGGCAATACTCCCGACCGGCATTTTTGAACCTCCCTGTGTTGCATTCTAATGACTAGGTTGTCACAGGGAGGCTGAAATATACGGTACGGAGAGGCTATCGCCGCCGGGCCATCTCGTCGAGAACGCGGCCGAAGCCGCGCCGTTCTAGCCAGGCGCCGGATGGCCCCCTGACGACCACGGCCGCATTGGCCAGCGCGGCGATGTCCCGGGAACCGGTCAAGATCATTACCCGTAACAGCCCCCGGCAGATGCTGTCCAGTTCCGCGTCGAGGGCGGCCTGTCCGCCATCGGACAGCGCTTTGAGCAGCGGGCCGGCCATACCCACGCACGCGGCCCCGAGGGCTATGGCACGCGCCACATCCAGCCCGCTACGCACCCCTCCCGAGGCGATCACCGGCAGGGTGCCGTCCACAGCACACCTGGTCTCCACCAGACTCGTTACCGTCGACATTCCCCAGCTAAAGAGCGAGGCGTTGACGCCGTCAGGCGAACGGTAGTCCTCGATGGCGACGAAGTTGGTGCCTCCCGCACCTCCCACGTCGATAGCTGCCACACCCGCCTCCCTCAAAAGTGAGGCCGAAGAGAAGTCGATCCCAAACCCCACTTCCTTGGCGATCACGGGGACCTCGAGGGACGAACACACGGCCTCGATGGACCTCAGCCACCCCGCAAAGCCCCTATCGCCCTCCTTCATCGCCAGTTCCTGCGCGGCGTTGAGATGGATCTGCAGGGCATCAGCCTCCAGCATGTCCACACAGCGCCTCGCCTCTTCCACAGCACAATCAGCGCCGATGTTCGCGATCACCAATCCCCGGGGCATCACCTCGCGTACCACGCGAAAGGTAGGCGAGACTTCTGGCGACTCCAGGGCTATACGTTGGGAACCCACCGCGAGCCCTACGCCCGCACTAGAAGCCACCTCCGCCAGGGCGCGGTTTATCTCCCCCGTCTCCTTCGTTCCTCCCGTCATAGCGTTAATAATCACGGGAAAGGACAGGCGTTTGTCGAAGAGCTCGATGGTCGAATCCACCTCTGCTTCCGAGAGCTCCGGCACGCACCTGGGAACCAGATGCACATCATCAAAACCGCTCTCCAGCGGACCGGCCGGCACCTTGAGGGCTGCCTTCAGGTGTTCTCCCTTCCTGTCATGCCTATGCACTCTGCTACCTCCAGGCAATAAGCAGCCGCACCCAAGGGCGCGGCTACAGAGTGTAAGGTTATGAAGGCGAACCTATTCCTCACTGTTCAGCCTCTCACGCGTCTCCTCCAGGAGGTCACCGAACATATCCCCCAGAGTGACCCTCTCCGGATCCCGGGACATGTATTCCTTCATCTGCTTCTTCTCCTCTTCTTGCTGAGCATCCTTGAGGCTGAGGCTGATCCGGCGCTGCTCGGCGTTGACCTTCAGGATCTTGACCTTTACCGTCTGCCCCTCTGATACGACCTCGTCGGGAGTGGCCACGCGCCGGCGGGCGAGCTGGGAGATGTGGATCAGGCCTTCCACGCCAGGTTCAAGTTCTACAAAGGCCCCGAACCCGACGAGCCGAACGACCTTCCCCTCCACGATCTCGCCCTCATGATACTTCTTCTCCACATCTACCCACGGGTCGGGCAGGGTCTGCTTCAAGCCAAGTGATATCCTCTCCCTCTCCCTGTCCACGCGCAACACCATGACATCAAGTTCTTGACCCTCGTGGACGACGTCAGAGGGATGTTCCACGCGACCCCACGACAGCTCCGACACGTGCAAGAGGCCGTCTACGCCGCCTATGTCGACGAAGGCACCGAAGTCGGTGATACTCTTGACTACACCGTGTCTGATTTGGCCCTCCTCTATCGTGGCCCAGGTCTCCTGCCTCTTCTTTTCGTACTCCTCCTCGAGCACCACTTTCTGGGATAGGATAATGCGGTTCTTATGCCGGTCCAGTTCAATGACCTTGACCCGGACGTTCTTGCCGACATACTGGCTCAGATCGCTGACATAGCCCCGCTCAACGTGGGAGGCGGGCATGAAGCCCCGCAGGCCGACATCTACCATCAGCCCACCCTTAACTTCCTCCACCACCGGCGCCTCAATTAACCTCCCGGTCTCATAGGCCTCCTCAAGCTGTTCCCAGGCGAGCACCTCATCCGCCCTTCTCTTTGACAGCCTGACAATCCCCTCGGGCCCGTCCACTGCGAGCACGTAGACGTCGATCTCATCGCCTACGTTGACCACCTCATCCGGGGACTTACCCTCCTCACGCGAGACCTCCCACGCTGGAATGACGCCGTCGGTCTTGTATCCGATATCCACCAGGACGTTATCCCGGCTGACCGAGATTACCCGTCCCTTAATTATCGAACCCTCTTTGAGGGGAGTGAAATCGATGGCTTCAGTATCCTGCATGCTTTCTTCCTCCAGCTCCTCCCCTGCAGCAACAGACCCCTCGGCTTCCTCCGATGCTGGGGCAGCCTCCTGTTCCTTTTGCTCCTTGAGCTCTTCCTGCGTTTCCTTGATTTCCTCCATCTTCCTTACAACCTCCTTGATAATCCAATCGGGAGTCGAAGCTCCCGCGACCAGACCAACTTCTTCGGCGCCCCCAAACCACTCTGGACGCAGCTCTTCGGGACCCTCCACCAGGTAGCTACGGGTTCCGGTCCCCTCGCAGATCTGGTACAGTTTTCGCGTGTTAGAGCTGTTCCTCCCCCCTACCACAACCATTACGTCGGCGGTCGTCGCCAAACGGCGCGCTGCTTCCTGTCTCTCAGCGGTCGCATCGCAGATGGTGTTCCGAACCTCTACATGTGGACAACGCGCCCGTATGGCCTCTATGACCCGCTCGGCGACCTCCGGCCTCTGCGTGGTCTGTACGACCACCCCTATTCTATCATAAGCTGGTAACCTACGGGCTTCGTCTTCGTCTGCTACGACGGTGGCGGTGCGCTCGCCGCCAGCCCAGCTGAAGATCCCCTCGACTTCCGGGTGGCCCTTCTGTCCTATGACCACCACGTGATACCCAGCTTCCTTGAACCGGCTGGCGTGACGCTGCGCCGCGCGTACCCAGGGGCATGTCCCATCTATGAGCGTTAAGTTGAGCTCCCTAGCCCGTTCGTATACTTCCGGCCCAACTCCATGGCTCCGAATGACCACCACGGACCCCGGAGGGACCTCATCCAGATCGCTCACCTCCTTCGCTCCGCGAGCCGCGAAGCGCTCCACCGCCCTGGGGTTGTGTATAATAGGCCCGTAGGTCCAGACCTCTTCACCTCGCTCGAGGGCTTCCTCGAGCTTTCGAACAGCTCTCCGAACGCCGAAACAGAAGCCCGTCGGCCGCGCAATCCTGATTCGCAAGGAGCACCTCTCCAGTTTATTTTCCCTCCGCCCTGGCCATCAAATCCTTTATGCAGTCCATTACCCGCTCTCCGACCATCCTGATGGCATCTTTCCGGTCGAGATCGGGGTCTATTACATCCTGAGCCCGGAAGCTCTCGCCGAAAATCACCTTGACCTCTGACCCCACCCTGTAATCGGCGATGATAGCTACCGGCACGATCGGCGCGTTGGTGCGCAGGGCGATGTAGCCTAGGCCGTCCTGTGCCCTGCCCAATTCTTCGCCCCTTATCCTAGTCCCCTCCGGGAACATACCCAGAACTTCCCCGGCCTCGATGCACTTAATGGCCTTCTTGAGCGCCTGCCGATCGGGCTTTCCCCGCCTGATGGGAAAGGCCCCTAACTTGGTTATAGCTGGCCCTAGTACGGGAATGCGAAAAAGCTCTGCCTTAGCCATGAACCTCACAGGACGCGAGACGGAACAACCGACGACCGGAGGATCCCACCAGCTCACGTGATTGCTGGCCAGTATGACCCCTCCGGTGGCGGGAACTCTTTCGCTCCCCTCGACCCTCCACCGGAAGAGGACCAACAACAGGGCTTGAAAAACCAACCACATCAATCTGTAAAAAACGGTCACCTTAGACCTCCTTCGTCGGCAACAGGGCCACTATCCTGTCTACCACTTCCGCCGGGCTGAGGTGGGTTGAGTCTATAACAACGGCATCAGGCGCCTTCCGTAGAGGAGCCACGGCCCTGCTACTATCTAATCTATCTCTCGCCCTGATATCTCGGACGACCTCCTCAAGGGTCACCTCGTATCCCTGCTCCACTAACTCAGAGTGCCGACGGCGCGCCCTCTCCATGAGGTCCGCCGTCAAGAAGACCTTCACCGTTGCGTCTGGGAAGACTACCGTCCCCATGTCCCTCCCGTCAGCCACGATGTTCTCTGAGCGGGCGATCTGGCGCTGAAGCTCGGTCATTACCTCCCTAACCCCTGGCACCTCAGCAACATAAGAAACGGCCGCGTTTACGGCCGGACTCCGAATCTCCCCTGTTACTTCTTCTCCGTCCAAGTAGACCTGTACGTCAGCAGAAGGTTCGTCGTTCCGACTCAACCCGATGATGCTTTCCTTCGCCAGCCTGGTCAGAGCATCCGTCTCCTTCGGATCCACGCCGCACCTTAAGGCCTTCAGGGTCAGCGCCCTATACATAGCCCCTGTATCCAGATAAAGGAAACCCAGTCGCCTGGCCAACATCCGTGCCGTTGTGCTCTTCCCCGCGCCGGCTGGCCCATCGATAGCGATAACCAGCCCACTCGCCATGCCGATTCCTCCCGTTACACCTTACCAACTTCGACACTTTCTTCTTGAATCCTCTCAGGAGGGCCCGTAACATAGGCGAGATCGGCTCTTTATCGCCCTTCAACTCGCCCGAGGGGCAGGATCCCGCTTGACCCCACGGCCTCCCTCCCCGGCCGCGGCATAGCCACCATTCCGGTGACCCCAACGACCCTGAACCGGGTTCTCTGGTAGCCCTCCGGCAGTTGGACGGCCAGCTCATCCCCTGCCCGAACCTCGACGGTGACCAGGCCCTCGGCGAAATCGCCTACCCTCTCTCCGTTCAGCAGCAACACGGCTTCCGGGGCTGAGGGCCTGTCGACCACCATGACCGTCACGGTCCCCAGGATGCGAGCCTGAACCGCACCGGCCGGCGCCGCCGCCTCCTCTGGTTGCCCGAGAACCAGCCTCCCCTCTAGACGGTCAACCGTGCTCAGGAAGACCGCCATATCAGGGTCGGCTAGCAACACCTGGCCGCCGACTAAGAGCACAAGGCTGAGGATCACAAGACGCAGTAATACCCGTTCGACCCTCCGGACGAACCTCTCAAAACCGTCCTCGAATTCCGGCTTCACGGGATGCCCCCCTCGCGTGGAGGTTCTCATCTATACTATGTCTCGGCCCGGGTGATTATCCCGGCGGTGTCCTCCACCGATCGAAAAGGGCTTCACAGAGTCCTCCTTTTAGAAAGTCGGCGAGGCCCACTTACGAGACGGGGCAAGTCAAGAACCTTGAAGAGGGGAGGCTGGAGGGCAGGAGATAACCTCCTCGCCTAGCACGAGGGGATCGCCACGGCCCATGGCTTATTCGGTACTAATCAAGGCCCAACTTTCGGGCTCCGATGCAGCGCTTCATGGCCCGGGCCCTTAATGCGAACCCTCTCGAGGTGCCCTATTATCGCCCTGATACTTTGCCGTAGTGAAACGGAACTTTCGCCCTGTCACCGCCAAGGCGCAGCACGGGCACCTAGCGCCCTGCTCAATCTTGCCGCCTCGGTTCCTGAACCCTAACGGAGTGGTTTCGCCGTCCAGCATAACTCCGATCTCGGAAGAGGCAGACGCATAGAGCATGGCTTTCCCCACTGCTAGTTCATCTAAGCCGTGCCACGGCCGCCAGGCCCTGCTCCAGGTCGGCCAGAAGGTCGTCTAGATCCTCTATCCCCACCGATAACCGGATGAGCCCGGGCCTTATCCCGTACCTCTCCCTGTCGGCCGCGGTCTGAGCCCGGTGAGAGGTCTTAGCGGGATGGGCCATGGTGGTAGATACATCACCTGGGCTCGGAGTGAACCTGATGAGCTCCGTCCCCTTGATAAAAGCCTCTGCCCCGTCGAGGCCACCCTTAACCTCGAAGCTCACCAGCGCTCCGTAGCCCCCTTGAAACTGCTTCTTGGCTAACTTGTGTTGCGGATGGGTCTCGAGGCCTGGATAGTGGACCTCTAGGACCATGGGATGTCTCTGCAGGTACTCGGCAACCCCCATCGCGTTGCGGCACTGTTCGGCGACCCGCAGCTTTAGGGTCTTGAGGCCCCTGCACGCGAGCCAAGCAGCAAAGGGGTCCAGGGTCATGCCCAGGTTGATCGAGGTCCGCCGGGCCTGCTCTATCCGCTGCGCTTCTCCAGCGGCCACCCCACCCATGACGTCCGCATGGCCGCTTATGAATTTCGTGGCGCTGTGGATCACCACCGACGCCCCCCATTCCAGCGGACGAAGGATGTAAGGGGTGGCGAAGGTATTGTCGACCACGAGCTCTGCCCCCGCACTCCGGGCTACCTCCGCTAACATCTCCAGGTCGGCCACCCGTAGGAGCGGATTGGATATGGTCTCGGCGTAGATGAGCTTCGTGTTGGGGGTAACAGCCGACTCAACCTCATCAGGGTTGGAGACGTCTACGAAGGAGGTCCTCACGCCCAGTCGGCCCAGCTCCTCCCTCATGAGGTCCATGGTCCCGCCATATATATCATAAGCGGAGATGATATGGTCCCCGGCACTAAGGCCGCTCAGCAGCACGGCCGTGATCGCCCCCATTCCCGAAGAACAGCCGAGCGCCCTTTCCGCCCCTTCCAAAGCCGCCACCACCTCCTCCAAGGACGCCGTGTTCGGGTTGCCGAAGCGGGTGTAAACATAACCCTCGCTCCTCCTGTCCATGACCTGGTCAACTACCTCTAGGTCCGGGAGGTCGAACACGACAGTCTGGTAGATAGGTGTCGTGGCCGGCCGCGAAGGCCATCTACTGGGGTCGACGTAGCCGGTGTGCACTGCAGTGGTCGCGAATCCTCGCTTTTTCATCGGATCACCCCTCGGATGTGATGTATCGTGATGGCTCGGTCATGTATCAACTTTCACAGATCAGGCCCTAAAACTAGCCTCCCGCGGTCGGCGAGCCGGAACCCGCCCAGCCTACTGACCCGGTGTTGTACCGGTCCTGGGCCCTCATGGTCCTGTTCTCCGTCCCACCCCTATTCCCTTGTCCTAGGCTTTAAAACCTGCAGGAGAGGCGGGCCCGACCCTTTCGGCCGGGCCCGCCCGCGTTAGAGGGGTCCTCAGATAAACCGCCGACGATTAACCGATAGTTCGTCATATATGATAACCAACGCAGAGCGCAAGAATCTTAGGCCAACCTGGCGATGTGTCCTCTTGCTCCTCGCTTTGTCCCTGCCCTCTCAGGCTTCGAATTTGTAACCAACCCCCCACACAGTCTTGATATACCTGGGATTAGACGGATCGTCCTCTATCTTCTCCCTCAGCCGGCTAACCAGTACCGTGACATTGTTGCGGTCTTCGGGATAGTTGCTCTGCCAGACCTGGCTGAGCAGTTGTTCGCGTGTGAACACCAGCTCAGGGTTGGAGGCCAGGAACCACAAGAGCTCAAACTCCTTGACCGTGAGGTCCACACTCTCACCGTTCACCGTAACCTTACGACGTCGTCTGTCGATCCGCAGACCCCCGACCTCTACGACCTCTTCTTGCTCATTCCGGTCCGGCCTATTTGTCCGTCTGAGAACAGCCCCAACTCGCAGGGCCAACTCGGAGGGGCTGAAGGGCTTGGTCACGTAGTCGTCGACGCCCATTCTGAAGCCAACCACCTTATCTATCTCGTCATTCCTGGCGGACAGGATGAGTATAGGGACCGACGACCGGGCTCTGAGCCTTCGGCAGACCTCAAAACCATCCAGTTTGGGCAACATCAGATCGAGGATCACGATGTCCGGTTTGAAAGAATCGAAGGTCTCTAGCGCCTCCTCTCCGTCTGCAGCTGTGGCAACGGTGTAGCCTTCCTTGACGAGCCGATGCTCCACAATGGTGAGTATCTCCGGCTCGTCATCCACTACGAGCACCTTGCTACCGCTCATCCGTCGACACCTCCCCGCCAAGATCTATGGGCAAGGCGAAGGAAAAGCTGCTCCCCCGCCCGGGTTCGCTGGTCACCCAGATGCTCCCGCCGTGCATCTCCACGAAGTGTTTCGCCAGGCTGAGGCCGAGGCCCGTTCCCTTGTACTCTCGGGTGCTCGACGAGTCGGCCTGGAAAAAGGCGTCGAAGATTACATCCTGAAGCTCTCGCTTTATCCCTATCCCCGTGTCTTTGACGGAGATAACCACTCTTTGCCTGCAGGGGTCGTATCTCGCCTTGATATCGATCCTACCGCCCGGGGGCGTGAACTTGATGGCGTTCCCCACGAGGTTGGTGAGCACCTGCCCGATCTTTCGCCTATCGGCAGTTATGGCCGGGAGGACCGGACAACTGACCTCCACGGTGATGTCCTTCTTCACGGCCAGAGGCATCATATTCCGCACTACCTCGTCTATAAGCCCCTCTATCTGAAAGGTCGACACCTTGAGCTCCATTCTGCCCGCCTCGATTTTCGCCAGGTCCAAGATGTCGTTTATGATGTTCAACAGCCGCCGGCCATTGTTCATGATACCCTGAAGATACTCCGATTGTCGCTTGTTCAGCGGACCCGGTATTTCCTCAAGCATTAGTTCGGCGAAGGCGATTATAGCAGTTAGGGGAGTCCTCAGCTCGTGGCTCATGCTCGCCAGGAAGGTGGATTTCATTCTGCTGCTCTTCGCCAGCTCCTCGTAGGCGCGCCGGAGCTCCTCCTTTTGCTTGGTTAGCTCACGGGTTCGGCCCTCCACCTCGGCCTCGAGCTTGTGGTAAAAGCCCTTCAGCCGCACGGCCATGGACTGGAAGGCCCGGGCCAGAACCCTTATCTCGCCCACGGCGTCTATGTCTCTACGCGCTACGTCCAGGTCTCCGCGTCCCAGGGCCACGGCCATCTCGGTGAGCTCTCGAAGAGGCCGCGAGACCATGGAGGTCATGATCACGTAGACCGCGACGACGCTCCCCGCTATGAGCACGAAGGTAAACACCAGCTGCCAGATGGTGTCCGTCCGTAACTCGGCTTCCAGAGACCGCATGGGGATCCAGATGCTAATGGCT
>DFND01000041.1:0-8768 GCA_002375895.1 Firmicutes bacterium UBA3576
TAACAACTACTGCTACCTTCGTTACTCGGGACTTTCACCCTATAGACAACGCCCATGCCGGGCGCACCAGGAAGGGCCCGGGCATAGGCCGCGGGCCGATATCCGGAAAGAGGGGCAACCGGGAGTGCCCTTCAGCTCCAGGACGCTGGAACCCCCTTGGCCCTCTTGCCGGGGGGGACGTCCCTGGTCACCACCGCCCCAGCCCCTATAACCGCCCCAGCACCTATCCTGACGCCGGGCAAGATCACCGCGTGAGCGCCAATCCGGGCCCCAGCTTCTAAGGTCGGGCCGACGAGCACCGAGCCCGCTACCATCTCCCGGTCGTTGGTCGTGCAGGAGTACGGCCCCATGAAGACAGCGTCTCGAAGCACGGCCCTGCGCGCAACATAAGCGCCCGTCTGCAATCTGACGCCGGAACCCAGCACGGCGTCTCCATCGATAACGGCTTGGCTTCCCACCAGCACGTTGTCGCCAAGCCGGGCACCTTCGCGGATGAGGGCGTTATGTCCGGTCAGGAGCCCGGCTCCGGCGGTGACCCCCGCGTATATGACCGTCCCCGATCGGATCAAGGCGCCCCTCCCGATCTCAGTACGCCCGTGGCAGCTGGGTGAAGGCAGCCCGATGAGACAGTAGGGCTGAACTTCGCACCCATCCCCCAGGACCGTACCCTCGTAAATTACACTATAGGCGCCTATTCTGACATTATCACCCAGGCTCACGCCCTCGTGGACGACGGCCCCGTGTTCTATGAGCGGACCATGTCCGCACCCTTGTTCTGGCACCCCGATCACTCTCCAGCGCGAAGGTCACTCATAGGGATGCTCCCGGAACCACCAGACGGGATGAGTTAGGATATGCATCCTCGGATGCTTCCCGATGTGGTTACACATACACCCCTCCCGCCACCGGTAGGCGCTGTCGGACAGGTACTTCATATCTCTGGTGAACAGCGGCTCGTAGGCATCGTAAGAGATATCGACGGCCTCCTTGGGCACACAGTTAAAGAAATCGCGGTTGTGCCTTGGGCCAGCTGGGGCATGTTCCCCGTGTGCGGCCGCCGATACGACTGAAATGCCCAGAACCGTCTCCAGCACCCTTTTCTCCCGCATGAAGACCTCGCGGGGGTCTTGGCCGGTGATATGAGAGAAGTCCATCGCTTCGAAGTGCAGACCGATCTCATGCCCCAGGCCGAGGATCTCGCGCAGGGCCCGATAGGTCCTGTACTCGAAGATGTTGTAGGTGGGGGCGTGCACGCGTACGAAGTAGGTGGCGGTTACGCCGAGCTCTCTCTCCAGCCGAGCCAGGGCCAGGGCTCTGCTAATCGAGAGGTCGATGTCGTGCCTTAGAATGATGAGACGTTGGGCTGCGTCGTAATCCCGAATGTCCATGAAGCGAGCAAAGACATAGCCAAGGGATCTCGCCTTCCGTATGCAGAAGGCGTAGTGTTCATAGGTCCAGGAACAACCCACCGCGAGGTCTCCTTTCGGCTCAGCCAGCAGACGCCCGGCCCGCCGCCAGCCTAGGGATCATACGGTTCCGGTACCTCCCGTTCGAAGAAGAAGACCTTGATCACTAGGTCGACGTCAGATTCGACCCCAAACATAAACTGGCCACAGTCATCGGTGAAGGTGAAGCCGATGGGGATCAGCTTACAGGCGTCACGGGTCCGCTTGAACAACTTCACGACAGCGCCCTCCACGGGCAGGCCGGTCGGGAATTGAACCGTCCCGTGGATAAGGGCTCGGGTCTCTGGCACGAGCACAACCTCCAGGTCTCTCTGTTCGTTGGGCTTCATGGCCCTCACATCGATCCTCTTAAGTCGAAGGCCCATAATCCACCCTCCTTTCAAAGGTTAATGGGGCCCTGCCAGGTCTAGAGACCGCTGTGCGGCCTCGGCCACCTGCATAACCCACAGAATATCACGGGCGCCGGTTATCGGTTCCTCGCCGCGTCGGACACAACGCAGAAAATGCTCGCATTGGTTCTGCAGTGGCTCCCTCGGCTCGATGTAGGGGATCCAGACGTCTCCTCGGTAGGCCGGGGGACGGTGGCCTCTCAGCTTCCCCAGAAGGCCTCGGTCGTAAATGCGGAGCTTGTCACCAGCTCTCAGGTCGTCGAACACCAGCGTCCTCTTCTCGCCGATCACGGTCATGGTCTGGGCTCCCACCGGGTGCAGCCACATGGCATCGACTTGCGCCAGCGTGTTCTCCGGAAGCCACAGGGTGAGGCCTACGACGTCGTGTACGCCTCGGTCGAGGAAACTGACGCCCTCAGCTCTTATCATTAACGGCTCTACGTCCAACAAGAAGCGAAGAATGCTCAGATCGTGTACAACCAGGTCCCAGAGGACGCTCACGCCGGCCAGTGACCTGCCGTAATTGGTTCTACGGAAGTGAAGGTAACGGGGCTTCCCCAGTTCCCCCGCGGCGATGTAACCCCTGACCCAGTTGACCACGGGATGGTATTCCATGATATGGCCCGCCATCAGCACCAACCCTCTGGCCCTGGCCATGTCGACCAACTCCTTGGCCTGCGAGTAGCTCAGGGCGAAGGGCTTTTCCACGAGGACGTGTTTGCTCGCCGAGAGAGCCTCCTTCGCCAGCGGGTAATGAGTGGCCGGCGGAGTCGCGATCACAACGGCCATGACGTCGGCGTCCTTAAGGACCTCCTCGCTCGAGCGGGTATAGCGAACCCGGGGGTAAAGGCGGCCCACGAGCGCGGCCCGGTCGGGATCAGTATCGCAGCACCAGCGAAGCTCAACCTCCTCCAAGGCGGTCAGCACCCTGAGGTAGTTGCGCCCCCACCTGCCCGCTCCGATGAGGCCCATTCCGATGGTCTCCAAGGGTCCCCCCTCCCTCTCCTCCGACGCCGACCAGTCTCAGCTCTTCGCCTTCCCCCTCTTTCCTCGCGGCTCTGGGTTGGCCCGGAAGGGCACTTCCGCCACTTGGATGTGCAGTCGTATCTCCTCGCTGTCGGGCACGTAAAGGTGCTCCGGAGAGAGCACCTGTTTACGATCGGAGTCGACGCGGTACACCGACTGGATGGCCAGCTCTATCTCCTTCGCCCCGCTGCGGCCGGCTATGGCAGCACCCCGTCCCGTCTCGGGCGGCGCCTCGCCACGGGCCTGGGCCACCGCGGGAAGGGCTTCCGTGAACTCCACCGGGGGGTCCCTGAGGATGATCCTGTGGGTGCTCGAGGGCGCCCTTCGGGACACGTACTGCAGGAGAATCTCCCTGTACTGTTCGCGCAGCGAGGGGTCAGTGTAAAAGCCGATTAGGGCATGGGCGATCTCCTCCGGGCAGTCCTTGAACAATCGGTGTACTCTAAGCACGGGTCCGGACCGGATGCCGGCTGAAGCGAAAACCCGTTTGTTTCGCGTGTACACGATTCCGATACCCAGACTTCGCGCGCTATCTCTCAAGAGATCCATCTTGCACCTCCTGACTATCCCTGACATAGACCACGACGAACTTAGGAGTGAAGACCCGATCCCCAGACCAGTCGCGGCCGAGGAAGACGCTCCTTCCCTGCCGAAATTCGCCGGGAGAGAGAACCAGCCGGAGCACGGATTCGCCCCGTACAGACCATTCCCGGAAGGCCTCGGTGAGGTCCCAACGGTTCCATCCGGAGGCTACTATCTCGGAGACCGACGCCGCCGGCCTGGTCCTCCTGAGGATTGTCGGAAAGGCGTCCAGCTGGTCGCCCTCGCTCAGCAACCTACAGTCGACCGAACCCGGCCCTGACTGCATCGCCCAGAGATACAGGCGGGCGGACAGCACGTCTACCCCCTGCGGCAGCGCGCTGGTGTCGAAACTGAGATGGGCTACACGCGCGCTCGGTCCAGCAGGCGATGTGCCTTCATAACCGACCTCGAACACCTCTTCCGAGGCCGCGGTTACAGCTCCGTCGAACCTCAGGGTCTTCGAAGTCCGAGGGGGCTGCAGCTCAGCGCACTCCAGGGACTCCACCGACGCTCCGGCGAATCTCTTACGGCCGCCCCTGCCGCGCTCGTGCAGGAGCGGCCCTACGACCTCCAGAATCCGCTGGGCCCGGTGTTTATAGGTATGTTTTTCGTACACGAGCTTCTGGCCAGCGGCCGCGATAGCTTCCCTGCCGGCCTCATCCTCAAGGTAGAGGCGTACCAGCTCGACGGTCAGGTGGGGATCGTCCGACATCACCAGGTGCTCACCGTCTCGAAAGAGGGCCTCCACCGCCTGGGTGCGGGAGGTGAGGAGAAAGGCGCCGCAGCCGGTGACCTCAAAGGTCCGCATGGTCACCTGGGTGTTGAACCTGTTTTCGTTCTGCGGCCCCAGGACTATCTTGGCCGATGAGTAGATCTTCGGGGTCTCCAAGTAGGGCGCCGGGCCCTTAACCATCTCGGGCGGCACCGTCAGGCCAGCCTCCGCGGGTAGGGCATCCCAGCCCTTCCCCCAGACGGCCACGTCGTAGTTCCCGAGCAGGGGCTTGAGCAGGTGGCGCATGCTCTCGCCCCTGTAGCTGTTCCAGAAATCGTGGGCGTTGGCCACCAGCACGATGTCGTGCCGGTACTCTTCAACCGGGGACCTCTGGCGGTGAAAGTCGGGGTTACAGGCGAATTCGAGGTGCGCTGCGGGAATGCCGATGGCCTCATAGGATTTGACGCAGCTGGCGTTGATGGTGAAGACGAAGTCGGGGTTCAGCCGTCTGACGAAGGGGAGGGACCAACGGTGAAGGTGGTAAAAATCCTCCACCGACCAGTAGACGCAAAACCCACCGTACTCCTTCACGGCCTCTCTAATCACCCGGACGTTTTCGTCAACGTAATCCTGCGTCCAGCCGACCAGGATCAGGAGTTCTGGGGCGAAGGTCTGCATAAAGAACGCGAAGTAGTCGCGTTGAAAGGACTTGGGTATAACCACTTCGTGCCCCAGGGCCCGAAACCCCCAGGGCAACCCCATGGTCCATACGGGATGGGAATTTAAGAAGGCCACCCTCATCGTGTATCCCCCATCAGCAGGGTCGGGCTGCGATCCCCGCAGTTAAACAGGAGGTCGAGCGCCGAAAGGTTGGGGATGAATCCCGGGTGACACTGCCGGTAGACTGGGTGTTTAAAGGTTTGGTACCTTAGCACAACGCCTACGTCTTGGAAGAGCCCTTCATCCAGGTAGGCCCGGGCGCCCTGGCCCGAGAGATAGACCTTGGCGCCGACCTCCCGACAAATTTGCAGGAGCCGCATGGTCTTGGAGACATCGGCTCCGATTCCCAGCGACGATGAGAGGACGAGAGGGGTCGATATGCCCAGGGCGTTCCTTATCAGCTCAATGAAGGCTATATTGAGATCCAGAAGGCGGTCCGGTATCGCGGCCAAGATGCTCTCCATAAAAAACATGTAGTGCGAGAGATACGGTGCCTTGGAATAACAGTGCTTGAGAGTCCTAAGATGCTTTCTGAGGTTCCGTTCCGGTTCGCACA
Organism: Firmicutes bacterium UBA3576; assembly: GCA_002375895.1. Classification (GTDB taxonomy): domain Bacteria; phylum Bacillota; class Sulfobacillia; order UBA3569; family UBA3569; genus UBA3569. The sequence continues at coordinate 5,452 of DFND01000041.1, forward strand.
GTCGGACGTCTCTTATCAGCTGCCTCCGCTGTGCGCCCTGAACGGGAATGGTAAGCCTCACCACTCCCCTCTTGTCGCGTACCATCGCCCGGGTGGTGTAGGTTCGGCGGGGAAACTGCACGTCATCCAGGATGACGAACACATCACAAGCGGCCATTTTGTGAAAGTAGCCGAGCCACGGCAGGTAATTCGGTTGATGACAGGCGACGATCAACGGCCCTTGGCACCTCTGAATGAGCCTATGTAGGAAGGCAGGCTTGAGGCCCGCCTTCACAGCCCTTAGCACTCCGGCGGATCGGGGTCTTCATGCTCCAACAGGAACACCTTGATCACGAAATTGAGGCCGGATGGTACTCCGAAGAGAAACTGGCCACACTTGTCGGTAAAGGCGAAGGTAATAGGCACCAGTTTACACGGGTCTCTGGTCGGCTGGTGGAAGAGCTTAACGACGGCCCCCTCCACCGGCCTGCCGTCCGGGAACTTGACGATGCCGTGAATCACGGCCCGGTCCTCAGGTTCCAGCACAAGCTTGAGTTCCCGTTGCTCGTTGGCCTCCAACCCTCTTACGTTAACTCGGAGAAGTTTAAAGCCCACTCGCCTACACCTCCTTCTTCGGGGCGAAGTCTACGATATCTTATGTAGAGCTCGGTCGGTGTGTCACTCGAACAGGTAAGTATCACTGTGAAACAGGGGCGATAACGCTGCTTAAATAGTTGGAAAAAAAATTGATATCGCGCCTTTAGGAGGCGAGACGAGCTTAAGTAGAGGACGGAGGGAGGCCGAGGAGGGCCCCTCGAGGCTCAGGGAGAGGGCCCGGGCGGCGGAGAGGTCAAGCCTACCTGCGGCCGGCCCGGGGCCCTCGGGATGCTGAGACGAAGATCAACGTCCCGCCAACTGGACCTCCTCGGCGTAGTCGAGGATACGCCTCAGGGTGCTCTGCCAGAGCCTATCCACGGCCTCAAAGTCCATGTTGGGGATGTAATAGGTCTCCATCTCATCGTGGGCCCTCTTGGCCAAGCTTATATACCTCACCGCGCGGTTGAAGAGGTCCCAGAATACCACCTCATGCTCCCTCATGACCTCGCGGTTACGGGCCACGACCCCTCGGTCCAGGCAGCGGTCCATATCGATCACCACGTCCTCGGGGGCCGACCGGTAGGTGTGCGGCTCAATGGACTTGGTGAGGGCCACCCCAATTTCGGGTATCACCACGTGCTCCACCTTATCGGGGTTCAGGGCACAGTGATAGAACTCCACGTCGAGCCCCGCCTCTGTGGCCGCATTGCCCACCTTGCGCAGCAGAGTGGATTTCCCGGTGCCTGGCCCGCCCTCTATTACGTATTTCTGCTCCATGGGCGCGAGGATGGTATCCAGATAGTTCACCATCCCGTCGGGCGTGATGGCGCTGGCAAACAGATGACGCCCATACCCTGGCCTTTCGCTCGCCTTTCTATGGCCAAGAACGGCCTCAACGAGCTCGCTGGCCATGACATTAGCGCGGCCGAAGTTCATGGCCTCACAATTGGCCTCCTCCAAGCCGGCGTAGACGACGCTCGCCGCGCGGAGTAAGCGGTAAGCCCGGTCAAAAAGCTGACTTACCTCACGGTTGAGCCGTATGATCTCCCTTCGGTGCTTCCTCATGCCCGCTTCGTTCCAGAAATCACCCAGGTGGATGATCTCATCGACGGCTCCGGGGTTCCTGGGGTCAACAACGTGAGGAGCCGTCCCGTCAATGAGGGCCACGGAAATAGTGGGAAAGACAACGCCGTCTAAGGAGGAATTGTCGGAGGAGCAATGATGGAACTCTACATCGTACCCCCTTTCCAGCATGGCCTCGCCGAGGCGCTTCATGAAGGTGGACTTGCCCACACCCGGACCGCCCTTGATCACGAAGATCCGCTTGGCGTCAGGCCTGATTATGTAGTGATAGAAGGAATAAAACCCCCTGCCGGTGTTACCTCCGGGAAAGACCCTTTTGACTCTTCCTGGACCCACTTGCCCCGACCTCCTGCAAGTGATCTCGAACTAGTGTATGCGGGACTTAGGAGGGGGGTGCCTGCCCATCCGGATGGCCCTCCACTGGGTAACACGGCAAATCGCCCTGACACCAGGTGGGAGATGCTCTTCAAAAGCATAATGGGTCCCTCAACTAAAACAGCAACCCCAAGGCACTGAGAGCCCCTTGATTCACTGATGGCGCCTCAAGTTCGGCGGGGCCTTGAGCGCTTAAGGTTGCTCGCTCATCAGAGGTTACCAGTGCTTCATCTCGAAAGGGAGGGGTGGGAAGAGGAAGTGCTCCTGATGCTGAAACGCCAAGCTACGCTGGAGAACTTGGGAGAGATGAGGAGGCTCAACGCTTGGCGGAGGAAGGACACAGAGGCGGGCATAAGGGGGACGACGGGCGGGGCCCATTAGAAAGATCCGCTCCCCGCCCCTGTTGCTTTAGCCTGACTTTCGCCATTAGAAAGGGCTAACGCCTGAGAGGGTTGAGGGTCAGGCTTTTTGGTAGATTCCTGTGTAGTGACAGTTATGACGAGAAGGAGTTGCCACGGTGATGCAGAATATACAAAGCAGGTAGTAATAGCACCTACCACCACGCGGAGGGATGCGAGATGGCAACCATAGTCCGCCGGCAACCCCGGGGGTGTCCGGAGCCCGTCTACTACTACCACGAAACCTATCGGGTGAAGGTAAATCCATCCGACAAGGGCAAGGGACCCGGCTCCGGGAAGAGCAAGGTGAAGTCGCGGGATGTCTATCTGGGCACTGCCAGGCAGATCCTGGAGAAGATCCAGGCAGGTCAGCGACCCCAGGAAGTCAGCAAGAAGGAATTCGGTCTTGTCTCCGCCGCTCTACGCGTCGCCGAGGAGATTGGGCTGGTGGAGGTAATTGATAGCCACGTACGCAAACGGAACCAGGGCCTCACGGTTGGCCAGTACATCCTGATTGCAGTACTCAACAAGATCGCTCACCCTACCAGCCGTAACGGGATTCGGGATTGGATCAAACAGACGGTCCTGCCGGAGAAGCTGGGTATCGACCCGGATCTGCTTACCAGCCAGAACTTCTGGGACAATTTCGATCTGATCTTATCAGAAGACGACGTGCGGACACAGAAGGAGCGACTGGCTCGGGGAGAGATCGATGAGTACGAGCTCTTTAGTGACGATGTTATCTACCGGATTGAAGAGGGGATCTGGCGGCAGGTGCTCAAACAGTACCAGGTACCCCTGGACTGTGTTCTTTATGATACCACCAATTTCTTCACCTTCATCTCCCCTACTACGGATAGCTTCCTGGCTCAAACCGGGCACAAC
>DFND01000041.1:9141-38969 GCA_002375895.1 Firmicutes bacterium UBA3576
GGGCTCTGGTCTACCGTTGTTACACACCTTGTACCACGGTCGGCGTTCTGATGCCCGGCTCTTCCCCGAAGCGATGACGGATCTCGTTAACCGCTATCTGGCCTTGACCCAGGGTACACGGGAGTTGACCGTGGTGTTCGATAAGGGGAATAACTCCAAGGCCAACGTGGAGAAGGCCTCGGAGCTAAAGCTCAGGGTAGTCGGGAGCCTGGTACCCTCACATCACAAGGATCTCACCGGGGTCCGGCTGAATCGCTATGCCGACATCGAAGGTCAACGCGTGTACGTTACCCGCAAGGAGGTCTTCGGGATACAGGCCAAGGTGGCGGTGCTCTACAACGAGGCCACCTACAAAAGACAGAGTCGCCGCCTGAAAGTGAAGGTGGAAGCCCTACGCGAGGAGATAAGAGCGTATTTCGAATCTCACAAGGACAAACCGAAGTCCGAGATGAAGCTTGCTCTGCGCGACATCTTACAGCAGAGCGAGTACGGCCGTTACCTCGTGGTCGAGGTAGAGGGTCGACGCTACAAGCGGCTGGTCTGTCGGATCAACCTTAAGACCTACCGGGCCAAGCTAAGGACCTTTGGCAAGACCATCCTGTTCACCAATGACCTCAACATGACCACGGAAGAATTGATCAAGCTTTACCGTGGCAAAAACGAGGTCGAAAGTCAGTTCAGGCAGCTCAACGACCCTGATGCCATCGCCTTCCGGCCCATGTATCATTGGACCGACAGCAAGATCAAAGTGTATGCCCTCATCTGTGTGCTGGCTCTGCTCGTCTTACAGTTAATGAACTACCGTGTTTGCAGTTACGGTCTTAGGATGAGCAACTCCGTCTTGCGGGCGGAGCTTGCCGATATCGTAGAGGTGGCCATGGTCTACTCCTTAACCAGGGTAGTGAAACAGTTGACCACCATGTCCACGGTGCAACAAACTCTGTTCGAGATCTTTGAGCTGCAGCGCTATGCACCCACCTGATCTATCACCACACTGTCACTACATCCGGCCTTCCCGCTAATCCCTCTTACAAGCAGGCTTACGGGTCTCTCGATTTGCTAATGGCGAAAGTTAGGTTTAGGGAACCGTCCATCCACTCCTTCCCTGAAGGGTAGAGACCGCCCATAGGGCCAGCCCTGTCTCCCTGGGGGTCCTGTTAGCCGGTTTGACCAGCGGCCCGGCGAGGAGCGGGGAACGGCCTCTATCCATTAACCCTCAATCAACTTCAACAAATTATTGTGACGGCTCACCATCTCCCTTAATTCTTCTTCCGCAGAGAGGTTGTAGAAGACATACAGCAGGGATGTGGCACGTGACATAGCCGTGTAATTGAGAAGCCTGGACCTCATGTCTTCGAAAGACTCCACATCCAGCAGGATGACTACGGGAGCCTCCAGCCCTTTGAAGCTCTGTACCGTGCAGAACTTCAAGCTATCGTCCAACCACAGCCTCGGGTCCAACCTCGTGACGTTTTGGAAGGTGCAGAGGTCGGTGAAAAGGTTTTCACCGTTCAAGCAGGAGTTCTCGAACTTGTACCTGGAAAGCAAGATGATGTTCCCGGGTTTGATACCCTGTCCGAGCAGACTCCTCACTACCCTCAGCAGCTTTCTCCTTTCATCCTCATGGTCGGTGTACGGCTCCTTCACAACGCTCTCGCCGTCAACCCTGAAGAACCTCTCGGGCCTCATCCCGGTGCAGAGAGTGTTATGGATCCCAATGGGCCGTGTGTTGCGACAGTTTGTGTCCAGGGTGAGGATAGTGGGATTATATTCCTCGATCAGCCTCAAGCCCTCCTCCAGTCCTGGGTTGTAGATGTTCTGATTCGGGTCGTAGGAGATATACCAGTTGCCCTTCTCGAGGCCGCCGTCCACCATCGTATCCAGGCACATGATGTACTCGTATCGCAACAGATCCTGCCCTTCGTCGATGACAAGGGTGTCGAAGCGAGCACCCTGATGGGAGTGCCGGCTCATCTCCAGAAAGGCCTCGGGCAAAATCGTGCTGTAAAACTCCTGTTCGCCGCCGGGCTCTGGGGCCAGAGTATAACCATTGCTCTCGAGTTCCTCCAGTATGTAATGGTGAAAGGTGTCTATACGGAGATGGCCGACCTCGTCATCCCTGGCGACCATCGCCTGCAGGTACAGGCAGAGATTATGGTTGAAGCAGAGGTACAGGACGCTCTTCCCCGTCATGGCCCTTCTTCGAGCGTATTCGAGGGCCAATAGGGTCTTGCCCGTGCCGGCTCCACCCTTGAGCAGTATTCGCTTGTTCTCGCTGGCAATGGACAGCCTATCTATCTGCTGTCTAGTGAGAGCGAGCAATTTGTCAGCGGTGTGTTCGACGATATACCCCAGGGAGGGGACGAAGCCGAAATCACCACGGAGGTAATTGGCCAGCCTTCTGATGTCCGACCCGCTGAGGGTGCCCGTTGAAAAACCGTGCGTCCTCTCGAGCCTCTCCCGCCAGTAGGCAAAAACGCTCTTTATGTAAGTCCCCACCTCCTCCTGTGTCCGCCTGGAGTCGAAGACGATCTCCGGAATGATTTCGATCCCCCTCTGGGTGAAGGGCATATCAGGGAAGACGACCCCACAGGCATACTGACACCTCACCACCGGGTCATCAAACCTGAAATGCTCGCGCAGATGCGCGCGGAGAGAATGCATGGCGGACACCGCCTGCTTGAAGGGCCCTTCGGTCTTTTTCGCTTCGCTGCCGTACCTGTCCCTGAAGTACCAGACCCCTTCACGCCGGGATACGTACCCTCCCTTAACCTCAAGGCAGAGGACACCCAAGGGACATATAACGACGAAATCGATCTCACCGAAGGACTTTTCCCGGTGATCCGCGATGCCTAGGGAATGTAAGACCACGTAATCCCCTTTCAGAGCCTCCAGGGCATGAAAGAACCTCTTTTCACCATCGCTGGTGATACTTTCATCGTAAAAGGGTGGTATCATCTTGCTCACCAGCGCTCACCACCTTCTCAGGGGGAAGTTAAGTCAGGGCTGTCGGGAGCCTCGCCGAGACCCTGCCGCACGGTCCGCCGCCCGCCAGTAAAAAGTGTAATTCTCCATCGAACCCGTGCTTACCTGTTTTTGGGGAACTTGCTTCGTATTGGTAAAGGCGGGTAACAGTCATAATTGCGGGGAACTTGAAGGTTAGGCTCACGGCGAGCGAACTCGCCCGCTGAATATCGCGGTCGGGCAGAGGAGGAAGGCCTTGGAGGAAGTGCCAGCCGACATACCAGTACCCTTGGAGGGTCGCGGGTCCTGGCCTTGAGTCAGGTCCTATCGCGTCTCCCCGTTTATCGGGACGCCCCGCGGGGTCCCTCTCTTCGGTGGTCCTGCGCCGCCCCTCTCTAAGCTCAGGACGAAGGCCAGGACCGCTGCCACCGCCCGGTAGAGCTCCGGAGGTATCTCAGCGTCCAATTGGAGCTCATACAGGGCATCGGCCAAAAGGGCGTCGTGGTGTACGGGAACTCCCGCAGACAGCGCCTCACGCACTATTCTCTCAGCGAGCCTACCCCGGCCCTTGGCCCGCACCCTGGGGACACTGCCCTTCTCGTATTTCAACGCCACGGCTTTCTTCCACTTCCTCATATTCTCACATCCAGCCCCTGCATGGCATAAGTTGTTTGTTCCGAAAACAGAAGACGCCTCAGTAGAAGCCCCTGCTCCTCGAGCAGCCGCGTCAGGTCCTGGGAGCGCAGCCTCAGCAGCCTGTCGGTCTCCCGGTGATAAGCGACAAAAGAGACATCTACGGACTGGCCCTCTGAGCTGACCATGGCTTGTATTCGCCCGAGCGAAGGGCTGTCAATCGTGAGCACCACAACCTTCGGCGTGCTGTCCTTCCGCTCCAGTAGGGCCGTGAAGGGCCGTCGGCCTTCGAAGCTGAACAGGACCCTGAAACGCTCTTGCATCGCCAAGAGGGCGAGGACGTACGGGCCCAGCCTTACGGCCCACGGCTGACCGTCCCTCCACTCCTGCAGGACCCGACCCGCGAGGCCCAGGAGGTCGCCCTGGGCCTGCGTGAGGTCCACCTGGTCGGCCGTGAGCTTAAGGGCCCCTTCCAAACCGCGCCTGTTGGTCAGAATATCTCCGACCACCCCCCTGAGCGGCCGCAGCCAGCTCTTCCCCTCCGCGAGGATGTAGGCCATGCCGGCCATCCCGGGCTCCGTCGCCGCACTGGCGATAGAGCGAAGACTGTCCCTGGTCACCGGCAGCGAAAACCGCAGGGCCTGCTTCAGCGCCGCCGATTCCCCCTGGCCTTTGGGTAGACCTAGTTCGGCCAGAATATCGACGTCGGTCGGCAGCACACGAAGGACCAACCTCGGCGACATGCTGAGGACCCGAAAGAGACGGACCTCGCCCGCAGGAAGGCTTAGGTCGGTCTTGGCCCGCAGCCTGGCGGACCCGGTCCGCAGCACGACCTCGCTGCCGCTGGCCTCTTCGATGTGGGCTCTGATGATGCTCCCCGGCCTCAGGGGGATACCTCCAAGCCGCTGCCCCGCAGGGCCCTCCGACCGGGCTACTCTCCACATACAAAAGCCCTCCCCTTAAGAGCTCGGAACAAGGCGGTCTCAGCGTGAATCTCCTCTATTGCCTCCTGCGCCTCTTCTCCTGAGAGATAGCCGCTCAGACGGCGACCACGGCCCCCGATCATCTCCCTCCCTTGCTTGCTGTGGGCGAAGGGTGAGGGCTTACCGCCGCGCCGCGTTCCCGTGATGGAGGCCCTCAAAGCTTCGGGGGGACGCATATTTTACACAGAAGCGGTTATGATATAAACAGCAGGTCGGCTCCGCATCCAATATTGATGTCGTAGAAACCAAGGCGAGAGTCCACTGCGCGGAGTCGACCTGCTCTATTAATGCTCGCCAACTGCGCCCTCCGTGAAGCCGGCCACAGATACGCTGGCTGCGGTCCACAGAGAGGGCGCCATCTCCTTGTAATAGTGGTAGGTCGCGAGGATATTCTCGCTGTACGTCTGCGAAAGTGACCCGCCCGAAGAGAGCCAGCGGTCAACTCGCCCCTCTCCGGCGTTGTAGGCGGTCAGCGCCAAGCCAGTGGCGAAGTCATACTTCCGCAACAGATAGCCCAGCATGTAGGTTCCGATGGCTATGTTGGCCTCTGGGCTCAAGAGCGTCTCCTGTCCCTCGTAGGGGATTCCGGCCAAGCGGGCCCAGTGCGGGGCATACCTCTCCCTCACCTGCATAAGCCCGATTTCATCCAACCTCCCTCTCGCCCTCGGGACGAACTGGCTCTCAGCTCCGATTACCATGGCGGTGAGAATAGGTGGTACGCCGTTCTCGTAACTGTATTGCATTATCGCCGTCGCGATCTGCATGCTCTGTTCGGGCGGCAACGAGGGGTTGAAACTCTCAGCTATCGCTATCAGAAAGGCGACGTCTGTCGCCAGCGCAGTCGCGATTTCCCCCACGCTTCCCTGCAGGGCGTTGAAATCAAAGACGACCCCCCTGCTGATATCGTCCACGACGACGGCCAACGCCGTAGACACCACACCCATGTACAACCCCAGGGCTACGATAAGAAAAACCGCGAAGATAACGATCCTGTTCATCATACCGCATCCCCTCAAAAGGTGGTGGCCCCGGCAGAACCGGGGTACTGTCGTCTGGTCACGCCAACCACGTTAGCATAAATCTTCCAATGTGTCAATTACTCGTAATCAAGAGGCCAGCTTCCGGCTAAGGAACGAAAAACCGAAAGACCAGGACGACTACTTGCCCACCACGTCCAAGACGGATCGCCGACCTCCCTTGACCCAACGGATGGCCCAAAAGATGCCCTGTACCGTTGCTGAGTATCATCCTAACAAACTAACGGTGGTAATCGTCCACGCCTTCTCCTCTCTATGATTCACTATATGCACTTTTCTTAGCGGCGATACCATGCTAGAACTCAGCAGATTGGGCTCAGCAGAGGAGTACGAGGAAAGTTACACCGACGAGTACCCCGGACCACTTCCCGGTGGGGGCCCGCGGGGATCGAAAGCGTTTCTAGGAGAGCGACGGGGCCGCCCGCGGGGGCGGGCCCGATCTCTTAGGGGCGGCCCCTCGGGGCCGCCCCTCCTTGGTTAACTATTGCCGACAACCGTTCAGCCAACCGCGAACCTTCATGGCCTCGGCGACCCTCTGCACTGCGACCATGTAAGCCGCCTTCCGGAGGGGCACCTTCTTGGCTTGGTGCATATCGAAGATATTATTGAAGGACCTCTTCATCATCTGTTCCAACTTCACGTTGACCTCTTCCTCGGTCCAGTAGTAGTTCATCAGGTTCTGAACCCACTCGAAGTAGGAGACGGTCACTCCGCCCGCGCTGGCCAAGATGTCGGGTATGACCACGCAGCCCTTCTCGAAGAGGATCTGGTCGGCCTCTGGAGTGGTAGGCCCGTTCGCGGCCTCACCGATGATCTTGGCTTTGACTCCCGGGGCGATAGCGGCGGTGAGCTGGTTCTCCAGAGCGGCCGGGATGAGGATCTCGCAGTCCAGCTGCAACAGGTCCTCGTTGGAGATGTCCTCGGAACCGGGGAACCCCTTGACGCTTCCGGTCTTCTGCTTATGCTCCAGCACGGCGACCGGATCCAGGCCCTGCGGCGAATAGGCGGCACCACGGGAATCGTTGACGGCTATGACCTTCGCGCCCAGGTCGTGTATCAACTTGCCCGCCACACTGCCGGCGTTGCCAAAGCCCTGAACCACGACCCTGGCCCCCTTGATGTCCATGCCGAGCCTGCGGGCGGCCTCGGCGACGACGACGACACAGCCCCGGCCCGTGGCCTCGTTTCTCCCGGCAGACCCGCCCAGGATTATCGGCTTCCCGGTGATGAGGCCGAAGGCGTTGTAATCCCGGTACTTGCTGAACTCATCGACCATCCAGGCCATTATCTGCGGGTTGGTGTAGACGTCCGGCGCCGGTATGTCCTTCTCCGGTCCTACTATCTGGGATATCTCCTGGATATATCCCCGGCTGAGCCGTTCGAGCTCCCTCTCGGATAGCTCCTTGGGATTGCAGATCACCGCTCCCTTGGCGCCTCCGAAGGGAAGGCCCAATACCGCGCACTTGAAGGTCATCCACATCGACAGGGCGCGGACCTCGTCGGGGTAGACATCGGGGTGAAACCGTAGGCCACCCTTGGTGGGCCCTATGGCGTCGTTGTGCTGAGAGCGGAAGCCAGTGAACACCCTCACCGAACCATCGTCCATCACCACGGGGATGGACACCTGGAAGAAGCGGAGGGGTTGCTTCAAGATCTCATAAACGGCAGGCTCGAGGCCTAGAGCTTCGACTGCGTCCTTGATCTGACTCTGACAGATCTCAAAGGGGTTAAGGGTTTTCTCGCTCATGTGTCCTTTCCTCCTTGTAAAATGTTCTGTCCCTCAACTCTCGCCTGCGTCTTCGAAGAGCTCCTCTCTAATCCTTTCCCCCTTTCTCGCTGGCCTCACAGCTCGCCGGCCAAACCAAATCACCGTTCTTGAGCTACGGCCTCAATGCCGACGCTCAAGGCCAAGTCGTTCAGCCTCTCAGTTCCTCTGGGGACCCGCCGCGCCACCGCCAGGCGCAAGGACTCCTGCGAGACGACCCTGGTGATGGCGGTCAGCGCCCCCAGGGCTACGATATTGGCGGTGATGGGCTTTCCCACCCTGTCGCGGGCTAGGGCGGTGATGGGGACCCTGTAGATTCGGCCCGGCACGTCAGGCACCTCTGCCACCAGAGCGGAGTCGACGATGAGAAGGCCATCGGCCTTCAGAGCCCCTGCGTACTTGTTACATGCCTCCTGGGTCATGGCCAACACTACGTCCGGGATGGTGACCTTGGGGTAATCGATCTCCTCCGAGGCTATGATCACCTCCGCCTTACTGGCGCCCCCTCTGGCCTCGGGACCGTACGACTGGGTCTGCACCACGTTGAGGCCGTCCAGGATGGCGGCCTCGGCTAGGATGATGCCCGCCGTAATCAGGCCCTGGCCGCCGCTCCCGGTCAACCTTATCTCGTACCGACGCCTCATCGGCCCTCACCACCCTGAGCACGTCGTATGATATCCCCACACAGCTCGGTGTACTCACGCGCCTCACCGTTATATATTTCCCCGATGACGATCTTGCCCTCGAGCTCGGCGGGCTCCATCCGCTCCGCCTTGCGTACCGTAACCGCGTTGTCCCTGAACCAGCGCATCATCTCCGCCGCGGAGCCTCGGCGGTTCCTGCGGCCGTAATAGGTGGGACACTGCGATAGAGCGTCGATGAAGGCGAAGCCCTTCTTCCGCAGCCCTCTGGCGATGTACTCGGTGAGCAGGTTGTGATGGAAGGTCGTCGCCCGCGCCACGTAGGTCGCTCCCGCCTCCCGTACGAGGCCGCAGAGGTCAAAGGGCCTATCTATGTTGCCGTAGGGGGCGGTGCTGGCCAGGTCGCCCTGGGGCGTAATCGGCGAGTACTGACCGCTGGTCATCCCGTATATGTTGTTGTCAAAACAGACCACTGTCAGGTCGATGTTTCGCCTCGCGGCGTGAATGAGGTGGTTACCGCCGATAGCAGCTACGTCGCCGTCTCCCGTGATCACGATGACCGTGAGCTCTGGATTGGCCAGCTTGACTCCGGTGGCGAAGGCGATGGCCCTGCCGTGGGTGGTATGTAGGGTGTCGAAATCGAGGTATCCCGACGCTCGGGACGAGCAGCCGATGCCTGAGACGACCACCGTCCGATCTCGCGGAACCCGGACCTGATCCATGGCCCGAACGAGCGCCGCCAGGACGATCCCGTGGCCACAACCCGGGCACCATATGGTCGGCAGCTGGTCCTGTCGGAAGTACTCCTCGACGAGCCCGGACATCACGCCACCTCCTCGATTTCAGCCAGGATCTCCGTCGGCGTGATAAGCTCCCCGTCCACGCGGCTGTATCCCTGGACCGCTGCCGTCGTGCCGGCCAGGGCCCGCTCCACCTCTCGCACCATCTGTCCCATGTTCATCTCGGGGACGATCACCGTCCGAGCCCCCTGTGTGAGCTTGCGGATTACTTGATCGGGGAAGGGCCATACGGTTATGGGCCTGAAGAGACCAGCCCGTATTCCCCTCTCCCGGGCCAGGCGAACGGCGCTCAGGGCCGACCGTCCGACCGAGCCGAAGGCCACCACGAGGACTTCGGCGTCGTCCACGGCCTCGGTGACGTAGAGGGCCAACCGGTCGCGCCTGTTCTCCACCTTGCCGATCAGGCGACGAACCAGGCGGTCGGTGAGCGTCGGGTCGCCGGTGGGAAGTCCTCTGGCGTCATGGACGAGGCCCGTCACGTGGAACCTGTATCCCCGTCCGAAGGGCGCCAGCGGCGGAACGTCGCGGAGCCCATCTCCCGAGAAGTCGACCTCGAGGGGAGGCTTCGTCATCGGCAGGTCCAGAGGCCGCTCGCCATCCCTATAGTCGAAGGGCCGGTACTCCTCCCCCTCGACGGGTCCCCTACGGTCCAGAACGGTCAGGGAGCTAGCTTCGGGCAGCAGCACCTTCTCCCTCATGTGGCCGACGACCTCATCCATCAGCAGGATAACCGGCACCCTCAGCACCTCAGCCACGTTGAAGGCCTGGATGGTAACCGTGAAAACCTCAGCCACCGACCCGGGGGCCATGACAACCACCGGGTGGTCGCCGTGGGTCCCCCACCGAGACTGCATCAGATCTCCCTGAGCGGGGGATGTGGGCAGCCCCGTTGACGGCCCCCCGCGTTGCACGTTCACCACCACACAGGGGACCTCGGCCATGCTGGCGAAGCCGATGTTCTCCTGCTTGAGCGAAAAGCCCGGCCCGCTGGTGGCGGTCATGGCCTTGACTCCCGCCAGCGACGCCCCAATGACGGCCGCCATACTGGATATCTCGTCCTCCATCTGTATGAAGGTGCCGCCTCTTGCCGGCAACCTCTCGGCCAGCATCTCCGCGATCTCGGTAGAGGGGGTGATGGGATAGCCCGCGAAGAACTTCAGGCCAGCCGCCAGGGCAGCCTCGACGCAGGCCTCGTTCCCCTGCATGAGCCTCGCTTCACTCATCATCCGCACCTCTCAGCCATATGGCGAAATCGGGACACCTGAGCTCGCACAACCTACACGCCGTACACTTCTCGATAGCAACCACGTTAGGTTTCCCCTCTTCGTCCGCCTCGAGTACCTCTCTCGGACAGAACTCGATGCATATACCACAACCCTTGCACCTCAGCCGATCGACCTCGATCGCTTTTACCTTCACATCAGCCCTCGCCACGCGAACTCATCCCCCTCTGTCGACGCTCTAGCAGGACGGCCTTCAACATATTGATAGAACCCGCATCAGGCTTATAAATGAACTCTATAACCTCCGTGCCAGGCCTGACCAGCCTTTCGACCTCCCTCACCCTGCCGGGCGACGCTATAACCGCATCAACCCTCTTGACCAGCTCCTCGACCTTCGCCTCATCCCGCGAGGTGGTGGTCAGGATCTCCCTCAGCTCAATTCCAGCGTTGGCTATGGACTTCTGGACCCGGTCGGCGAAGGCATGGGAGAGACATACGAGCCCGACCCTGTGATCTTTACCCAGCCTGGCTATTCTCACAATCGTGTCGATCTGGGGATCCAACGCGATGCCCAGCACCTCATCGCTGACCAGGAGCTCTTTGACCTCCGCTAGGTGGAAGAAGGTCGTTACCGTGAAGTCCACAGCGCCAACCTGCTCCATGACCCCTCGCGGGTCATGCCTGAGCTTTTGGATGAACATGGGGACGATGGAGACGCCGGAGCCGAGCTCGAGCTCTTTGGAGATGTAATCGAGCTGCTCCTTATTGCACTCGATAAACAGCACACGAATTTGGTGTAGTAGCTCCTCCCTCTGCTTCACCTGGCGCTCGGCCTCGGCCAGGAAATGCTCAAGGCCGAAGCCCAGCTCCAATGCGTCGTCAAGGGCCTGACCGATCAGGGCGACCAATCTCTCACGTCTGTCCTCGGCCCTCTCCAGGGCAGCCGCTTCGGCCACGAAGGTGCCCTGCCCCTGACGCGATATCAGCAGGCCTTCCTTCTCGAGCTCCTTGTAGGCCATGCTGACGGTATATCTGCTCACCTTGAGTTGGGACGCCAGTACCCGCTCCGGGGGCAGCCTGTGTCCCGGCTCCCACATGCCGGTGCGGACCAACTTCCTGATCTGCCTCTTGAGCTGGACGTACAGGGGTATCCCGTCGTCGCGCGATACGTGGAGAACCATCCTCTCAGCTCCTCCAGCGACCTGGCTGGCCTGCGATACCATGCCAATCATCCCTAATGGCTCGGCCTATCACATACCTTTAAGCCAATTCTATATTATACCGCCAATTCCTCCCGCGGGACTGAAGAAATTACAAAAAAAAAATGGCCCGCTTTTGCGGGCCAATGTCCCAGCGCTAATCCTTCCGCCCCTTGACCTGTCCGATGCCGCTCCTGGTAATCTTGATCTCCACCTTATCGGCCACCCTCAAGGTGATATCGTCGTCCTTGATATCCGTGATCGTACCGTGGATGCCCCCGATGGTGATCACCTTGTCGTTCTTCTTCAGCGACGCCAACATCTCGCGCCTCTTCCTCTGCTGTATCTGCTGCGGCCGAATGAGAATGAACCAGAACAACACGAAGATCAGAATTAACGGACCGTACGCTGCTAACGCTTCCATGCGATCCCTTCCCTTCCTGATTTGTTTCTTTCTTCTTCTTCGCTCGCCCGAGGTTAAAACCTGCCTGACGACTTCCCTTTATCCACCGCCCTCCGAAAGATGCTCATAGTATCCCCTGTATTCCTCCCGCAGGGCCAGGAGGTCGCCCCGGTGGATGCCCCTGCGGATCTTCTCCATGAGGCGGAATATGAAGTGCAGGTTGTGATAGGTGGCCAGCCTGTAGGCCAGAATCTCCCTGGTATTGAAGAGGTGGCGAAGATAGGCCCGGGAGTAATTCCGGCACACCTCACAGTCACACTCAGGGTCGATGGGCCGGAAGTCCCTGGCGTAGGCCGCGTTCCGCACCGTTAGCGGTCCATCCATGGTGAAGACCGTGCCGTGTCGCGCCACCCGCGTCGGCAACACGCAGTCGAAAAGGTCCACACCTCGGATGGCGCCCTCTATCAGGCAGTCAGGTGACCCCACCCCCATGAGATAGCGGGGACGGTCCTCGGGGAGATGCTCAACGGTAGCCTCGAGGACCCTGTACATGACCGTCTTGGGTTCTCCTACGCTGAGCCCGCCGATGGCGTATCCCGGTAGATCTAGGCGCACCATCTCGCGCGCACACTGTGCTCGCAGCCCTTCGAAGACGCCGCCCTGAACTATGGCGAAGAGCGCCTGGTCCTCCCTTCCATGACTGGCCATACATCGCTCAAGCCACCCCAGGGTTCGTTCCATGGCGCTTTGCGCCTCATCCTCTCCGGCATCGCCGGCGACGCATTCGTCAAGCGGCATGATTATGTCGGCGCCAAGGGCGTTTTGGATCTCCATAACCCTCTCCGGAGTGAACAAATGTTCGGACCCGTCTATGTGAGAACGAAAGCGCACACCATCGTCAGTCACCTCCCGGAGGGGGGCCAGGCTGAAGACCTGAAACCCGCCGCTGTCCGTGAGGATGGGCCCTCGCCAGCCCATGAAGGAGTGCAGACCGCCCGCCTCCCTCACCACGTCATGCCCCGGCCTGAGGTAGAGATGATATGTATTGGCCAGCACAACGCCCGCGCCCACCTGTCTCAAATCAGCCGGCGTCAGGCCCTTGACCGTCGCCTGGGTGCCTACGGCCATGAAGGCCGGGGTCAGCACCTCCCCGTGAGGAGTACGCAGGCGCCCGGACCTGGCCCGTGTAGGCCTCAGGGCGCGATATACCTCGAACTCTACGGCTCCGATCTCCCTTACCCTCCCAGCTAGATGATCAGCATGCAATCGCCGAAACTATAGAACCTGTAACGCCTCTCGACCGCTTCCCGGTAGGCGTCCAGCATCCTCTCGCGGCCGACAAAGGCGGCGACCAGCATCAGCAGCGTCGAACGCGGCAGGTGGAAATTGGTGAGCAACCCCTCTATGACCCGAAAGCGGTAGCCGGGGTAAATGAACAGGTCTGTTCGACCCCGCATGGGCCTCACCGCGCCCGTCTCGTCGGCCGCGCTCTCCAGGGCCCTGACCACCGTGGTGCCCACCGCCACCACTCGCCCCGGGGTCTCGTTTATCTCCCTGGCAGCGGCCTCAGAGACCTCGAAGTACTCCTCGTGCATCTCGTGTTCCGTCGGGTCCTCGCTCTTGACCGGGCGAAAGGTGCCCGCGCCCACGTGAAGGGTTATGAAAGTCAGGCCAATACCAGAGGCCTTCAGCCTCTCCAGCATGCCGAGGGTAAAGTGGAGCCCTGCCGTTGGCGCCGCGGCCGATCCCTCGCGTCTGGCGTAGACCGTCTGGTACCTCTCCCCGTCCTCAAGGGGCTTGTGGATGTACGGCGGGAGGGGGGTCTCGCCCAACTCTCGTAGTAACGCCTCGAAGTCTCCAGCGTAGAAAAAGCGCACCAGCCTGTATCCTGCCGGCGATGAGCCCTCAATACGGCACCGGAGCCTTCCGTCGCCAATGCTGACCTCGCTACCCTGCCGCAGCCTGCGCCCGGGCCTGACCATCGCCTCCCACAGGTCCTCGCCCCTCTGCTCCAGGAGCAAGATCTCCACCCGTCCGCCGGTGGGGACCTTCTGCCCCAGGAGACGGGCCGGCATAACCCGCGTGTCGTTGAGCACCAGGCGGTCGCCCGGCCTGAGATAGCGGGGAAGGTCCCGAAAGTGGCCGTGGACGACCTCGCCCTCCTCCCGCGGCAGAACCAGCATGCGGGAGCCCTCCCTGTCCGGGAGGGGTTCTTGCGCGATCAACTCCTCGGGGAGCTCGTAGTCGAAATCACTGAGCTTCATGCCCTCACCGCCCATAATCCGGGACTACCTCCGTACCCTGGTAGTAATATTGAAGGATCTCTTGGTAATTATGCCCCTTGAGGGCCATTGCCCGCGCGCCCCACTGAGAGAGGCCAAGGCCATGCCCCCACCCTCGTCCCACCAGCTCCACGCTGGCGGTCACGGACTGCCGTCCCAACACGAAGTACTCCCGCCTGCGCACGAAGGAGCCCGTGCGATCCCTAACGGCGTTGTAGAACAAGGGGGCCTTGCGGGTGGCCCCGCCGGCGCCGAGCACCGTGACCTCCTGGCGCATCGATAGCTCCCGCTGTATGTCAGCCACACCGCCCTCCTGTACGCGGATCTCATCGATGAGCGTGCTCTTCAGGTCTAGGATATCCCGGAACACGTCCGCGTCCAGGACCCTCTCGCCCGAACTACCCACGACCCGCACCTCAATGAGGCGCCCGGACACCCCCTTACGTCCGCCCTCGACGGCGCGGACCTCACCCACTCCGTAACCGCTAAGGGAGAGAGCCGTAGCCAGGTCGGAGGAGGACACGGTCCTGCGCCAGGAATAATGGGGGGAGTCCTGATCGAAGTCGGGAACGCCTCGCAGATAGGGGCGATAAGAAGACCACACGTTTTCGCTGTTCTCGGTGTGTCCGCCTGAGGAGGCGTGAAAGTAGGCGGCGATGAGCTTCCCGTCGTACACCAACACCTGTCCGCGCGTAGCATCCACCGCTGCGTTGGATCTCTCGTCCTCCGAGTCCGCTCCGCCGTAGACCTGGCAGCTCTGAGTGGCGCAGATGTCGAAGCCCCGAGCCGCGAACCGGCCCGAGCTCTTCACATAGAGAGCGTATGTCCTCGCGGCCACAGCCTGGGCCTTAAGGACCTCCACCGGCCAACCGGGAGATACCTCCTTCGGCAGGACCCCGTAGAGGTATTCCTCCAGGCTCAGTTCGTTTATCACCGTCATACCGTCAGCCGTCCGCAGTATCTCCAGCGCACCGCGATATTGCCGCCCTCCGTACCGAACTCGCCAGTTATCGGACCCGTCCGCTAATTCGCCGGTCACAGGCAGGAGGACCAGGGGCCCCCTGAAGGTGCCAACCCCCGTCACGCTCATCTGACTACCTGAGATCCTGATATCCCAGAGGTGCCCCGCCTCGGCCCTGGCGACCACCGCGCCGGAGCCCCTGTCGATAAGTCGGCTCTCCTGATTGGCCGCTATCATAACTCGGGTCTGACCTTCCGCCAGGCCGACTCTGATCATCTCACTCGCAGCCGCGGTTGGAGGAGACAGTATTACAGCGAGAAAGAAGACCAATACCAGCGTCGTCAGTTGTCGCATCCCTCTACCTCCGTTTCACCACCGTAATTCGACAGGGCGGTGAGGTTTCCTGCCGCCCCCACCCGGCCGCCCATCGTTGCAGTAAACGGCCCCCTCGAACCGATGGAGAGGGCCATGAAAAAACCCCGTTTGAGACGGGGTTCTCGGGTCAATCCTTCCCGCCGGGGCCCTCTGTCTCCCCGGCTCGAGGGACCTCCGGCCCCCTGTCATCCTCCTCGCCCGTGGGGACCTCCTCGTCCTCAGGCTCCTCCCCAGAGGAATCCTCCTCTGCCTCTATCTCAGCCCCCTCATCCTCTGAGGAACGTCTATCTCCGAGTGAAGACTGTCCCTCATCCTCGCGCTCCGGCTCCTCCGACTCAACCTCTACCTCCTCGGGGGATTCCTCCCTGAGGTCGTCCTCCTCATCTCGGCCCTCAACTTCCTCTGGCTCGTCGGCCTCCTCCTCCGTGGGGTCTTGCGGAAGGGCCGATTCGACTTCTTCCTCTACCTCCGGCTCCTCCTCTCGTGAGGAGCGCGGCTCTCTCGACGGGAGTGGCTCCTCATCCTCTCGTTCCGGCTCCTCCAAATCGACCTCTAACTCCTCGGGGGAGCTCCCTTCCTCATCGTCTGAGGGACGGTCCTTACGGCCGCGACCTCTATCGTCTTCTGTCTTCTCCGGACGCGACTTATCCTTCTCCTTCTTCAGGCTACCGGGAGGATTCACCTCAGCAGGGCCGTCCTTCAGCTCCTTGGCGTATTTCTTGAGCAGCTTGCCGAGGTCGGAGGCCTCCTTGATCTTCTTGAGCACCTCCTCGGGCCGGCCGCCGGCCTCCATTATGGCGCGGCCGATGCCCTTCTTCGACACGTCCTCGACGGACAGGTTCAGGCCCGCCTCGCGCGAAGCCAGGATCAGCGCGAGCTCACCCACGGACACGCCCGCCTGCCGCGCCTTCTCCTTTACCTCGGCGTTGACCTTCAGCACTCCCACGGCGGCCCCCACTCCCCTCTTGGACAGCACCTGAGCAGTCTTCTCCCGCGCGCGTTCCAGGCCTCGGGCTACCTCCTCGTCCAGGGGCTCGTCGGATACGGGCTGGCCGGAGATAATCACCGTCTGGGCCTCCTCCCCCGCGACGAGAAAGCCCATGTCTACCGCCCGGGCGACCACCGCCTCAATGGCCTCTTCCACGGCTCGGCCGACGGGGTCCAGGGAGGTCAGCAGGGCCTCCCCCTCTTCGTCGAGAGCTCGAGCTCCAAGAACGGTCCCATCCCCGTTAACCTGCATCTCCAAGCTCGGGTTGATGTCCACCGTGACCAGTGCCACCGCCTCGGCCGGCGAGGGCGCCATGACCGGCAACACCGCGGGCATGAGGGCTAGAAGAACTACGGCCGCAGCTACGAGCACGGGAGAAACCCGGAAGGACCTCACCGGACGCAGCCGGACCTCCTGGCCGACCTCGGCCCCCTCAGGCACACGGGTCCTGACGAAGGCCCCGTCCCGGGTGAGGGCCACTCCCTCTGTACCCTCGACCTCAAGCAAAATGCCCTTTTCGCCTGACATGACCAGCCCTCCCAAGGTGGCTAACCGCTCCTCACATAATCCCGTAGGATCTCCAGGCCCTCCATGTGGATAACGGCAATGGCTATTATATACTTCCGCAGCCGCTCCAGGGTCTTCCGCGGTACGCCCGTAACTCTGGCCAGGGCCTTGAGGGGCAACCGCTTATGCTCCCTCAGGTAGCGTGCGTACCCTTCGTTCTCGGCGACGATCCGGGCCACCTCCCTGGCCCTCCTTCTGGCGTCGGCACGGCGCGGCGATATCTCGGGCAGCTCGGCAAAGCTCAGGCCGTAGGAGGCTAGGGCCTTGGCGTAGGCCTCTATCTCGGCGCGTACGTCGGCCGCCTGCTCCTGCGCCTCGTGCTCCCTGACGGCCTCCCTCTCCTCCACCGGGTTATACCTGGCACCCTCCTCGTCTTCGACCTCATAGGCCGAGAGAGGCATCTCCTGGTCGCCCTTCTTCCGGAGGAAGTCGATGAGCCGGCGGCGCACGACCATCTCCCCGAAGTTGGCGAAGGACATTCCCGCCGTGAAGTCATAGGCGTCTACGGCCTCGTTCAGGGCCATCAGGCCGACGCTCACCTCGTCGTCCTGGCCCTCCTTTACGTGTCTGCCGGTGAGCCGGGCCGCGGTGCGCAGGACGAGGGGCAGGTGAAGACGGAGGAGCTCCTCCCTGGCCTCCACATCTCCGTTACGAGCCCTAAGGAGAAGGCCCTCGAGCGAATCTCGCGGGTTTGCACCTACCCCGGGCCGAAAATCGCCCACGGCCTACACCTCTTTCTCTAATGTTCTTCGAAGGCCAGCGACATCATCCGGGGGTAACTACCTACGTAAGAGGTTCAACAATACAGTCAGGATGATGCTGAGCAGTAGGGAGGTCACGAGGGGGAAGTAGAAGGTGAAGTTGCCCCGCCTGATGACTATGTCACCCGGGAGGGTCCCAAATCCAAGCCGCGACCCTACGTAGAGCAGGCCGCCGATGACTACCAGGAGGAATCCCATGAACATGAGCAGTCTGGCGATGCCTTCCATGCACAACCCCTCCTAGAACAACGTCTCTTGAGCAGGCCTGGGCGCAAGGCCTAGGTGTTCATAGGCCAGCCTGGTCACCACCCTCCCCCGGGGAGTCCTCCGGAGGAAACCTATCTGCATGAGGTAGGGCTCGTAGACGTCCTCCACGGTGTCGGATTCCTCGCTCAGGGCAGCGGCCAGGGTGTCTATCCCCACCGGCCCCCCGTCGTACTTCTCGATGATGGTTCGCAGCAGGGTCTGATCCATACGATCAAGGCCGAGCTCGTCTACCTCGAGCATGGCCAGGCCCTGTCTGGCTACCTCTCTGGTGATGACACCGTCGGCCTTCACCTGGGCGAAGTCACGGACCCTCTTGAGGAGGCGGTTGGCCACCCGAGGCGTACCGCGCGAGCGCGTGGCCAGCTCCTCGAGCCCCCCGTCCTCTACCTCGACGCCGAGGATCTTCGCCGACCGACGGAGGATCTGGACCAGATCGCCGGCCTTGTAAAACTCTAGCCTACAGACTACCCCGAAACGGTCCCTGAGCGGCGAGGTCAGAAGGCCGGCCCGCGTCGTAGCCCCGACCAGGGTGAACCTGGGCAGGCTCAGACGCAGGGAACGGGCGCTCGGCCCCTTGCCGATTACGATATCCAGGGCGTAGTCCTCCATGGCCGGATAGAGGATCTCCTCCACCGTCCTGTTCAACCTATGGATCTCGTCTATGAACAGCACGTCCTTTTCGCCGAGATTGGTCAGGATGGCGGCCAAGTCCCCCGGCCTCTCAATGGCCGGCCCCGAGGTCACTCGGATATTGACCCCCATTTCATTCGCTATGATGTGGGCCAGGGTGGTCTTGCCCAATCCCGGGGGGCCGTGCAAGAGCACATGGTCCAGGGGTTCCCCCCGCCGTCGCGCGGCCTCGATGAACACGGCCAGATTCGATTTCACCCGCTCCTGACCTACGTACTCGTGGAAGCGAGAAGGCCTCAGGTTGGACTCGTTTCCGTCCTCCTCGCGGGGCCTGGCGGAGATCACCCGGTCCTCCTCCAACATATGCCCACCCCCTTAAGAGTGCGCCCCCAGGACTTTGAGCGCCGCCCGCACCAGGTCTCCGGGCTCGCCGACCTCTCCCCTTGCGTCCAGCACGCGCTCCAGGGCCCCCGTTGCCTCAGTCTTGCTGTATCCAAGGGCCTCCAGAGCCTCCAGGGCCTCCTCGACGGGCCCGCGAAACTCGGGTGCGGTGGTGCTCACCTGCCCGGGCGCCACGCGGAGCTCTCCCACCCGGTCCTTCAGCTCGAAGATCAGCCGCTTGGCCATCTTCGGGCCCACTCCGGGCACCCGAGTAAGGGACTTGACGTCCTCGTAGGCCACAACGCGGCAGAACTCCTCCGGAGACATGGTGGACAGCACGCCGAGGGCTACCTTGGGGCCCACGCCGGAGACCGTGAGGAGTAGCTCGAAGGTAGAGAACTCCTGACGGCTCGGGAAACCGTAGAGGGCCATGCCGTCCTCTCGCACGTGGAGGTAGGTGTAAAGCTCAACCTGGCCCTCTCCCAGGGCCGCGAGAGTGGCGCTCGAGACGTACACCCGGAAACCTATATCCCCCACCAACAGGAGTATGTGGTCGTCCCCACGAAGAAGGACGCGCCCTCGCAAGAACCCGATCATATGTCCGTTCGCCGCCCTCTCCCGGCCAAGCGGCTCTCCACCGCGTCCGCCTGCAGACAAGTCAAGGCTACCGCGAGGGCATCAGCGGCGTCGTCCGGCCGCGGGACCTCCCGGAGCCCGAGCAGCATCTTGACCATGGATTGGACCTGGGCCTTGCTGGCCCTGCCGTACCCGGTCACCGCTATCTTCACCTGCAGGGGGGTGTACTCCCTCACTTCAATTCCCCTCGTGGCCGCGGCGAGGATGGCCACGCCCCTGGCCTGTCCCACGGCGAAGGCGCTCTGGGCGTTCTTGTTAAAGAAAAGCCTCTCTACCGCAACCACGTCCGGCCGATACTCCTCCAGGACCTCGTCCAGGTTCAGGAATATCGCCTTCAGACGCTCTGCGGTTGAGCTCCTGGCAGACGTCCGGATACAGTCGCACGCAAGCACCCTCGGGCGGTCGAGGGTGCCCTCAAGAACCCCGTAGCCGGTCGTAGCCGTCCCCGGATCGATGCCCAATATGACCAAGGTGACCAGTCCTTTCTGTTCTCAAGCTATCTTCGACGTCACCCTGCCGCATCCTGCCGGGGGGTCGGCCTCGGACTACTGGGTCAATCCCTCGATGTACCTCCACGCCTCCTCTGGGCCCGAGACGATCACTCCCTCTCGCAGCCTGTCCACTTCAGCCGGGGTCAGGACGGAGACGTGCAGTCGGGTTCGCTCTTGAAGGGAGGGCTGCTCGCCCGGAGTTCCTTTGAAGATAGCGACGTAACCGCCGTCCAGACCGAGAAAGGTGTGCTCCCCGGGACAGACCCCCTGCACGACCTTGCTGAGCTCGAGGCGGCCCGGCCCGAGCTCCTTCACCGTCCATCCCGGGAACAGCTCGTTCAGGCGAGTGAGGTCTAATCCTCTCTCCCGCCTCACCTCCCGGAACTCGTGCCCGCAACCCTCATACAGGGTGGTGAACCTGAGTATCACCTCGCCGACGTCCGCTTTCTCTGGCTCTACCCTCTCGGGTCCCTCCGTCGCCGGAGGCACGGGCGCCGGGGAGCTCGGCCTCTCCCTCCACCCGGTGTACATCCCCAGGGCCGTCCCCAGTAAGAACAGAGCCAGTATTGACGCTAGGAACAATCGGCCTCTGCGTCTAGACATAAAGACACCCCCGTTCCGAGCATCTTAGTCTGCCCGTAAACGGGAGTGTCTATTCCTATTGCTCTAAAGAGGCCAGGACCTCGTCGGGGATATCGAAGTTAGCGTAGACGTTTTGGACGTCATCGTGCTCCTCCAAGGCGTCCATCAGCTTCAAGACCTTCTTGGCCTCCTCGCCGTGAACGCTGACGGTGGACTTGGGGATCATAGTGACCTCCGCGGCTTCGACCGGAATACCCCGATCCATGAACTCCTGGTGGACCGAGGCCAGGTCCTGCGGGTCAGTGGTGATCTCGTAGACGTCATCCTCCATCGTCATGTCCTCGGCCCCCGCCTCTAGGGCGACCTCCAGCATCTGATCCTCGTCTAGGCCCGAGCGCTCCACCTCTACCCTGATCAGGCCCTTCTTCACGAACATCCAGGCCACACAACCGGATTCGCCCAAGTTCCCGCCGTTCTTGCTGAAAATGTGTCGTATCTCCGCAGCGGTGCGATTACGGTTGTCGGTGAGGATCTCGAGCATCACGGCCACCCCGCCGGGGCCGTAGCCCTCGTAGACCGTCTCCTCTAGCTCCACACCCCCGAGTTCACCGGTGCCGCGCTTAATGGCCCTCTCGATGTTCTCGTTCGGGACGTCGTTGGCTCGCGCCTTCTCGATGGCCAGCCTGAGACGAAGGTTGTTGTCGGGGTTGCCACCCCCCTCACGGGCTGCCGCGATTATCTCCTTGGCTATCTTGGAGAAGATCTTCCCCTTCCTGGCGTCCATCCGCGCCTTCTTGTGCCTGATATTCGCCCACTTGGAATGTCCTGCCATCTCAACCACCTGCCTTGAACGGGAAATTCACACGCACTGCCGACCTACTTGAGATGGCATACGGGAGGAGGCTTTAGCTTATGGTAATTGAGCCGCCGCATGTTCTCTATCCTGTCCCGCTCCTCCGGGGACACCTTCCCTCCCCGCAGGTACGCGTCAATGGCCGCGTAACTCACCCCCATCTCACCCTCGTCCGTCTGGCCAGGCCACAGGCCGGCGCTGGGCTCCTTCTCCACGATCCTCTCCGGGAGGCCCAGGTAACGGGCCAGCAGCCTGACCTCTCCCTTGACGAGGTCGCCCAGGGGGAGGAGGTCTACCCCTCCGTCGCCGTACTTGGTGAAATACCCGACGGTGAGCTCGCTGGCATTCCCCGTGCCCACCACGAGGTAACCCAGCCTCGCCGCCACGAAGTACAGGGTAGCCATCCGTAACCTGGGCTTCAGATTGACCCTCGCCGGGTCCCTCTCATCGCCGACCTCTATTCCGCCCCCCTCGATAGCCTCCAACAGGGAGTCGTGGACCCGCGTCAGCTCGACCGTGTAGCCCGGCACCCCCACTGTCTCGAGCACCAGCTGTGCATCTGCCAGGTCCTCTGGAGAACTATAACAGGGTAGGACGACGCCCACCGTATCCTTCGGGAAGGCCCGCTGGCACAAGGCGAGCGCCACGGCGGAATCTACCCCGCCGCTCACGCCGACAACACATCCCCTGCGTCCGGCCTCTTCGACCCTGGCCCGGATCCAGGAGACGATAGATGCGGCGAGCCCCTCCATCGGCTCGGCCATGCCGACGACCTCCTTTCGGCTCCATTCTATCACAGGGCCGAAAAGAGGAGCAATAAACTCAGTCGGCGGAGAAGTACTGAGCCATGCTGAGGTACCGCTCACCGGTGTCGGGCAACACCACCACCACGCGCTTGCCCGGGCCGAGCTCACGCGCCACCTTTAGAGCAGCCCAGGTATTGGCGCCGGCGGATATGCCCACGTGGAGCCCCTCTTCGGAGGCCAGGCGCTGGGAGGTCCGGTAGGCATCATCATCGGATACGGTGATGATCTCATCTATGACGTCGGTGTTCAGCACCTCGGGGACGAAGCCGGCTCCGATGCCCTGGATCTTGTGCGGCCCCGGCTGCCCGCCGGAGAGCACCGGCGATGCGCTGGGCTCGACGGCCACGATCTTAACGCCCGGCATCTCCCGCTTGAGGACCTCGCCCACGCCGGTGATGGTTCCCCCGGTCCCTACCCCCGCCACGAAGGCATCCAGCCGGCCGCCGGTGTCGGCCAGGATCTCCTGGGCGGTGGTCTTCCGGTGGATCTCCGGGTTGGCCGGGTTCTCAAACTGCTGCGGCATGAAGTAATCGGCATGCTCCTCCAGGATCTCCTCGGCCACCCGTACGGCCCCGGTCATGCCCTCAACCCCCGGGGTCAGGATAAGCTCGGCACCGTAGGCCTCGAGGAGGCTCCGCCGCTCGACGCTCATGGTCTCCGGCATCACCAGGATGAGCTTATAACCTCGCACCGCGGCCACTATCGCCAGGCCGATGCCGGTGTTCCCGCTGGTCGGCTCCACGATGGTCCCACCGGGCTTCAGGCGCCCTTCCTCCTCGGCCCTGAGGATCATGCTGAGGGCTATGCGGTCCTTGACGCTCCCACCGGGGTTGAAGGACTCGAGCTTGGCCACTACCTCGGCGTCATCTGAGGTTACGACCCTGTTTAACCTCACCATGGGCGTCCGGCCCACGAGGTCGAGCACCGAGTCGGCGATGGACCCACCGGCCATCACAGGCAGCACCTTCAGGTCGTCCCCCCGCCGTATAACCACCTTGTCGTAGTCCTCCCGCTCCAGGACCACTCCGTTATGCTTCACGGCGACCGCCCGATCCTTCATGCTCCTCGCGGCCAGAAACTCAGTTACCGTACAGGGACCCTGGATAAAGGAGCTCCCCCCGTTGAGGTTGACCCTTATTCGCAACCCTCATCATCCTCTCTAATGATTGTTATGCGAACCTCGCTGATCACGCCGTCACGGATGTGAAAACCCCTGAGCTTTACCTCGGGATAGAGGGACAGTATCAGGTAGACGGCCTCCGGGTAGTAGGCCAGCGCCACGTCGGTGGCTGAGGGATAGGCCTCGCTGATCGGGTGGGAGTGGTAGATGGCCACCAACTCTTCGCCCCGCGCCCACACCTCCTCCATAACGCGGAACTGTTCGTCTGGGACCATGAGGTAGCGGGTCTCGCTCCGGGCGGCGTTGGTCATGGGGTAGACGTGCAGCGCCCGGGCGCCCCTGCCCGATATTATGCCGCAGGCCTCCAGCGGCGCCTCACGGCGACAGTGGTCCTCGACGAGCTTTAGTATGCGCTCGGGCAACAACAGCTCGTGCAAGGTCAATCCCTCAATCCGCAGAAGATCTCGTAGTCGATGAGCTCGGTCACCGTCGGCCTATCACCGCAGGCCGGGCAGCGCTCGTCCCTGTCTATCGTCACCTCGGTCACCTCCATGGCCAGCCCATCGTAGATGATCAGCCTGCCCGAAAGCGGGCGGCCCACGCCGAGGATCAACTTGATCACCTCGGTGGCCTGAACCATGCCTATGAATCCCGGCGTCACCCCCAGGATCCCGGCCTCGGCACAACTCGGTATCGTGCCGGGGGCCGGAGGATCCGGGAACAGACACCTGTAACAGGGCCCGCCGGCGTGGTTAAACACCGTTACCTGTCCTTCGAAACGAAACACGCTGCCGTAGACGAGGGGCCTGCCAGTGAGGACACAGGCGTCGCTCAGGAGATACCTCGCCGGGAAGTTGTCCGTACCGTCGACCACGATATCGTAGTCGCGGATGATCTCCAGGGCGTTGTCCGAGGTCAACCTCTCGGGATACACCCTCACCTCGACGTCGGGGTTCAGGGCCCGGATGCGCTCGGTCGCCGATTCCACCTTGGGCTTCCCCACATCCGGCGTAGCGTGCAGGATCTGCCGCTGCAGGTTACTGAGCTCGACCACGTCACCATCCACGAGGCCCAGGGTTCCCACCCCGGCGGCGGCGAGATAGGTGGCCACCGGTGAGCCCAGACCGCCCGCGCCCACGATCAATACCTTTGCGTCCAGCAGCTTCTCCTGCCCTTTACCACCCACCTCCGGCAGCAGGATGTGGCGGGAATAACGTTCAATCTGCTCCTCCGAAAGGCGCACTGCCTTCCCCTCCTTTGGACGTGTTACCCCGGGGAGACAACCATCGGGTTCCCTTCCTGATTATACCTGATCCGGAGGCCCCTTCGTCCAAAGGGCCGCTGAGCACAGCGTCCTCTGCCTTCCTCGAGCTTCCCCCGTCGACAGCCCCGCGGGCCCAGGCTAAACTCCGAGTAATGTAATCGGACTTCTTAGTGATTCTAGTCGTATCTTACCAACCCAAGGCCCCCCTGTCAACCGCAAAAGCCCCCGGCACAGAGCCGGGGGCTTCTCGGACGAGTCCTCCACGACGCTCAGGAGGTCATCCGCTCCTCTTCAGCTTTCCCGTCCGCATGGCGTGCCTCTCTCCCCAGCTGAAGATGGCCAGGCCAAGGGGTATGGATACGACCCCGATCACCAGCACCTTGAGGACGTAAGGCCACAGGGCCAGCGTTCCCACCCCGTCGAGGAGGGCCAGGCGGGCGCCCTCCAGGGTG
This sequence comes from Firmicutes bacterium UBA3576, assembly GCA_002375895.1. Lineage (GTDB taxonomy): Bacteria > Bacillota > Sulfobacillia > UBA3569 > UBA3569 > UBA3569. Next base: position 34,206 of record DFND01000041.1, read on the forward strand.
TAGGTGGCCGGGGAGATGTAGGCCAGGGGCCTGAGCCACGCCGGGAGAACGCTGATGTCATAGTAGACGCCCGACACCAGGAGGATTATCCCCTGGACTATATGCGCTCCCTGCGAGCCCCGCTCCGGCGACATCAGGGGGAGCACCGCGGTCACCAGCCCCAGCCCGATGAAGGAGACGCTGGACACCAGCAACATCAGCAGGGCGCCGAACAGATTGGCCCCCTTCAGGCTCAGGTCGAAGAACAGGACCACGGCCACCAGCACTATCGCCGTCCTGATCACCCCGTAGGCGATGGCAAACAGGCACATCCCGAGGAGATGGGTGAGCCTGCGAACCGGGGCCATAAAGGTGTATTCTATCGTGCCCTCCCACCGCTCCCATGATATGGACTGGCTGACCTCGAAGAAGATGACCGAGAGGTATCCCCACAGGAGAGCCCCGATAACCAGGTACAGCACCGTGCGCTCATCCTGCCCAACCCCTATAAGCCCTATGGTCAGGGTGTTGATGATGTTGTAAAAGAGGAAGACGACCTCCCAGTTGAAGTACCGCTTTACTAGGTTGAAGTTGCGCTCTACGAAGGCATAGCTTGCTCGGGCCTCGGCCATGACGTGTGCCAAGCCCTGCCCCGTCCCCAGCATCCTGCTCATCATCTATCTTCCTCCCAATCCTTCCCCGTGAGGGCGAAGAAGACGTCCTCCAGGGTGCCCTCGGGCCGGCCGAACTTCTCCTTCAATCCCCGCGGGGTATCGAGGGCCACGATTCGGCCGCGGTCTAGGATGGCCACTCGGTCGCACAAGCGGTCTACCTCTTGCATGTCGTGGCTCGTGAGGACGACGGTGGTCCCCCGCTTCTCCCGCACCTCCAGGACGAACTCCTGCACCTCTCGCTTGGACTTGGGGTCGAGGCCGGTGGTGGGCTCGTCCAGAAGCAGTAGTGCGGGCTCGGTCAACAGGGCGCGGGCCACCGCCACCTTCTGCTGCATCCCTCTGGAGAGGTCCTCCAGGGGAACGGTCAACTTCTCCTCCGCAAGCCCCAGCCTGCGCAAGGTCTCGCGCATCCGGGCCCGGGCAGTGCTGCCCTGTACCCCGTAAAGCCGCGCCGCGTAGCTCAGGTTCTCCAGGGCAGAGAGCTTCTTGAAGAAAGCGGCGTCCACCGATACGCGGTTAATAAGCCTTCGGACGAGGAGCCGCTCAGTCTGCACGTTGTGGCCGAAGACGTAGACCTCCCCAGCATCCGGTATCAACAGGGTGGCGATTATACGTATCAGGGTGCTCTTCCCCGAGCCGTTGGGCCCGAGGACGCCGAAGATCTCGCCGGCGCTGACCTCGAAGCTTATGTCCTGTAGGGCCACGACCTGCTTCTTCACCCCGCCCATCAGGCCCCTGATGAAGCCCAAAGCTCCCCCGCCGCTCTCGTGTTCGTAAAAGACCTTGGTTACTCCAAGACATCGCAACGCCTTGTCCATCGAGATTCCTCCTAAGGTGGCAAATACAAAAAACCGCGGCGAGACCCGCGGCATTAGGCATCAGGACAGAAAGTGAGTCCTCGAGGGCCGCAGGTCTGGACCTGCAGCCCGAACCGGAGCTATATGGCCCTTCGGATTGCAGGTCGTTGAACGATGTCGATATCAAACTGGGCTAGGTCGATGATAAGGGTCCTCTCTCTCTCCATCCTTCAACGACCTCCTTTCCACAAGCGTGAGTATACCTCAATCCGGCAGAACTGTCAACGCTCACCCGGCGCACGTCCCTGTAAACTGAAGGCCGGGAGCGGCAAGGCCCCTGGGCCCTGAGCAAAAACGTGACGTCAATCACAAAAACCGCCGGCTCTACCCCCCACGCGCAGGAAAAGATTGGGTGCGGGCAGAACTATTGGACAGGTTCCCTAATAACTTTGGCCTGCCGGCCCCGTGTCACAAAGGACCGTGGGAGGTACATAGGATGCGAAGATGGAACGGCTGGGGAGAAGAGGGCGTAGTTTATCCCGTGCCCGCAGCGGCCCGGGCCTTCCTGGAGGCGCAGTTCGGGCCGGGCACCCCGCCCCGGGACGTGGACCTAGGTGAGGCGGTGGCGGGCATCCCGGCCTCCCGCCTGCCCGAACATCCGCTTGTCACCACCGATCCCGTGGAGCGGCTTCGCCACTGTGCCGGTCAAAGCCTCGGCGACTGGATAAACCTGCGCGGCGGCACGGTCCCCTCCTTTCCCGACGGGGTGGCCTATCCGCTTACCGAAGGGGACGTGCGGGATATCCTGCGTTACGCCGAGGCGGTGGGGGCGGTGGTCATCCCCTACGGGGGCGGCACCAGCGTCGTCGGCCATTTGAGCGCCCCGCCCGGGGACCGGCCGGTTCTCACGGTGGATATGAGGCGGATGAACGGGCTGGTCCGGCTGGACCGAAGGGATCACCTGGCCACCTTCCAGGCCGGCGTGCGCGGCCCGGAGCTGGAAGCTGCCCTGCGGGCGGAGGGCTTTACCCTCGGCCACTTCCCCCAATCTTTCGAGTACTCCACACTGGGAGGCTGGGTAGCCACCCGTTCCGTGGGCCAGTTTTCCCTGGGGTACGGGAGGATTGAGCGCCTGTTCGTCGGCGGTGAGGTAGAGACGCCAACGGGCACCCTACATCTACCGGTCTTTCCAGCTTCCGGAGCCGGGCCGGACCTTCGGGAGTTCATCCTGGGCTCAGAGGGGAGGATGGGCATAATCACCCTCGCCACGGTGAGGGTAACGCCGTTACCGGAAAGGGAGAGCATCCACGCCGCCTTCTTTCCTGGACAGGAGCAGGGCATTGCCGCGGTTCGCGACCTGGCCCGCTCCTCTATCCCCCTGGTCATGCTCCGCCTGAGCCTGGCCGAGGAGACGACGGCCACTCTGGCCCTGGCCGGGCACGGCAGGGCAGTCGACCTGTTGGACCGCTACCTCGCCCTTCGCGGTGCGGGAGAGGGGAAGAGCATGTTGCTCTACGGCGCCTGTGGAAGCCCCAAAGACGTGAGAAGGGCGTTAGGACAGGCGACGAAAATTATCAAGGAACATCAGGGGATCCCGGTGGGGTCTATGCTCGGGCGTATATGGTACAAGAATCGCTTTCGGGCCCCTTATCTACGCAACACCCTGTGGGAGATGGGTTATGCCTTGGACACCCTCGAGACCGCCACCACCTGGAGCCGGGTATCTGAGACCATAGAGGCAGTGGAAAGGGCCTTGCGGCGAGGGCTCGAGGAGATCGACGAGAGGGTCTACGTGTTCACCCATCTCTCCCACGTCTACCCCCACGGCTCCAGCGTCTACACCACCTACCTCTACCGAATCGCGCGAGAGCCCCGGGAGACTCTGCGTCGCTGGCGTGTATTGAAGAAGGCCGCCAGCGAGGCCATCGTGCGTTGCGGGGGCACCATAACCCACCAGCACGGGGTGGGGCTGGACCACCTACCCTACCTGGAGAGCGAGAAGAGCCCCCGGGGCATCGAAATGCTGCGCAGCGTCTGTCGCGCCCTGGACCCCCGGCAGATGATGAACCCGGGCAAGCTATTCCGGTGAGCGAGGAGCGTCGCGGATGCTAGCACGAGGGCAGGTTATTAACAGGCTCGAGGAACAATGGGACGTCATCGTGGTGGGCGGCGGAATCACCGGGGCCGGCGTGCTACGCGAGGCCTCACGCCGAGGTATGCGCTGCCTCCTGTTGGAACAGCGGGACTTCGCATGGGGCACCTCCAGCCGCTCTGGCAAGATGGTACACGGCGGCCTGCGTTATCTGAGACAGGGACAGGCGAAGACCACCTGGCACTCGGTGCGAGAACGCGAGAGATTGCTGCGGGAATACGCGGGCCTCGTGGAACCCCTGGGCTTTCTGGTGCCCCTTTATGCGGGCAAGAGATGGGAACCCCTTCTGCTCAAGGTAGGCCTGTCCCTCTACGATCTGATGGCCTTGCGCCGGAGCCACCGTCGTTACAATGCCCTAGATCTGAGCCTGCTGGTTCCGTCCTTGAGAAGGGACGGGCTTCTCGGGGGTTTCTGGTACCGCGACGCCCGTACCGACGACGCCCGACTCGTCTTGTGGGCCATCAAGGAGGGGGTTGCCCTGGGCGGCGCCGCCCTGAACTACGCCCGGGTGGAGGCGCTCCTCAGAGACAGGAGGGGCCGGGTGTGCGGCGTCGCGGTGCGAGATGTGGTTACCGGCCGCACCATGGAGGTCGAGGCCCAGGTCGTCATTAACGCCGCCGGGGCGTGGACCGACCGCGTCCGCTCTTGGACGGGCGCGCCGCCGCGGCTCAGGAGGCTGCGGGGCAGCCACCTGGTCTTTCCCCGCTGGCGTTTCCCCCTGTTTCAGGCCGTGGGCTTCTCTCATCCCAGAGACGGGCGGCTGGTATACGCCTTTCCCTGGGAGCAGGTGACCCTGGTGGGAACGACGGATGTGGACCATGACCAACCGCTGGACCGCGAGCCCCGGATGAGCCAGTCTGAGGGCGAGTACTTGCTAGAGGGGATAGGTAAGGCCTTTCCCTCCCTGGAGCTGACGGCCGAGGACGTGATGTCCACCTTTTCTGGTGTACGCCCGGTAGTGGGGACCGGCCGCAGGGACCCCTCCCGTGAACCGAGGGATCACGTTGTCTGGGCGGAAGACGGCATGGTCACGGTGGCGGGCGGCAAACTCACTACCTTCAGCCTATTGGCCCGGGATGCCCTCAACTAGGCGTCCGCTTGGCTCCGCGGCGGCAGCGGGGCCTCAGGCCGCCCAAAGGGAGCTCGCGTCGATACCGCCCCG
>DFND01000036.1 GCA_002375895.1 Firmicutes bacterium UBA3576
CGCCAGATCAAGGAGGACCGGGGGAGCATCGACCTCTCCTTTCTCGAGGGCCTCTCGGACCAGGAGGCCATGGACTACCTGTGCAGCTTCAGAGGGGTCGGCCCCAAGACCGCGGCGGTGGTCCTGCTCTTCGGCCTGGGCAGGGACGTCTTCCCCGTGGACACCCACGTCCACAGGGTGGTCAGGCGACTGGGCCTGGCGGACGACAGGGACACGCCCGAGAAGGTGCAGAGGACGGTGGGGGAGCTCTTGCCCCCGGGTGCGGCGCGAGACCTCCACGTGAACCTCATAAGGCACGGCCGGGAGGTCTGCAAGGCCAGGAGTCCGCGGTGCGACCTCTGTATCCTGGCGACGGAGTGCCCGTCCGCCGAAGAGGGACGCCTTCGCGCCTCCGAGGGGAGCTGAGAGGGGTGGGTTATGCCCAAGGCCATCAGCAGGGTCAGGCGGCCTAAGGAGCAGGCGAGGTATGTATACGACCGGTTGAGCCGGTGGTACGATCTCATCGCCGGCCCCGGGGAGAGGAGGGCCAGGGACCGGGGCCTTAGGAGGCTCGGCGCGAGGCCGGGCGAGGTCGTACTGGAGGTCGGCTTCGGCACCGGCCACGGACTGGTGGCCCTGGCCCGGTCGGTGGGTCCGTCGGGGAGGGTCTTCGGCGTCGACCTCTCCCCGGGGATGTGCCGTGTCGCCTCGTCGCGAGTGAGGTCGGCTGGGCTCTCTGAGAGGGTGGAGCTTCTGTGCGGCGACGGCGAGGCGCTCCCCTTCCCGGCAGAGCTCTTCGACGCGGCCTTTATGAGCTTTACCCTGGAGCTCTTCGATACCCCGGAGATCCCGCGGGTGCTGGCGGAGTGTCGGCGGGTCCTGAAGAGCGGCGGACGGCTGGTGGTGGTCGCGCTCTCGCAGCGGGAGAGGCCGGGGCTGATGATGCGGCTCTACGAGCGGGCCCATCGTGCGTTCCCCGCCTACTTCGACTGCCGGCCCATCTACGTCGAGGCGGCTCTGGAGGAGGCCGGCTTTCAGATCGTGAGCGTGGAGGGAGAGGCCCTGTGGGGGCTTCCCGTGGCCGTCGTGCTCTCGAGGAGCGTCAAAGGCCAAGCTGCTTCTTAATCCCCTCAAGGGTCAGGCGGTCCACGAGGTTCGCCAGGCGTTCGTCGGGCTTACCCTGTGCGCAGAGAAGGAGGAGGAGGGACTCTATGAGCCTGAGGGCCTGGGCCTGGGTGAGGAGGTCGGCGATGGGCTCGGCGAAGCGAGGATGCCTGCCCATCTTCCCCCCGATGTATATCCTATAACCCACCTTCTGGTTGATGGCCGAGTCCTCTCCGCACTCCCGGGCGCAGTCCCCGCAGTCGATACAGCGGTCGTAGTTAATGTATGCCTTATCGGCTCGGAGCTCGATGGCGTCCTCCCGACAGGCCTGCTTGCAGGAGCCGCAGCCGGTACACCGCTCGTGGTCGATCTCGACCCGCGAGACGCCCACCACCCCGATGTCGTTGATGAGGGGGTGGCTGCAGGCGTTGGGGCAGCCGGCGATGGCTATCTTCACCTTGGCGGGGAAATCGTCGCAGTCCGCGAAGGCGCTGTCCAGCTCGAGGCCCAGGGCGGCGGTGTCCACCAGGGCGTTGGGACAGCTGTACAGGCCGGGACAGGCCACCACGTTCCTGAGGTTGTTTCCGAAGGAGCTCGAGTACCAGCCGGCCCGGGCGAGCTCCTCCAGGGCCGCGGGCACGTCCGAGGTGGAGATGCCCGGTATCTCCACGGTCTTCCGCACGGTGAGGTGTATTCTGTCCCTGCCGTACCTCTGGGCCACGCCCTTTAACGTGTCCAGCTGCTCGGGATAGATGATACCGAGGGGCACCCGGAGCCGGATGGTCGAGAAGTTCGGGTTCCTATCCGAGAAGTAACTGCGGCGCACGGCCACACCTTCTCTCGTTAAGGAGGTTAAGGACGCTTGTTGGCGATGAATCTGGCGTAATCTATAACCGACTGCTTCTCCTCAGGCGAGAGGCCCTCCACCCAGTTCACCACCTCGGCCACCAAGGGGTCCATCCGGAGGCTCTCCCCGGCGCTTCTCCACCGGCGCAGGAGGTGAAGGAGGTCTATGACCATCTCAATCTCAGCTTCGGGGGCCCCCTTGAGGAGCTTGAAGAGCTCCCGCAGCTTCCCCTTGAGCAGCGGCTCAGGGCGGTTGTTCTCGGGCCGGTCCTGGTTTATGAGGAAGTAGGCGGGAGAGACCCCGAGAACCCTCGCCAGCTTCTCCAGGGTGTTGAGGGAGGGCTGGGTCTTGCCCCCTTCGATTTGAGCTATGAGGCTGTGGGAGATGCCGATCCTGGAGGCGAGGTCCGATTGGGTGATGCCGTGGGTCTCCCTGAGCCGCTTGAGCCTCTCTCCCAGGGTGGTGCAGTTGTCCCCCATCAGGAGGTAGGTCACGGGTATGCCCAGGGCCCCGGCCAGCTTCTCCAAGGTCCGGATGGACGGGCAGGTATTGCCCCGCTCGATCTCGCTGATGTGCGTAAAGGAGATGCGGGCCTTTTTGCCGAACTCGACCAGGGTCAGGCCCCTCTCCTCGCGGAGCTGGCGGATCTTGTCCCCGACCGAGCTCGAGATGTACTCCACGGCCTCGCGTTCCGCGTCGAGCTCCGGCTCCTCGAGGTCGTAGGGGGAGAAGTAGTCCTCCGGCGCGTCGAGGATCCTGGCGAGCTTCCTGAGGGTGGCGCTCCCGAGGGTCCTGGCGTCCCTCTCCACCTCGTAGAGGCAGCTCGCCGGCACGTCGAGCTTCTCGGCCAGTTCCTCCACCGTCATGTCCCTCTGCTGGCGCAGAGCTTTTATTTTCTCACCAAGGCTCATGATCTGACTTCCCTTCGGTCGCTTTGTGAATTAATTCGCTAAGTGGGGACAGAAGTCCTGCTAGGCGGATAGATACCGGCTGTCCCTCACCACGAATCGCCAGGGCCTGTCCTTCCACTCGCCGGCGTAGTCCACGTTTATCCTCGGCGTGGCGAGCACCTCTGTTGCTGAGACCTCTCTCCCGGCCGTGAGATACAGCCTGTCCCCCAGGAGATCTACGCCGTAGAGCTCCCGGGTGATCCCCATGGCCTGCGTCAGCCGGCCCGGCCCGCTGGTGAGCTTCCTCGGGTCGTGGGTGCCGCGCCTCCTCCTCATGAGCTCGAGCCCCTCGAAGGGCTCAAGGGCCCGGATGAGGACGGCCTGGGGGCTTCCCTCCTCCGCGGTGACCACGTTGAAGCAGTCGTACATGCCGTAGATGAGGTAGATGTACGCGTGGCCGGGCGGGCCGAACATGGCCCGGTTCCTCCTGGTCATCTTGCCCCCGTAGGAGTGGGCGGCCCGGTCCAGGGGGCCCACGTAGGCCTCGGCCTCGACGATGTACCCGGAGGTCCTCCCCTCCAGGGCGTCGTGCACCAGGAGCTTCCCGAGGAGCTCCCGGGCCACCGTGACGGCGTCACGGGCGTAAAACTCGCGGGACAGCTTTTCCAGGGAAATCACCCCCTTCCTTCGCTGGGCCGCCTGCCCGCGCCCCCTATTGTACTCCAGGGGGCCGCCAGCGGCAAGGCGACCGCGCCCCAGTACATCCCCAAAGCGCCTCTTTGCCAGATATTGTCTATTACCCAGGCAATATGTCGTCCCGCTACACAGACTAAGGGGCGTTAGGGGCCGGTCCCTGAGTCCGCCTGACGACCATCTTGCTCTTACCAGTGGACGGGTCTATCGGGATGTCATCCACCGGCCGGACCTCGTAGCGCAGGTTGGAGAGCTCCTTCTCGGCCAGGATCTTATCCATCTGCCGTCTCAACTCCCGCTCTACGTAAGCGAGGTCGGCCCCGGGCTGCAGCAGGACCCGGATCTCGAAGCTGTGCTCGGAGCGCTGCACGAACTGGTGCTTCGCCATACCCTCCACCTCGAGCTCGTCGATGACCAGGGGGTGGAGGAAATCCCGGCCTCCCTTGGCGTTGATGAACCACATCATCTCCTCGTCGCGGCCGACGACCCTCTCGATCTTGGTGTAGGGGAGGGGCTCATGGTCGCCCCGCGCCTTGCCCTCCAGTTTGTCGGTCAGCCGATACCTGATGAGCGGCTGGGAGTAGTTATACAGGGGGGTGAGGTAGGTGTACCCTTCGTCGAACTCCACGTAGTTGATGTCGTCGAAGAGGTACATGCCCCCGTACCGCCTGCGTCCAAGGCCGATGACCAGGGACTCGCTGGCGGCGTAGAGGTCGAAGACCTCGGTCCCCAAGGTCGATTCGATGTATTCCCTCACGGGCCGGGTGAGGGGCTCGCCGCCGGTGATCACCCGAAAGGCCTCCAGGCGCACCTTGTCGCCCTTCACCAGGTCGCAGAGGATCTTCAACCCCGAGGGGTAGCCGATGATCACGTTGGGCCCGAAGGCCCGGACCCTCTCGGCCCACTGTTCGAGGGGCGAGTTGATGTTCAGGAGCAGCGGCCGGAACCCGAAGCCACGGATGCCCGCGCCCGCGGCCATCGCCCCGCCGAACCTCCCCTCGGTGGCGGCGACGTACATGACCCTGATCCGGCCGAGCGCGGCGGCGATAACCTGAGGCATGGTCACCTCGCCCTTGCAGGCCCGGAAGGCGGCGGCCAGGACCGTGCGCCAGGCCACGGGGTCGTAGACGAAATAGGTGGGGGGGCCGGTGCTGCCCGAGGAGTGGACGAGGGTGTACCGCCCAAGATACTTCTCCTCCCGGTCCTGCCCCCGGGCCAGGAACCTCGCGATGTCCCGCCGGTTAAGCTCCTCCCGCGTGGTGAGGTCGTCGAAGTTCTCGATGAAGATCCCCTTGTCTATCGGGGGGAGCTCGTGGATGGGGATGTCCTCGAGGTCGTCTGCCCGGATGCCGTGGCTTTGATAGTAGTCGCGGTAGAATCTGGAGTGGTTGTAGGCGTGACGGAGGAGGTCCCGGAACATCTTCTCCCGCATCTCGAGGATCTCCCGCCGCGACTTCCTGGAGTTCTGACCCAGTTTCCAGGCCTCAAGCAGCAGGTCGAGGGAGCGCATGGGCCGATCACCTCTCGTCAATTTCATTGTACCACGTGATTGTCCGTGTCGACTGTCAGAGGCCGTCTAGATAGGAACCGCTCTAAGCTGCGCGTCCGATGGCAGCTGAGCCAACAGCAAGGGCCCAAGGGTTCCCCGACGAGGTCAGGATCTCTCGACCCTTTGTGACAAATTATGATTTCCGGTTGTTGGTAGAATACTGAAAAAGTATGTGCCAGAATATGGCCATCTGCAGGGGGCTTCTTGGCGGGGGGATCGGACGATGCCCTACCTCAGGAGGATCTTCAGCTTCCTAGGGTTGATTAGGCTTTACCGCGACGCATCCGGAAAGGTCTATTACAAGACCTGGCTGTCGGACGACATCAAGCCTCTCTGGTATCAGCGTGTTTCGCGGTCCTAGGAGCATGAAAGGGAGCCAAGGCCAGTTTTACAGCAAAGCGGTGCTCCTCGTACGCGGGAGGCACGTCGCCCTCTGCTCGCGTTGGGCATAGCGTGGGGGACGGTGTGCTATCTGCGTCCTCGGAAGGAGCTCCTCGGAGAATAGGTGGGATGGAAGGGCCTCGCGAGGCCCTTCTGGTGTTTGAGTAGAGGCCAGTCGCTGTCGAGGCCTCTTCGTGGGCGGAGGTATCGGGCACTAGGGAGGATAAAGAGGTGTTAGAGGGGATATGTGGAATAAGGTTAGCAAGTTCTGTTGTTCAACTCTTTTCGGACAAAGTCGTGCCTCACGACCCTTAGGGGCGCGCTGCGGGGACTACCAGAGGAACAAGGGATCCCTTCCCGACTGGCTTGAGAGAGAGCCGGGCGGCCCCGTGATCCATTGAGGAGGTGGAGAGGGGGATGATTACCCTCGAGGCTATCGTCGCAGCCCGGGACCGAATATCCCCTCACGTGTATCGTACTCCCCTGGTGCACTCGCTGTTTCTCTCCGATCTCACCGGCGGGGAGGTGTACCTCAAGCTCGAGTGCCAGCAGAAGCTCAACGCCTTCAAGATCCGGGGGATGCTCAACAGGGTGCTGACCATGACGCCCGAGGAGAGGGAACGGGGGATCATGGTAGTATCATCCGGGAACTTCGGCATCGCCGCGGGCTACGTCAGGAAGATGTGGGGCGTAGACGTGGAGGTGTACGTGCCCGAGGCTACCCCGCCCTCGAAAATCGAGAGGATAGTACGCTACGGGGCTAAACCTAAACTCGTGGGTAGGGACTACAACGAGGCCTACGCTGCCGCGAAGGAGACCTCCCGGCACTCGCCCAGGGTGTGGCTGGACTCGTCAGGTGACGAGGATGCTGTCGCCGGCTACGGCAGCATAGGCCTGGAGATAGTCGAAGACCTGCCCGAGGTCGATACCATCCTCGTCCCCGTGGGGGGCGGCGGCCTGATAACGGGCATCAGCCTGGCGGCCAAGGGGAAGAGCCCTGAGGTCGAGGTGCTCGGTGTGCAGACCGAGGCCTGTCCCGCTATGCTCGCCTCCCTACGCGATGGGATCTGCTACGAACAGTACCCCAGCGAGCCCTCTATGTGCGAGGGGCTGGTGGGTGGCGTGGTGGAGCTCCCCTTCAGCTGCGCGGAGAGGTGTATAGACGACGTGCTGCTGGCCAGCGAGGAGGCCATCGGGAGGGCGGTTGTGGAGCTGATCTCTCAGGAGAAGGTGGTGGCGGAGCCCTCCGGGGCCGCCGGCGTGGCTTACATAATCGAGAACCCGGCTCTGTTCAGGGACCGTAAGGTCGCCGTGGTGATCTCGGGGGGAAACATAGACGCTAAGCTGCTGGCGGAGCTTATGGGTCGTTACTCTCTGGTGGTTGCCTGAGCCCGCCACGGATATCCGTAGGGAGAAGCACCTGGTCCCGGGCCCGAAGTTAACCTGCAAGGTGCTGGAGTACCATCGAGGCCCCTACTGTTCACGTCCAGGCGCTCGGGGTGCGGTATGCCGTCTCTTCGTTAACCCGTCCAGGACCCCGAGGACAGTCCAAGAGGTCGTCCCGGGCCTACTTCCGAGGCCCGAACATGCTAAGGGGATTACGAGCCGGATATGGCTAAAGCGGCTTCCGGTAATCCGGGACTTACGCGGCACTTGTCGAGGATAGGGTTAGGACGAAGCCCGTCGTAAACTCCTACAGGACCGTTCTTCTCCCCCTATTCAGCAAAGAGGCCCTCGGCTTGCTCTGGAGTCGCCTGTTTCCCGCAACCCGACCGTCTTACCCGCAAGTCGCACGGTATTGTGCTGGGGATTGATTGAGATTACCCATGGAGGTGGCACCGTGGCCGTTGTTCAGGTAGAACAGCTACGAAAGGTCTATGGGGCTGTGGTGGCGGTGGACGAGGTCTCCTTCGAGGTGCAGGAAGGGGAGATCTTCGGCATGGTGGGGCCAAACGGTGCCGGGAAAACCACCACCATCGAGTGTATTGGAGGTTTGCGCCGTCCAGATGCGGGGCGCATCCTCGTGTTGGGCCTGGACCCTCAGGCGAAGGGCTACGCGCTCCGAGAACGCATCGGCATGCAGCTCCAGGAATCCGCCCTGCCGGACCGCATCAAGGTGTGGGAGGCGCTCGACCTCTATGCCTCCTTCTATCGGCCTTCGGATGACTGGCGGCCCCTGCTGGAACAGCTGGGTTTGGTTGATAAATATAACGCTAGCTTCGCCAAGTTGTCGGGCGGGGAGAAGCAACGCCTGTCTATCGCCTTGGCGCTGCTCGGTGACCCGGAGTTGGTCTTCCTGGATGAGCTGACCACTGGCCTTGATCCACAGGCCCGCCGGGCGATGTGGGACTTAGTCCGTGGCATACGCGACCGGGGCAAGACCGTCTTCCTCACTACTCATTACATGGAAGAGGCAGAACGGTTATGTGACAGGGTGGCGATCATAGACCGCGGACGCATCATCGCCCTGGATACTCCAGAGAACCTGATCCAGGGCCTTGGCGTGGACAGCCGGGTGGTGTTCTCGGTGGAGGGCACTTTTTCACTGGAACTGTTGCAGACGCTTAACGGGGTGAGCCGGGTGGAGCAGAGCGGTGAACGGGTGACCCTTTACGGTCAGGGTGAGGCGCTGGTGGGACAAGTGATAAATCTGCTTACGGAGAGAGGCATCCGCTTCCGTGACCTGCGCACCGAGCGGCCAACACTGGACGATGTTTACCTGGCCCTGACCGGGCGCGAGATGCGAGATTAGCGAGGGGGGACGATCGTGCGTGGCCTGGGAAAGCTGATATGGGTCAAACTAAAACTCTTCTTCAGGGAGCCAGAGGCCTTCTTCTTTACTCTGATCTTCCCGGTGCTTATGTTGTTCGTCTTCGGTAGTATCTACGGCAATGAGCCCCTGGACATATTCGGCGGACGTGGCACGGTGGATATGTCAGTCCCGGCCTATATGGGGATTATCATCGCCACCACCGGTCTCATGAGCATCCCCATCTCGGTGGCTACAGACCGGGAGAAGCGGGTCTTGCGGCGGCTCCGAACAACACCTGTCCGTCCGCATACCATCATAACAGCCTGGTTGGTGATGTATTTCGGGATTACCTTGGTGGGCGCACTGCTACTGGTGGCGGCTGGCAAGTTGGTCTACGACATGCGTTTTGACGGTAATGTCCTCTACGTCTTTCTAGCCTTCACACTGGGCACTCTGAGCTTCTTCGCCCTGGGATTCGTGGTGGCCAGCCTAGCCCCGACGGGTCGCACCGCGAACATCGTCGGCATGGTGCTTTTCTTCCCCATGATATTCTTCAGCGGGGCTACTATTCCCTGGCAGACGCTCTCTGAGGGCGTGCAGAGGGTGGGGCGTGCCCTGCCACTGACCTACGTGGTGCAGTTGCTTCAAGGGCTGTGGTTTGGCGAGCCGTGGAGTGAACACCTCCTCAAGGTGGCTGTGCTGCTCGGGATGCTAATCGTGGGGGTCGTGGTGTCGGCTAAGACCTTCCGGTGGGACTGAAGAGGCTGAGCGGGCGACCATGCCGAAACCGCAGGATTCAGGGGTCAATGCCTTCGCCCACTAGGTGCCATACCCCAGACAGTCAGAGCTTCGCTCAGAGGAGCACCTAGGGATTACCGGAAAACCCATGCCCAAAGGAGGAGCTCACTCCCCAGGGCGCCCGGGCTGGTCTACCTCAGCATGCCCTGGGCGGCGATATCGAAGGTGGCCTCCACCACGCCCTTGCGCAGGCCGAGCATCTGACGGAAGTTGTTCACTACCGAGCAGGCGTGGTTCGGTATTATCTCGATGATGTCCCCCACCTCTAAGGGCCTTGGGCTGGAGTTGAAGTCCAGGAAGCCGTGCTCTTCGGAGAGGCGGCTGATGACTACGTCGGGGTGGCCCACCACCATCCCATGTCCCCTTAAGAGATCTGTGCCGTGGCCACCGGTGTCCAGGCCAAGGGCCTTGCTGCCGGCGTCTATAATGACCCTGCCGGGCCGGACGGCGCTGACGACCCTGGCCCGTACCCGGAGGGCGCACCTCTCCGGTTCGACTACCCCCAGGGCGACCTGTATGGCGTCGTAAAAGACGTAGTTCCCGGGTCTGACCTCGGTGACGCCTTCGACGCACCCCGCATATTTTACCGTCGGCGTCGACCCAACGCTCACGATGTCCACCTCCAGGCCGGCCTTACGCATCAACGCGGCCGTCTCGACCATCACCTCTCCCTCCCGCCGGCCGATCTCTGCCACCTCCGCCGGAGTCCGGGAGGCGTAGGCGTGTCCGGCGTGGGTGAGGATGCCGACCAGCCGCAGCCCCTCGAGCTGAAGGATGTGCTCAGCGAAGTCAAGGGTATCCCGGCCGGGCTCGACGCCGCAGCGGTGAAGCCCCGAGTCGATCTCTATGAGCACATCGAGCCGCCTGCCGGCGGCGAGGAACCTCTCGGATAGAACGGTCGCCGCCTCCAGGTTATCGACCACGGTGGAGACCCGAGCCCTCTCCGCGAGCCGCAGCAGCCTGTTTACCTTGACCTCCCCGACCAGGGGGTAGGCGACCAGTATGTTCTCGATGCCGTGGTCGGCCATCACCTCGGCCTCGCCCAGCTTGGCGACGGTGATCCCGGCCGCCCCGGCCTCAAGCTGCCGCCTGGCGATGGCCGGCGTCTTGTGGGTCTTGATGTGGGGGCGGAGGTCCAGAGAGCGTCGAGAGGCGAAGTCCGCCATATCCCTGATGTTCTCCTCCAGGCGGTCGAGGTCCACGACCAGTAGCGGTGTATCCTCGAGGATTGTGCTCATGTCTTTCCCTCCTAGAGCTCTTGGCCTGTTTTCCCTTTGGCCCTCTGTGCTAGTTAGGAGCAGGGCGGCGTCACAACACAGAAGGAACTCGGCTGTTCCCCTGTGACGTTTTCGCACCTATCGGGGATGCTGGAAGCGCCCGGGCTCTCCACTAAGTTCGACCTTGGCCGCCCTTCGACTCACCGGGTGGCTGGGGGGCCCCTAACGGGCTCAGTGTCCGGACGGGTACGGGACGAAGCTCTTGGCCCTGAGATCCCGAAGAGCGCTGGCACTGAACCCGTGGTCTCCCTCAATATGCTTTCGCTGGTCACTGCCCTCTTCCTGGTGCGTCCTGCTAGTCTCTGGTGGAGAGCTGGGTGAAGGCACAACTTCGCTCAAGGGGTGATAATGGCCGGACGTTTACACTGCGAAGGCCCCTGAGCTGAAGTCGATATCCGCGTAGATATGACGCACGGCACGTATCGCGTCCTCGAACTCAGTTACCCGCAGGGGAGCGGCATGTGCCAGTGCATCCCGGCAACGCTTGAGGGTTAAGATGCTGGAGTACACTCGGTTCCCTTCAGGCATGGCCTGGGAGAGGCTGCTGGCGAGCTCCTTGAACTCCATTGAGAAGTCAACCGTGGGCCCGTGGGCTACGTGGGCGCACAGCCGCAGGCGTAAGGTGTCCAGGAGGGGGAGGAAGAACCCCACCTGGCCCCGCCAAGCCCTGTGTCGGATCTCCGGCTCGAGCCCGAGGATGGCCAGGGCAGCGGAGTGGATCTCAGCGCCGCGCTCGGGAGTCCAACAGAGGAGGCCTTTATGCCAGAGTTCCGCTTCTGTCTTGGAGAGATGATGGCTGTTGCCCGAATGGACGGGAATGCTGAACCTGTGGGCACGGAGCTGTGAGAGGAGTTGGCTGTCCCACCCCCGTCCTGAGCCTATCTCTCTTAACGTGGGAACGTGATCCTCTACTGCTTGCACCCTTCTACATTCAAGCGCCAGTTCCCTGAGCAGTCCTGGGTCGCCCACTGCCAATTCAGAGCTCACGCACTCGAGCCACAGGGCACGTTCATAGGTCAGCCCCACTTCCTCAGCCACGACCCTGGCTATCAATCGGGTTTCACTCAGTGTGGCCCACCCCCAAAACCTCATCGTCACCAGGTAGGTATCGGAGCGCTCTTCAACTGGAGCCGAGCCCTCGAGGGGAACCAGCAACACCCTGGGAAGATAATCGGGAGGTTCAAAGGAGGATGCTTGCTGAACGGCCCTGGACCAGCTGACGAGAAGGTCCAGCCACTTTGCCTGCGTTACCGAATCCAGGTCCTGCAAGCCCTGCAGCACGTACAGTCTAGCCGTGTCATTATGAGCAACCAACTGACGTAGATCCGGCACCTGTCGCGGCGCTCTTCCGTGCACGGACCGCCAGAGCTCGATCAGAGGCGGCTCTGCCCCGCTGACGGTGACGGCTCTATGGTCCAGGCCGCGTTTTTGACATTCACGGAGCACGACATCCACCGCCATCTCCCTGGGGGCGCCCTTTGGGAACAACCAGAGGACGCTTCTGCCGCGCGCCAGTTGGTCTACGACCTCTGAGCAGCGGTGCGAGAAGGTCGGTAGGCTTCGGAGGACGCTGTCGATGAGCTGGCTCATTTCCCGAACATCATCTCAGCGAGGACGGGCTCGACCACTAGAGCGCCATCGCGGAGGTCTAGGATCCCGAGCCTGCGCAGGGCTTCGGTGGCAGCGTCGACCTCCGCCCCATCGTAGGTCTCCTCGGGGGTAAGCGTCTCTAGGGCGACCAACATCTCGCTTTGGCCTACCTTCTCGTGCTTGCGAACGGCAAGGGTGATCAGTTCACCGTGAGGAATGTTGTTAACGTCAGTTGCGGAGATGAAGGTCTCGCGCCTCTTGGGGTCGGTAGCAACCAGACCGAGAGCGTCCTCGGCCAGTTCTCGTGCGCTCCTGAGCCTTCCGCGGTCGTGCGGCCTCTTAGCCAGACCTCCGAAGATACGTAACAGCCACGGCCAACCTCCCGTGTGTTTCATGACGGCCTTCACCGCGGGTGGTGTGTTGACTACTTCCATGGAGCCCAGGTAATCCCTCAGCCCCTCTTCGTTGCACCTCTTAAGGGTCACTATGGCGTCTGAGGCGCCCTCGGCTTGATTGCGGCTCTTCTCGGGAAGCCTCAACCAGCGTACCGTGTCGGGGCCATTGAAGAGCACGACGACCCGTACCCAACGGTCGCGGCGCCTGAACCGAGCCAGCTGAGCCGCGATGTTACCGATGATTTCCGACAGGTCCTCGTTGATAGTGAACAGCCGGTCGGCCGGCACGATGACGATAGTGGGGCCGCGCTTTCGCAGGGAGGAGAGGTAGTTCCTGATGCTCTCCGTGGACATGCGTTCCACTGGCAGGTCCTGCAGTCTAACCGCCGTATCGGCCCGGGGAGTTCGCCTGGAGGTGTACATCTCTAGGGTCTTCTTCACCTGGCTGAGCCCCAGAGCTTCGCTGCCGAAGACCAGACACACGCCGGACCTCGCCCTCGTCAGGAGGCCGACCTGCTCGACCGTAAGGGAGCTGGGGTATGTCTTCTCCATCAGGAGGCGACAGCTGGCCGGATTGAAGGACATCGGCGCCTGCTTGGACTCGATCTGCTCCAGCCTCTCCCAGATTTCCTGCTCGGAACCGAGGACCCGGACGACGTTTCCGTTCCGGAGCCTGTAGGTGCCAGAGGATGGTTTCTTGATCAAGACTCCCAACCCAATGAGGTCCTCGAGCAGCGCCTTGACTTCCTCGGTTCCCGTGCCAGAGAAGCCCTCCGTCCACAGGGCTTCGGCGATCTCTTGTACCTCCGAAAGGGAGAATTCCTTCCGGTAACCATCCCTGTCGCTGACCTGGGCGACCACCATGGCGTAGACAATCACGGCATGTCTGTTATCGAGGAGGTCAACCGTCCACTCGAACCTCTCGCGCATGAACTGGCGGAATCTCTCTCGCCTGTATACTGCTTCGACGTCCTCCATGGTCACCACGTACGGAGGGGTGTCCGTACGCTCCCGAACCAGATCCACCAGCTCTGAGCAGAACTCCTGTATCAGGGCGGGCAGGTAATTGGTGTAACACAGGATCCTGAGGACTGGGTCCAGCCCCTCCGCGCGTTCGAACTTGAAACCCAGGGACCGCAGCGGATCCATAACCAGTGCCCGCGCAGCCGCTGGCTCCAGCGGGCCGATAACCAGCGGTTCACCATATTGGGCGAAGGGATGGTTGGCGACCCTTGAATACCTCTGTACGTTGTGGAGCCCGCTGAGGACCACTTTGAACCTCAGGTCCGTATCATCCATGACCCTGCGCAGCCCCGTGAGATCCTCGAAGCCCCTGTTGGAATCAGCCTCCAGGAACTTATCTGCTTCGTCGAGGAGCATGATGACCCTCAGATCCGGGGTCTGCCTGAACAGCTTGGTGATGGCGCGCTGAAGGGTCTCCCGTTGGGAGGAGACGCTCGGTCTCAACAGCTTCTGAGCGACCAGGGCGTCCCGAATCCTCTCCCAGACCAGGGAAGGGTCGGACTCAACGGTGCTGGGGTCGCCGATGGACTTGATGTCCTCGTAGATCACGTATCGGTTCTGTGACGGGTCGTGAAATTGCCTCTGGGTCATCCTGAGGAGGACCGATTTGCCCAGCTGCCGACCACCATATATCACCGTCTCGCCCTTCGGATCGACCAGCCTGGACTTCATCCGGGCGCGCCCCTTGAACATCTCGGGGGGAATCATCCCGAAGGACTTGTAGGGGTTAGAGTACCCCCAGGATATCCCGCAGGTGACGATGGCCGGGAGCCGGTTTTCGCGCTGGGAGGCAGCGAAGAAGAGAATGACCTCATCCACCATTAGGGCGGTCAGGCCGACGTCTTTGCAGTGACTGCCCCACTCCTCACGTTGCCGGCGTGTGAGGCGCCCCATGTAGAGGATTATCGGGCAGTTGCCGGTGACGCCGTGTTTCTCCAGGGTCTGTGCGAGGGTCTTGATGCTGGGCCTGCCATAGATCATAACGATGTCGTAGTGGCCGTTCCTGAGAGAGCCGAACTCCGGCAGCGGAGAAGGTCCCTGCATCTTGGCCTTGTAATGGGCGGAGTTGCTGTCGACCTCAACGGTGGTCACAGAGGGGCTGATGAACCCCATGTACTCCAGAAGGTCGGTCAGGTACCGCTCTGCTAGCTTCCCAGTGGGGCGGCTGGACCCCTTCAGGCTTAAGAAGGCTCCAAGGCCTTTGCGAATCTCGTCATGCTGGGCGCCCCGGACTGGTTTCATGTTAATGCCAGCCACGGATTTCCCCTTTGAGAGCTTGTTCAGGACCTTCTTGGAGCCCTCCTCGAGAGCGCTCGACAGGGTGTCGAGTACCGTGAGGAAATCCTCTAGGTGCGCTTCGTGTTGCGAATCTTGGTCACCCTGGGGCATGATTTCACCGCTCGCCAGTATGTCTTCTGCATAGGTGAGGTACTCGTCGGCTACGGGAAGGTCGTTGTTCTCGAGGGCCTTCCGGGCCTCCTCGATGTTCTTGAGCACCGCCTTCGATAGGTCACTCTCGTCGTCGGACACGTCCTCTACCAGCTCGTCTATCCGCCTCTCTAAGGATTGACGACGCACAACCCGCAGCTCTTCTATCCGCTGGTTGATTTCGTCAAGCCTAGCCTTGAGCTGTCCCGTTCGCCTGCTGGAGTTGTTAGCGATCGCCTCCAGCTGAGCGACGAACTCTGTCCTCTCGCCATCGGTGAGCACGTGGTCTATCGTACCCTGCTCGATCTGGTTCCGTACTCTCCCGACGTACCATTCCAGGTTCTCGCGGGCCTGACGATACTCTCGGTCATAGTCCTGCCTAAGGTCACCGGTTCCCGGGTAGCCCTCGGTCTCCAACACCTCTAGGGTACACTCAGCGGCCAAGAAGTCCTGGTTGTCGAGGTGGCGTCGGAAGGCGGCCCTGAAGTCGTACTCGTCGAAGTACTCTAAGACCGGTTCTCTGGTTGCGAACCTCTCATCGATGAGGGCCTTTCCCTCATCGTCCAGGGGCGGGTTCGGAACCAGGAGCAAGGGCTTACGAACCGCGTAGAGCCAGCCTGGTTCGTGTCTTGACTGCGTCTTTCCTCTACCTTCGAGATCTGCTGCAATCGTACCGACCAATAGATGGGAAGCCTTCCTGATGGCCCTCGCAACCGGATTCTCGTCATCCGGTCCCCTGTCTCGCAGTTCTTGGGCTCTGCTCCAGGCCTCCAGGAAACGGTCCCGGAAGGACTTGACCTGCTCCACCCTCCAGTCCCCATCGCGGGTTCCCAACAGGATGACGCTCGCCGTGCTGGCCCACTCCTCCAACAGGTCCCGGAGCCTCTCGAGGGGCCTTATCACCTGCTCCAGGGCCGTACCCACTATCCTGGGCGATCGCTGACCCCTTCGGGCCGTGTGAGACATGGCTTGGTGAATAGTTTCGTCGATCTTCTTCCTGGAGAGGAGTTGTCTTGAGATACACTCATGAACCCGGTCAATTAGCTCCTGGGAAGGGGATTTGCTGTTGATTATGTCCTTCACCAGTGAGCCGATCTCACTGGAAGGTCCCGACAGGTACTTCAGGACGCTGGTGGCGCCGGAGTATATGGTTCGGGCACTCTGTTGTTCTCGCTGCCAGGCCTCCAGTTCCTCAATGCAGCGCTTCAAGTGCTTCTCGGCATCACCGGTACGCTCACTGTCGGTCAAGACCCGGAGGTCGAGGTGTATACCCTTGGTCCCGAGATCGTACACCGCCTGATACATGTCCCGCATCGGCCCGTCGGTCTTCAAGATAGCCCCAGATACGTCTTGAAGCCACTGGAGGGCACCCGCCTCCGGCAGGGTGAGGGTGGGCCTGAAGGCTGTGGCGGCTACCATGCGGGCCCAGTCTCCTGCGTCAACTCCCGTCGGCCTCTCGGACATGGGATTAGGGTACTCGGATATTATTGCCCTTACCCGGTCCGAAGAGCCCGCCTTGTACCAATCGCCGTGGAGGGAGAGGAGGGCGGACAGGCAAAGCCACGGGGGCACTACCCCACCGGCTTCCCGTCCCACGTCACACCCCTCGAGGATGCTCCGGGCGGCCCAATAGGCCTTGCCGAATTCCCCTTTGCCGAGCCAAGACCAGGCCGCCTGGACCATGGGGTCCGGCGGGGCGTCCTGCTTGGGAACCACCTTGTCTGGCCTCTTCTTTGTTGGAGCTTTCCTCGCGGGCTTGGACCGGACTGGTTCCTTCTGTGGGATATCCTCAGTCGGGGGTTCTGGCGAGTCCTCCTGAGTCGCCTTCGGAACAGGTGGAGCTTCTTGAGCGGGCTCTGTGGGAGCATGCTTCTCCTGGGGGCCCTCTGGGGCATCCCGTCTCTCTGTACTATCCTTGAGCGAGAGAAGGCTCTCCACTTGAGCCTGAATCTGCGGCCCGTACTCAGCAAGAGCCTCCAGGCGTCTCTGGTCTTCGCGCAGCGATTTGCCCTTTTCTCTGAGAAGCTTGGAGGCCCTCGTGGCCAGGTCTGACAGCTCAGTCAGGCAGTTCACCGCCCTCTCAAGCTCGTCATCGTCAAGGCTGGCCGGCTCGAGTTCAAGGTCGCTACGCTGGAGGGGGATGTCGAAATAGCGTAGGGCATCGAAGGCTTCGTCGGAGGTGTTGGCCAGTATCTCCTGGAACTTGTGGACTAGCTCCCTTCGCCTGGAGCTGCGGGCCTTAAACTGCTCCCAGGCTTCTAGCAACTCCGTCATGTGGTCATTGAGCTCAGGAGCAGCCGTCGCGGGGTCTAGCCTTTTCAGTCCCTCTAGAACTCTCCTGAGGTCCTCGAGAATAGTGGACGTCACCCGATTTGCCTCCCTGGAAATAGAAATTCTATATATAGCAGTTTCACCAATTAACCCCTTATTCCTCCAATAATGCCAGAGGCATCCATCGGCGCTCTGTTACCCGCTTGCCCGAGGCTCTCTGTGTTGGCAGGGACCCCCAATGCGCTGGGCACCTTTGGCAAGAGGAAAGGATTCCGAGGCTCCATGGCGAAAAACAGAACAATAACTATTTACAGAGGTGTACGCGATGAGACTGTGGCGTTGTACCGTTTGCGATTATGTCCATAGAGGCGAAACCCCACCCGCTGAATGTCCTGTTTGTGGCGTCG
>DFND01000040.1 GCA_002375895.1 Firmicutes bacterium UBA3576
TGTGACCCAGCTATAGGGGATTTAAACCACAAATCGATCCCTTCCTCGCTCTCCCTTTCCTGGTTTGTGACCCAGCTATAGGGGATTGAAACAAATCAATGTCTAGGTTTCGCAAGTCCCCGCCGTGAGGTTTGTGACCCAGCTATAGGGGATTGAAATTCCGGCCCCTCACACCACGGGCCGCGCTCGCGGCCACGTTTGTGATCCAAACTATAGGGGGTTCACACGCAAACTCCCAGATCATAACGAATTTCCGGTTATGCCCACATTCGGGGAAAGCTAGTTCTGGTGATATTCATCATGATCAAGATTGAGCAGGGGACCGTGCTTGAGGTGAAGCGAACTCGGGCGGGCTGTTCGGAGATCGTCGTCAGGGTAGATGGTGCCCGTGAAGCTGCGAAGGCCATCAGCTACGATATCATCACCGGTACGCCCCGGCCGGGAGATCGTGTATGGTTGAATACAACCGCTGTCAGGCTGGGGTTGGGCAGTGGGGGATATCATTTTGTGCTGCACCGGAACGGACCCATCAGCCTCGACTCGCGTTGTTCCGGACACATAATGAAGCTGCGTTACACTCCCTACCAATTGCGGTGCCTCAGTGTGGAGGAGCAGACCAGTCCCCATCACGAGCTGCTCCGTGACCGAGAGTCGTTGGCAGGAGTTCCAGTAGTAGTTTTTGAACTACATAGCCAGTTACTGCCGGTAGTCCTGGGTATAAGGAGCGTTCGTCGCGCTGCTCGGGTGGCTTATGTCATGACTGACGGGGGCGCCCTGCCGGTACAGTTCAGTGAGGTCGTTCACTTGATGCGGCGGGAGGGGCTTCTGGCGACGGTCGTGACGGCCGGACATGCCTTCGGCGGCGACCTCGAGGCCGTCAACGTGTACAGCGGGCTGTTGGCGGCCAAAGAGGTGGGCGGTGCGGAGGTCATCGTGGTGGGCATAGGTCCAGGCATTGTGGGGACGGGGACGAAGTTGGGCCATCCAGGTGTCGACCAGGGAATTGGGGCTAACGCGGTCTGTTCGCTGGACGGCCGGGCTATTCTCACAGCCCGCGTAAGCTTCGCCGACCCTCGCCCAAGGCACCGGGGCATCAGCCACCACACCGTTACGGTCCTGAGAAGGGTGGTGTTGGCATCGGTCCGTGTGGCGCTTCCGGACCTGTCGGGTGCTAGGGGAGGAGCACTCCGTCGGCAGGCTGCGACTCTGCCGGCGCAGCATGAACTTCTATGGGTTCCCGAGGAGGAGTGCGCGGCCGCCTTGGAAGGAAAGTCGGACTGGTTGCCCGTGATGCGGACAATGGGGCGGACCTATCGGGAGGACAGGGAGTTTTTCCTGGCCTCGGCCGCGGCCGGAATTGTGGCAGCTGGATACGTCGATGGGAGGGCTCAAGATGGAGAGGATGAGCCAGAGACAGTGGCTGTTTCGAGGCAAGGTAATCGAGGTGGCGCTGGACAGTGTCGCGACGGCTGATGGGAGGCAGGCGCGCAGGGAGGTGGTCTTTCATCGCGGGTCCGTCGGGATACTGGCTCTCGACGGTGATGACCTCCTGCTGGTGCGCCAGTACAGATATCCCACCGGTGAATTCCTGTTGGAAATACCCGCCGGCAGGCTCGAGGAGGGGGAGGATCCGAGGGACTGCGCTCGCAGGGAGCTTGAGGAAGAGACGGGCTTCAGCCCGGTCTCGCTCAAGAAGGTGTGGGAGTTCTGGTTGACGCCGGGGTATTCCTCCGAGAAGATGACCCTGTTCTTAGCATCTTCTGTCATTAGAGCAAGTCCGTGTGGAGACCCGGACGAGGACACGAGGCTGGTCCGCACCCCGGTGAGTGATGTACCAGGCCTGTTACGGGCAGGGAAGGTAGAAGACGCCAAGACCTTGGTGGCGCTTACCGCCCTCGTGGGTGGGCTACTGCCGGTTGGAGGAGAATAGAACTCAGTGGAGCAGCATACCCTTTACTGAGGTTACGTCAACAAGTAGCCCGGGGGGATGGGTGTGCTGCTCGTTCAGCTTCGCGAGGGTATTGTCTCACACCTGTGGCGACATGCTGCCCTCTATTTTTTTATCCTCACGCTCCTCGTGCTGGGGATAGTCTCGGGGGCGGTGTCGGTAGCCGCGCTCGCAGGAGAGGAAAAGGCCCAACTAGTCAGTTACCTCAAGCTCTTCTTCCGGTCAGCGGGCAGGGGGTCGCTGGACCTGTCCGGGGCCGTGCTGCTCAGAGACGTCTTCTTCGCCAACCTCAAGACCGCCGGCGTTATGTGGTTTCTCGGCTTGAGTGTGGTGGGCGCCCCCTTGGTCTCCGTAGTTCTGTTCATTCGCGGGTTCGCCCTCGGGTTCACGGTCGGGTTTCTGGTCGATGAGCTCGGCTTCAGGGGTCTACTATTGGCCCTGCTGTCGGTCCTGCCCCCAAACCTAGTGGCGATCCCCGCTTGGTCTTTCCTCGGAGTCTCTGCCCTGTCCTTTGCCGTTTACCTCTTCCGGCGGGGGCGGCGGGACAGCAGGCGCGCAGTTATGGCCGCGGTGTCCAATTACCTCATGGCGGGGTTGCTTGGAGTGGCCATGCTTTTTCTGTCGGGGCTAATAGATGCCTACGTCTCACCCGTGTTCATTAACATCCTGGGGGCAGGGTTAGGAGACTGACCTGACATTAGGGGGTGAAGGCCGGTGTACGTGATTTCGCTGCGTCGTTTCAGGCGATTCCTAGGTTACACCGTCCGCATAATTCTCCTACTGGCTATTCTAGGTTTACTGGTCCCCCGTCTCGTGGACCTGTTCGCTAGCCTGGTTACGGTGGACGGTATGGGAGTGACGCATGAAAGTGCCCGAGAAGGGGACCTTAGATTATGGAAACAGTGGGTGGAGTGGTTACAGGGTTTTTATCGTGGCAGGTAAAGAATTGCGCGGCGAAAACAGGAATCTGAGGAATTATGTAGAATGGCTAACACTGCGTCTGTTCGCAGGAGCCAATTCTCAGGGTAAGCTCGGGAGGCGGCGGCATGAATGACGTCATTGCAGAATTCATAGACTACCTCAGCGTGGAGCGGGGGTTGGCGGCCAACACCTTGGACTCCTACAGCAGGGACCTCAAGCACTTCACCAAGTTCCTGGAGAAGGGCTCGGCGTCCTCGTGGGATACGGTCTCACGCCACACCATAGCTGCGTACCTCGCTCATCTCAAGAAGGAGGGAAAGGCTCCCGCTACGATAGCGAGGCGGCTTGCAGCGCTGAAGTCCTTCTACCAGTTCCTGGTGAGGGAGAGGTACATACAAAGGGACCCGACCCTCAACCTGCAAAGCCCGAAGATGGAGAAGAAGCTCCCGCAGGTGTTGACGGTGAAGGAGGTAGAGCGGCTTCTCGGGCAGCCCGACACCCGAACCCCCGCGGGCAAACGCGACAAGGCCATGTTGGAGTTGCTGTACGCCACGGGGATTCGGGTCTCTGAACTGGTCTCGCTCAACATGAGGGACATTAACGTCGATTTGGGATATGTGAGGTGCTACGGGAAGGGATCCAAGGAACGAATTGTCCCCATGGGCTCGATGGCCGTGAGATCGCTCCGCGATTATATAAAGGAAGGCCGGCCCGAGCTGTTGAGGAATGAGGGCGAACAGTCGCTTTTCTTGAATCACCACGGGAAGCGCCTAACCAGGCAGGGGTTTTGGAAGATCGTTAAGAAATACGCGCGGGAGGCGCGCATCCGGAAGCCCATAACCCCGCATACCCTGCGTCACTCCTTTGCCACCCACCTCCTGGAGAACGGGGCGGACCTGCGTTCCGTACAGGAGATGCTGGGCCACTCCGATATCTCCACTACGCAGATCTACACCCACCTCACCAGAGGTCGACTGAGGGAGATCTATGCCAAGGCTCATCCCCGAGCCTGAGCAGTTGACCGACAGAGCCAAGAGGGGGGACCGATCACGACTATAAAACGCGTGTTCATAGTTATCCTGGATGGCGTCGGCATCGGCGCTTTGCCCGATGCGGCCGATTACGGAGATGAGGACGCCGATACCCTCGGGCACCTGTACGCCGCCGTGCCGTGGTTGTCCCTGCCTCATTTGGAGCGATGGGGCTTGGACAGGCTTCTCGGTCGAGCGACGGGTTGGCCTCTTGGGGCCTTCGGTCGAGCCGCCCTGAGCTCGGCCGGTAAAGACACCATGACCGGCCATTGGGAGCTCATGGGCGTCATATCCGAGGTGCCCTTTCGCACCTACCCGAGGGGGTTTCCCCCGGAGGTCATAGAGGAGTTCGAGAGGGCCATAGGCAGGGAGGTGCTGGGCAACAAGCCAGCGTCCGGCACGGCTATCATCGAGGAGCTCGGCGAGGAGCATATGCGGACCGGCAAGCCGATAGTGTACACCTCCGCCGACAGTGTCTTCCAGATCGCGGCCCACGAGGAGATCATACCGGTGGAGGAGCTGTACCGGATGTGCCGGGTGGCCCGGGATATACTGCGCGGCGAACACCAGGTCGGCCGGGTTATCGCCCGTCCCTTTGTGGGAAGGCCCGGCTCCTTTGTGCGCACGCCCCGGCGGCACGACTTCGCCCTGGAGCCTCCGGAGCCGACCGCCCTGGACAGGCTATCGGCGGCTGGGGTGAGGGTGACTGCCGTCGGGAAGATCTACGATATCTTCAGCGGCAGGGGGATCACTGACCACGTCGCCACCAAGAGCAATGAAGAGGGGATGAAGGCCCTCCTGGAACTGGCACGGGCTCGTACGGCGCGGCACCTGGTCTTCTGCAACCTAGTGGATTTCGACATGAAGTACGGGCATCGCAACGACCCCGAGGGGTTCGCAAGAGCCCTGAGGAAGGTAGACGACTGGCTACCGGACATGTCGGCTAGCCTTGCCGCAGAGGACCTGCTCATCGTCACCGCTGACCACGGGTGCGACCCGACGACACCGGGGACCGATCACACCAGGGAGTTCGTGCCGGTTATCATCGTCGGCCGGGAAGTTACCCCAGTCGACCTGGGCACGCGGGATACCTTGGCTGACATCGGGGCCACGGTGGCGGAGATCTTCGGGATTGAATCAACGACCGGGACGTCTTTCCTCCCGGAGCTGTTGGGAACGAGAGAGGTGAACAGACAAGGTGAGGATGTATGATCTCATCGTCAAGAAAAGGGACGGAGGCCGGCTTTCGGAGGCGGAGATAGGCTGGTTGATCCGCGAGTACGTCAAGGGGGAGATCCCGGATTACCAGATGGCCGCCTTCCTCATGGCCGTGTATTTTCGCGGCCTGGATGGGGAGGAGACGACGTGTCTTACCCTCGAGATGGCCGACTCCGGTGAACGCGTTGATCTGAGCTCTTTGCCGGGCGTGGTGGTCGACAAGCACAGTACGGGCGGAGTGGGTGATACCACCACGTTGGTCCTGGCGCCCTGGGTTGCCGCCAGCGGTTTACCGGTGGCCAAGATGTCAGGGCGCGGCCTGGGCCACACGGGGGGCACTGTGGATAAGCTGGAGAGCATTCCGGGCTTCCGGACGCAGTTAGATCAGGAGGAGTTCCTGCGCACCGTCAGGGAGGTGGGCGTGGCGGTGACCGGGCAATCGCCCAACCTCGCTCCGGCGGACGGGAAGCTTTACGCCCTGAGGGACGTGACCGGTACCGTGGACAGCATTCCCCTGATCGCCTCCAGTATCATGTCCAAGAAGCTCGCCGGCGGCGCTCAGGCCATTGTGCTGGATGTCAAGGTGGGAGCTGGAGCCTTCATGAAGGACCTGACTTCGGCCAGGGCCTTGGCCGAGACCATGGTTGAGATCGGTAGGTCGGTGGGACGTTCGACTGTGGCCGTGCTCACCAGCATGGATCAGCCGCTCGGCAACGCGGTGGGGAACGCCCTCGAGGTCCTCGAGGCCGTGGCTACCCTCAGGGGAGAGGGCCCGGCGGACCTGGCGGAGCTCTGCCTGGAGCTTGGCGCGCACATGCTGGTCCTGGGCGGCAGGGCAGAGGACGTGCTCGAGGGACGGAAGATTCTTCAGGAGCTGCAGCGTGGCGGGCAGGCGCTCGATACCTTCAAGCGCTGGGTGGCGGTCCAAGGTGGTGACCCCTCCTTCGTGGACGAGGGGCTGCCCCTAGCCCCGGAGCGAGTTGAGGTCCCGGCCCCGCATGATGGTGTTGTATCAGGCCTGAACGCCCTCGCCGTGGGGAGGGCAGCGGCGGCCCTAGGGGCAGGCAGGGCTCGCAAGGGCGACCCTGTGGACCACGGCGTAGGGGTTCTCCTCCGGCGGAAGGTGGGAGACGTAGTGGAAGAGGGTGAGCCGCTCGCCGAACTCTACTGTCGTGGGGGGCGCGGGCTCGAGGAGGCGAGGAGGCTCCTCGAAGAGGCCTATACCATCGCCGAGGAGGCGCCGTCGAAACCCGGACTGATCCTAGAGGTTATCCGGTAAAGCGGCGTCGCTAGAAAGGAGGAATGAAAAGGGCGAAAACTGATAAGCTTAATACTGACCTAGTATCCCCGCGGCAGGAGGGATATACATGCTGCGTGCAGGGATTATGCGCCGGCTGGCTGCGTGCGTGGTCGCCTGCATCTTGATCGTCAGCAGCGCGGCTGCTTCCGTGGCGGCACAGGGTGAACTGGAGCTTCAGTCGCGGGGCGCCATCCTCATCGACGCCACCACGGGCAAGGAGCTGTACGCGAAGAACGCCGATGATCCGATGCCCCCGGCCAGCCTGACCAAGATCATGACCCTGTACCTAGCCTTCAAGGCCATCGAGGAGGGGCAGGTCAGCCTCAGCGATACCGTGGTGACGAGCCCTGAGGCGGCCTCGCTCGGGGGTTCTCAGATCTGGCTCGAGCCAGGTGAGGAGATGAGCCTCAGGGATATGCTGCTCGCGGTGGCTGTGGGCTCGGCCAACGACGCCTCGGTAGCCGTGGGCGAACACATTGCCGGCACCAGGGCTAAGTTCGTGGAGCTGATGAATGAGACCGCTCGGGAGCTGGGCATGACGAACACCAGCTTCAGGAATGAACACGGCCAGGACGAGGAAGGCCACTTGATGAGCCCGCGTGATGTGGCGGTCATCTCCAGGTATGCGGTGAAGTACCCGGGGCTTTTGGAGATGACCTCTACCTGGGAGGAATATCTACGCGGCGGGGACCTCTGGCTGGTCAACACGAACAGGCTCCTCAAGCACTTCCCCGGAGTAGACGGCCTCAAGA
The DNA here is from genome assembly GCA_002375895.1 of Firmicutes bacterium UBA3576. GTDB lineage: Bacteria > Bacillota > Sulfobacillia > UBA3569 > UBA3569 > UBA3569. The sequence continues at coordinate 7,171 of DFND01000040.1, forward strand.
CCGGCTGGACTAACCAGGCGGGTTACTGCCTGGCGGCGTCTGCCAAACGGGGCGATACACGGCTTATAGCAGTGGTCATGGGAGCGCCTAACTCCACCGTGAGGTTCGCCGAGGTCTCGAAGCTCTTGACGTACGGGTTCGCCAACTTCGTTACTGTCCCCGTGGCTCCTGGAGGGGAGCCCCTGGGGGAGGTCACCGTACACAAGGGCCGGGTAGATGAAGTGGCTGTCGTGCTGCTGGAGGATCTAGCCGTCACCGTGGAGAAGGGGGCGGCAGAGGACATACGCCATCGCATCGAGCTGGCGAGTGCGGTAGAGGCGCCAGTGGAAAAAGGGCAGCCCCTGGGCACCATCGTGGTGGAGAGAGAGGGAGAGGTGATCGAGGAAGCGACCCTCGTGGCCGCGGCGGGGGTGGAGAGGCTTGGGCTGTGGGGGCTCTTCATGAAGACCCTAAGGGCCGTGTTAACCTTTTACAGATAGGGCGCAGCGTTCTTTTTTTTTGCCACCAGGGGAGGAAAATAATTCCTCTGAGGCGAAAAGGTGACCGGGAGGGGTGTGAATGAGGCTGGAGACGGAACTCGTCAATGGTGTCTTGGTGGTCAGACCGCAGGGAGAGCTCGACCTCGGCAGCGCCGACCTCTTCCGCGACCACGTGGACCGGGCCCTGGCGAGAGGCCGCGTCCGCGGAGTGGTGCTCAATCTGAGCGGCGTGACCTTTATAGACAGCTCCGGTTTGGGCGCGGTCCTCGGGCGTTACCGACGGGTGAGGCAAGAGGGTATGGCCATGGCCATGGCCGCGGCGCCGGCGAAGCTACAGCCTGTGTTGGAGCTTTCGGGCCTGTTGAAGATCATGCCTTTGTACTCCAGCGAAAAGGAGGCTGTCGTTAAACTGTGAGTGGCCACAGCGAAGGGGTGATCCGGAACACCCTGGCTATGGAGTTCCGGGCCTTGCCGGAGAACGTCGCGGTAGCCCGTGTTGCGATAGCCACCTTCGCCTCCCAGATGAATTTCACGCTGGGGGAGGTGGAGGAGATCAAGGTGGCGGTCTCTGAGGCGGTCTCGAACGTAGTCCTCCACGCGTACGGCGAGGAGGGCGGCGTGGTTAGAGTGCGGGCGGAGATCAGGGGGGCTGAGACCCTGTACGTCGAGGTTAGCGACGTGGGAAGGGGTATCGAGGACGTGGAGGCGGCCAAGGAGGCCACCTTCTCCACACTGCCCGACCACATGGGACTGGGCTTCGTCTTCATGGAGTCCTTCATGGACACGCTCGACGTCTCGTCGGCCCCGGGCAAGGGGACAGTGGTCACCATGACCAAGACCGTGGGGTCGAACGCCGCAGCCAGTGCCGACTGAGGGGGTGGCGGAGTGTCGTCCGACATCCTGGCGGCAGCCCTTGAACCCCTGTCCGAAGATCGATTGCAGGCTCTGCTGGAGAGGGCTCGGCGCGGCGACCGTCAGGCCGCCGAGGAGATCGTGAGGAGCCACATAAAGCTGGTGTGGAGCATCGTACAGCGGTTTCGGGTGACCGATAGGGAGATGACCGACGACCTCCTTCAGGCCGGGTGTATGGGGCTGATGAAGGCCATCAGGGGCTACGACCCGAGCTTTCAGACGAAGTTCTCAACTTACGCTGTGCCGACTATCCTGGGCGAGATCCGCAAGTGCTGGCGGACCGCTTACGGCGTGAAGGTGAGTCGCAGGGCCAGGGAGATCGCCAGGGAGGCCCGTCTTAGAGCCGAGGAGGTGCGCAAGGCTACGGGCCGTAACCCTAAGCTCAAGGAGCTGGCGCACGAGTTGAGGGTTCCCGAGGACGAGCTCATCGTGGCACTGGAGGCGACCCGGGGGCCGGTGTCGCTGTACGAGGTGGTCCATGAGAAGGACGGGGACGAGAAACTGCTTATTGACAGCCTTCCGGCCGACGTAACGGGCAGCTGGTTTGACGCTCTGGCTGTGCGGGAGGCCATCGCCTCCCTTGATGAGACCTTGCGCGAAGTGATCATCGCCCGTTACGTCGCGGGCAAGACGCAAGCCGAGGTCGCAGCCTCGATGGGATTGTCCCAAGCTCATGTCTCACGCCTCGAGAGCAAGGCCGTGAAGAGGATGAGGGAGTATTTATCAGACTAGGCTCGAGTCTTGCGAAGGAGTTCCAAGGGGGGAAACCCGCTTTTTTTCTTATTTTCGGTTACCCTAAGGTAAAGATTCGCTCTGACGAGGGCCTTCAAGGCTGCCCAAAGGTCGTTTCCCCTGAGCCGATGGAATACTCCCCTAACCTGGGGGGGACACTACCTAGCGCGATTTCAAAACGAGAAGGGGGGAGCGCAGGTGACCGTAGTCAAGGTCCTCGAGCTCGTCGGCGAGTCGCAGAACAGCTGGCAGGAAGCGGTCCAGAATGCGGTGCTGGAGGCGAGCCGAACGGTGGAGAATATCACCGGCGTGGAGATCTACAACCTGACGGCTAACGTCGACGGCGGGAACATCACTGAGTACAAGGCTAATGTGAAGGTCGCCTTCGTGGTCGACAATGCGAAGCGTTAATCGGAAGTCGTAGACATGTTAGGGACTCAGAAGGAGCAGGAACTCTATCGCCGAATGGTGCAACGACATGCGCCTCGGCCCAAGTACCTCAGAAACGCGGTGCTGGCCTTCCTGGGAGGAGGCGCCGTCTCGCTGGTGGGCCAGGCGGTGATGACGGGGATTGTCTCCCTCGGTATGACCCCTAAGGACGCTGCCATCCCCACGGCCGCCGTTATGGTGTTCATCGGGGCTCTATTGACGGGGTGGGGGATCTACGATGAGTTCGGGCGGTACGCCGGAATGGGCGCCGCGCTGCCCATAACCGGCTTTGCTAACTCCATCGTCTCCCCCTCCCTGGAGTTCAAGCGCGAAGGGTACGTGCTTGGGATGAGTGCGAAGATGTTCAGCGTAGCAGGGCCCGTAATAGTCTACGGCCTGGTGACTGCCTTCTTCGCCAGCCTTGTTCGGGTCCTGCTGGTAGGCCCGTAGGGAGGACACGGCGATTGCGAGGCAAGCGCAAAGGGAGGCAGACCTGGACCTTTTCGTGTGTGGAAGTGTTGGCCGGGGCCGCAATTGCAGGCCCCAAGGAAGGTCGGGGTCCTCTTGGGGATCGCTTCGATATCGTCAAGGACGACGAATTGATGGGGATGCGGAGCTGGGAACAGGCGGAGATGTGTCTGATGGAGGAGGCTGTACGCCTGGCCGTGCTTAAGGCCGGGCTGCGGCCGGAGCAGGTGGATTTCATGCTGGCTGGTGACCTCCTGAACCAGATCATCTGCTGCAATTTCACCGCCCGCAACCTCTCTCTCCCTTTTCTCGGCCTGTTCGCGGCCTGTGCCACCTTCGCCGAAGCCCTCGCCCTGGGGTCTCTCATCATTGAGGGGGGGTTCGGCGGGGCGGTGCTGACGGCCTCTTGCAGTCATAACAAGACCGCTGAGAGGCAGTATCGGTACCCGGTGGAACAGAACGTCCAGAGGGCGCCTACGGCGCACTGGACGGTAACGGCGTCAGGGGCCGTGCTGCTCGGCCTCACGGGGGGGCGTGTGAGGGTAACCCATGCCACCATCGGTGAGGTCGTAGACCTCGGGGTGAAGAACCCAAATGACATGGGGTCGGCCATGGCGCCCGCCGCCGCCAAGACCATATCCGCCCATTTCGCCGATACCGGTAGGTCTCCCCGCGACTACGACCTGGTCGTGACGGGCGATCTGGGAGAGTTCGGGACTGCCCTGGTGCGGGAGTTGCTTTTTGAAGAGGGCATCGACATCATGGACCGCCTGGCGGACTGTGGCCTGATGATCTTCGACGAAAAACAGGACGCCCACGCGGGCGGCAGTGGCGCGGGGTGTTCAGCCTCTGTCTTCGCCGGGCACCTACTGCGAGAGCTCGAGGCCGGTCGGTTGAACAGGATCCTGCTGGTCGGGACCGGGGCGCTCTTTAGTCCCACCTCCTACCAGCAGGGGGAGTCCATCCCCTGTGTGGCGCATGCCTGTGCCGTGGAACGCCTGGAAGGGGGGAAGTCCTAAATGGACTTCCTCTTGGCTTTCATCATTGGCGGGCTGATCTGCGTCGCGGCCCAGATCACCCTGGACGCAACTCCTCTCACACCGGCTCACGTGATGGTCCTGTTCGTGAGCCTGGGGGCGATAGCGAGCGCACTCGGGCTTTACCAGCCCTTGGTGGAGCTGGCGGGAGCGGGGGCCACCATCCCGCTGCCGAGCTTCGGCCACGCTCTGGTACAGGGTATGTTGGAGGAGTTTAAGCTGTCGGGCTGGCTCGGGCTCATCTCGGGTGGTCTTAAGGCCACCTCGCTGGCCCTGACCGTTGCCATTATCATGGGGTTCTTGACGGCACTGGTGTTCAACCCCAGGGATTGAGGTGGGTAATGAGGAGGAAAACAGAGAGCATCAGCAAGGATCTCGACGCGAACCTGGCGTTCATCCGTAAAGCGTTGGGGGCGGACGTCAGCTTCGACATCATAATCCGTGAGTTCCGGGTGGCGGGGAAGAGGGCGGCCTTGGTGTTCGTGGACGGTTTTGCCAAGGACGAGGTGCTGGTCCACGTCATGAACGCCATGCAGGTGGCTGGCCGTGAAGAGCTCTTGCCGGGGCTGCTCGACAAGCTACGTACTGACCGCTTAAACTACATCGAGATAGACACCAAGGACTCCCTGAACGACCTCATCAGAGAGGTCCTAGCCGGCCCACTGGCCCTTTTAGTGGAGGGTGAAGAGCAGGCCCTTATTATCGATGCCCGTACCTATCCCACCAGGGCCGCCGACGAACCTGACCTCGAGAGGGTCACCAGGGGGTCACGAGACGGCTTCGTAGAGACCCTGGTCTTTAACACCGCTCTAATTCGCCGCCGGATAAGGGATCCTCGCTTGCGTAACGTCCTGCTTCAGGTGGGGAAACGTTCAGCGACCGACGTGGTGGTCAGCTACATTGAGGATATAGCTGACCCGGGGCTGGTGGAGGACATTCTCACGCGGCTAAAACGCATCGAGATAGACGGCGTGCCCATGGCCGAGAAGAGCGTGGAGGAGTTCCTGGAGCCCAGCAGAAGGTGGTGGAACCCCTTCCCCGTCGTCCGGTTCACGGAGCGCCCGGATGTGGCGGCCATTCACCTGTTGGAGGGGCACATTCTGGTGATCGTGGACACGTCGCCCAGCGTCATCATCTTGCCCGCTACCTTCTTTCATCATCTCCAGCACGCGGAGGAGTACAGGCAGGACGTGGCCGTGGGGTTTTACCTGCGTTGGGTGAGGTTCTTCGGCGTCTTCGTGTCTTGGTTCCTGCCGCCCTTGTGGGTCGCCCTGACGATGAGGCCTGAGCTCTTGCCGCCGGCCTTGGACTTCATCGGCCCGAAGGGCACGGCGCCCATCCCCCTGCCCATCCAATTCCTCTTCGTTGAGCTCGGCGTTGACTTAATACGCCTGGCCCTGATCCACACGCCCAACGCCCTGGCGACGTCGTTGGGCATCATAGGAGCGGTACTGTTGGGTCAGCTGGCGGTAGAGACGGGAGTCTTACAGAACGAGGCGATCCTATACGTGGCGGTGGGGGCCTTGGGCACCTTCGCCACGCCCAGTATGGAGCTGGGCATGGCCATCAGGCTGATGCGGATCCTGCTGCTTATCGCTGTGGCCCTGTTCGGGTTAACGGGGTTCGTGGTCGCCTTGCTGGCTAATCTGGCGCTGTTGGTGTTTACTAAGTCCTTCGGCGTGCCGTATCTCTGGCCTCTTATCCCCTTGGACCTGAGGGCATTGCAGGATATCCTGATCCTCAGGCCCGCGCCGACGAAGGGCCGCAGGATCCCGGTCCTGAACCCACGGGATCCAGACCGGTTGCCCGGGACTGGAGGCGGAGGTGTGGGCCTTTGAGCGGTACTACCCGGCGCACAGGAGTGGCCCCGAAGGGGCCGTCCATAGGTATCCCTCGGGCGCTATCCTTCTACGATTATTACCCCCTCTATCGGGAGTTCTTCCAGGGCATCGGTGCGCGCGTGGTGGTCTCTCGTCCGACGACGCAGGCGACCATCGAGCGCGGCGTCAGCCTGACGGTGGACGATACGTGCCTGCCGGTTAAGGTCTTCTTCGGGCATGTGGCAGAGCTGGTCGAAAGTGGTGTGGAGTACCTGTTTGTGCCTCGTATCGTGAGCGTCGAACCCAGGACGTACATCTGCCCGAAGTTCCTGGGCCTGCCCGAGATGGTACGTAGTTCAGGGCTTCGTAAGTCACGCCTGCTTACCGTTACCGTGAACATGAACAAAGGTTGGCGAGGCCTTTGGGAGGCCCTGCGAGAGGCCGCCCGACCCTGGGGAGCCCCGGATTGGCGGGTCGCGATGGCCTTTAAACGGGCGCTCGGGTCTCAGAGAGACCATCGGGCTGCCTGCGAGGGAGGGGAGTGGCCAGGCCGTGCGATGGGCTGTTCCGTGCCCCCCCGTCGTGAGACTTCGAGCCTCAGGGTGGCTGTGCTTGGCCATCCTTACATCCTCTACGACCGCGGTTTGAACCTCGGCCTGGTTGACTATCTGCTCCAGCGCGGCGTGGACGTGATCACCCCCGAGCATCTAGAGGAGTTGGCCCTAGAAGCGGCGGTCGCTGACCTGCCCAAGAGGCTGTTCTGGAGCCCGGCGAAGAGGGTCATGGGTGCCTTTCGACACCTTCTAGCGGCCGGCGGCGTGGACGGGGTGGTCCACCTGGTCGCCTTCGGCTGCGGCAGCGATGCCTTGATCGGGGAGCTGGTCGAACGGGAGGCCAAGCGGATAAACCGGACGCCGCATATGATGCTTACGCTGGACGAGCACTCGGCCCAGGCGGGAATGATAACGCGTGTAGAGGCCTTCTTAGATATGATTGAGAGGGGGAGACGGCTGTGAAGGTGACCTTCCCGCACATGGGGACGGCGTGGATCCCCATGCGGGCAATTCTCCGCGATCTCGACGTCGAGGTCGTCGTGCCACCCCCCACCACTAGGCGTACCGTTGAGTTGGGGGTCCGGCACTCTCCCGAGTTCGCCTGTTTTCCGCTGAAGCTTAATCTCGGGAACTTCATGGAGGCCTACGAACTCGGAGCCGATACTATCCTCATGGGCGGCGGTACGGGGCCGTGTCGCTTCGGGTATTACGCCCAGGTTCACCGCGAGATCTTGGCGGACCTGGGCTATGATTTCCGCATGGTGGTACTCGAGCCACCGCGGGGGCATATCGGAGAGCTGCTCGAGAAGTTAAGGTTTATCACGGGCGGCCAGCCTCTCAGGCGTATCTGGCGAGCCCTTCGTTTGGGTTGGAACAAGTTCCAGGCCATAGATACGTTAGAGCGAGAGGTGTTCCGTGTTCGGGCCCGGGAGAAGATAAGGGGCTCGGCCTCGCGGACCTTCCAGCGCGGCCTTGAGATGATAGATGAGGCC
>DFND01000009.1 GCA_002375895.1 Firmicutes bacterium UBA3576
GCTCCTCCATCATGCCCCAGAAGAAAAACCCGGACACGATGGAGCTCGTCCGCGGCAAGGCGGGACGCGTCATCGGCGACCTGGTGACCCTCCTCACGGTTATGAAGGGCCTCCCCCTGGCCTATAACTCCGACATGCAGGAGGACAAGGAGGCGACCTTCGACGCCGTGGATACGGTCAAGGCCTGCCTGGAGGTCGCCGCCGGCGCCCTGGAGACCATGGAGGTACATCCCAACAAGATGCGGGCGGCGGCGGAGGGTTTCGTGCTGGCCACCGACCTCGCCGACAGGCTGGCCGCAAAGGGCATCCCCTTCCGCGAGGCCCACGCCAGGGTCGGGGCCCTGGTGAGGCGCTGCCTCCAAGACGGGGTTCCCTTTGAGGAGGAAGCGGGGCGGGCCTTCCCCGGAGTGGAGCTGAGCCCGGCCGCCTCAGTGGCCTCCCGTCGCAGCTACGGGGGCACCTCGCCCGCGGCGGTCCGGGAGGAGATAGAGAGGGCCCGGGCGAACCTCGCGGCGCGAGGAGGAAAGGCCGCCCCTTAGGAGAAGATAGGGGCGGGAGGAAGATCAGATGCAGTGGAAGCACCTGCTCACGACCCGCAACGACATCGAGGCCTCGCTGGTCGAGGGCGTCCTGGCCGGGGCCGACATACCGGTGGCCAAGGTGAAGTCCGCCCTGGGCGTCCTCCTCACGGCCGTTATGGGGCCGAACGTCGAGGTGAAGCTGATGGTCCCGGCGGACAGGTACGAGGAGGCCAAGAGCCTGCTCGAGGAACTGGAGCTCCCAGAGCCGGACGAGGCCGACTAGGACATCCCTGCGGGCACAGCTCGCGATCCCGCCTAGCCCCACGTCCCCCTGAGGGCAGTTACCGCCAGCAGCCACAGGACCTCCGTCAACTCACCCACGGCTCCCAGGGTATCACCGGTCATGCCCCCGATGCGCCTGGCGATGTGGCGTCCCAGCAGCCACGCCCCGGAGAGCGCCACCGTCGCGCCCACCAAGAGGCCCACGCCGCCGCCCCACACGTACCACGCTGCCAAAGACAGTCCGGCTGTGAGGAGGAGCGACCAGATGAGCTCCCCCTTTCCGTGCCCGAAGAAACCGCCGGCGAGCCCGTCCTCCCTGGCATAGGGATGGACGGAGAGCATTATGACCATTGCCTGGCGCCCGATCACGGGGCCCATCAGCAGGGCCATAGAACGCACACCACCCTCGAGCTCCAGCAGGGCCCCGAGCTTCAGCAACAGCGTGAGAACCAGGGCCGTGGCCCCCGCCGAGCCGATACGACTGTCGCGCATGACCGTGAGCGCCCTCTTCCTGTCGCCCCCCGCGGCCAGGCCGTCGAAGGTGTCCGCGAGCCCGTCCAGGTGAAGCCCTCCGGTGAGGAGCCAGGACGCGGCCAGGACTATCACCGACCTGAGCGGCAGGGGGAAGACCGGCCGCGCCAGGGCGTCCACCGCCACCAGCACCATACCTATAACCCCTCCGACCAGGGGAAACCAGCGGAGGGCACGGGCCGGGTCACCAGGCCTGGCCCCGACCGGCAACGTCGTCAGGAAGGAGAGGGCCAGGAGCAGGGACCTCATGTGCCATCCCCCTCTCGGGCGAGGTCCAGGAAGGCGTGGTGCCCCCTGCGGAGCACCCGCCTGGGACCGAGGGGTACCTCCCGGCGGAAGACGGGCCCGTCTACGACCAGCGTATGGTATTCCCCCGTCTCACCACAGGGGGATATCCCCAGGCGCAGCAGCTCGTCCACCGCCTTCGCATCAAGGTCTCTGCCCAGCCAGTCCGGGCCGAGCCGCTCGAGGTCCACCACCACGATGACCGCCCGGTATCCCAGCTGCAGCAGCTCATCCAGAAGAACCCCCTGGTCCTCACCCCACAGGGGGTGGACGGCCTCGAGGCCCGTCTCCCGGCAGACGCGACGACACCAAGAGAGGTGGTCCTCGAGATCTATGTCCCCGAAGATACAGCCCCGTATCCCGGTCGCCCTGAGGCCTACGAGGGCCCTCTTGAACTCCTCTTCGTAGGTACCCCAGTCGGCGGTGCCCTCCAGCAGCGGAAGGCCAAGGGCCTCGGCCTGGAGGGCCAAGAGCCCACGAGGTATGCGGTGGGACATGCTGTAACCCTCGGGCGAGACCATGGTGAAGAGGGAGGACACGCGGAGGCCCGCCTCGAGCGCTCGGTGCAAGGCCATGGCGGAGTCCTTCCCCCCGCTCCAGGACATCACGTAATCGCCCATAACCTAACCTCCTCCCTCACAAAGCGACGTGTCCAGGTGGACCGGGCCACGGCCGGCTAACCCCTCACACCAGGCGAATAGGCTCCCCGCAAGACCCCCACCGGCTGACAGGGACGCCCAGTGGGGAGAAGGTGCTGCAGGAACCCTTGCACCGCCTGCGGCGGCAGGCTGGCCAGCACACAGGTTGCCGGACCCGCGGACTTCTCCAGGTTGAGGTCGCCGTGACAATCGGCCTCGAAGGTCAGCCCCGCGCGGCCGGCCAGCCTGCGGGCCTCAGAGGCTATGCCGCCGGACCCCACCGGCACTACGTCCCCCACCCCGGGATAATCGAGAACCTGACTCAGCGTCGGGATATCGGCGATAGACCGGTCATCGAGCGTCACCTCGCCTCCCACCTTGGGCTCGCCCACGGCCACGACGACGTCCCCCTCCCGGGCCAGCCCCCAGCGGGGCCCGGCCTGGCCGAAGGCCCCCAGGGCCACGATGCCGAGGCCGGTCTGGGACGTGGGCACATTCTTCTCGCTGCTACCGGTGAGGCAGAGGTCGGGGTCCAGCCCAGCGGCCACCATCTCCTCCCGCACCCCG
>DFND01000080.1 GCA_002375895.1 Firmicutes bacterium UBA3576
ATTCGTCAAGCTTGGTGAACCGCCGTATACCGAACGGTACGTACGGTGGTGTGGGGGGACGGGGGCTAGCCGCCCCCTCCTACCCGATCTCTTTGGACCCGAGTGGTGGTTATACGGCTTGGACCTCCTTGACCTCAGGTATCTTAGCCTTAAGGGTCCGTTCGATGCCGTTCTTCAGGGTCATGGTGGCCATGGGACAGCCGCCGCAGGCACCAGTCAGCCGGACCTTTACCACTCCGTTCTCTACGTCCACGAGCTCTACATCACCGCCGTCCGCCTGAAGCGCCGGCCTGATTGTGTCCAGTACCTTTTGGACCTTTTCCTTCACAAGCGCCACCTCCTATCCTTCGTTGGTCACCGTGCGCTCACCCTATTTATATCACAAGCGGCACAGTATGTCTAACACCTAGGCGGGCACGAAGTAGACGTCGGTGACCTTGAACTGGGAGAGCCTGCGGAACTTTGCCCTTACCCTCATGCCGATCTCGATCTCTCCCGGCTCTACGCCAATCAGACGGGAGAGGAAGAGCGTGTCGACACCGTCGAACTCTACCAGGATCAAGTGAAAGGGGGTCTCTTCCAGAAACTCCTCTCCACCGAAATAGCATGTCGTATAGGTATGAACTCTTCCCTCTAAGGGCAGGTCGACCCATTCGGTCTTGTCGCCACACCGCATGCAATGTGCCCGGGGAGTCCCGTAGGTGTAATCGCAGCTCGGGCACCTTGAGCCGAGCAAACGGCCTTCGGCCAGCCCCCGGAAGAAGGGGCTATCCTGGGCGTAACTGTGAATGTAGTCTACCTCGTAATGGTCTTTGATGATTATCGGGTCGACGTTGAAGAGCACGGTTCCCTTTTCGGTCTCCTGGAGCTTCGGCTTCCGCGCCATGTCAGAACCCCCTCTCAAGGATGGTAACGGTTATGCAGGTGCCGGTACCAGCGTGACTGTGTACTAGCCCCCGTCTCGCGTCGGGTACCTGAAGGGTGTCGTCGCCGCTGAAGTGCTTCCCTATCGTTCCCTGTAGCTGCCAGAAGGCGAAGGCGGCCTGCATCAGTCCCGTTGCCCCAATAGGATGACCGCAGGCCAGGAGCCCACCCGATGGGTTTACCGGGATGTCTCCGTCCATCCGTGGATAACCCTCCTGTATAAACTTACCACCCTCACCGTACCGACAAAGCCCGAGGTCCTCGTACGTCTGGATCTCCGAAGAAGTGTAGGCGTCGTAAAGCTCTATGAAATCAAGCTCCCTGAGGGGGTCCCTTATCCCCGCCATCTCGTAGGCCATCTTCGCCGCGACGCGACCGGCGCGGAAGGAGTGCACGCCGGGGTACTTCAAGCCCCGATAGTCCTCGGGATTCTCGTGCGGCAGCAGGATGACCTCGTCGTGCGGCCTGTCTGCTAAGCGCATGGTGTCAGTCCCAGTGCCGACGCCGCTGATCTTGATGGGCTTGTCAGTGATCTCTCGGGCGGCGTCCTCGGAGGCCAGAACGCATACCGCTGCCCCGTCGGACATGACGCATATATCCAAACGGGTGAGTGGGTCGGCTACCATGGGAGCGCTTCTCACGTCATCCACCGTCAGTTTCATGGGGTACTGGGCCCACGGGTTGTGTAGGGCGTTGCCGTGGTTCTTTACGGAGACGAGGGCCATCTGTTCTACGGTGGTCCCGAACTCGTACATATGACGCCTGACCATCATGGCGTAGTAGCCGGTGTAAAACCCACCCACCGGGTAATCGAAATTGGTGTCAGAGGCTAGGGCGATGAATTCATTTCCCTTCCAAGTAGTGACCCGCGACATGGTCTCGAAACCGTAGGCCACACAAACCTCCATCCTCCCGGAGGCGACTGCGTCGTAGGCCGTCTGCAGGCACAGGCCCCCACTGGCTCCTCCCCCCTCTACTCGTTTAGAGGGCTTTGAGCATAGGCCGAGGTAGTCCTGGGCCATTATCCCCGCCATCAATTGCCGTGTGAAATGGTCGGAAAAGTAGGAGCACACACTGCCATCGATCATCTCCGGTTTCAACTTAGGCACGTCACGCATAGCATAATCGAAGGCTTCCTTGACCATATACCTGAAGTCGGCCTTGGGCCTCGCCCGGGCGAACTTAGTAATCCCGGCCGCCACAATGTATACGTCTCTCACGCAATTGCCACCCCTTCTACGTGATAGCGGCTGGTTACAGGCCGCGCTCCAGTTCTCTGGCGATCACCAGCCGTTGGATCTCCGAAGTTCCCTCGCCGATTTCCATGAGCTTTGCATCCCTGAAGTAACGCTCTACAGGGTATTCCTTTATGTACCCGTAGCCTCCATGAAGTTGGACGGCTTCTACTGCCGCACGCATAGCCGCCTCCGAGGCGAAGAGTTTGGCCATGGCCGCCTCCTTGGTAAAGGGGCGGCCTTGGTCCTTCAACCAGGCCGCTTTATAGGTCATTAACCGGGCCAACTCCACATCGACCGCCATATCGGCCAGCTTGAACTTCGTCGCCTGGAAATCCCACAGTGGCTTGCCGAACTGTTTGCGCTGCTGGGTATATCTCAGGGAGTCTTCCAAACACGCCCTAGCGATGCCGACGGACAAAGCGGCGATACCGATGCGCCCGGAATCCAACACCGTGAGGAACTGTCGAAAGCCCTTGCCAGGCTCTCCCAACAGATTCCGCGCGGGCACGCGGCAGTCCTCGAAAACCAGCTCCGCCGTGTCGGAGGCTGTGAGGCCGAGCTTGTCATACTGGCTCCCAATGGACAAGCCGGGCGCATCCCTCGGTATGATGAAGCAGGATATGCCCTCTTCCGTTCGCGCGGTGATGAGGATGACGTCGGCGACCGAGCCGTTAGTGATAAAGCACTTCGTCCCGTTGATGACCCACTCTCCCCCCAACAATCGGGCGGTCGTCTGGGTGGCGGCGGCGTCGGAGCCGGCGTTGGGCTCGGTGAGGGCGAAGGCCGCGAGGTACTCCGCTCTCAGGCAAGGGCGGAGCCACCTCTCCTTTTGTTCGACCGTGCCGAACAGAAACAGGGAGCCGCACCCCAGAGCCACGTGGGCGGCATAGGAAATGGCCGTGGAAGCGCATGCCCGGGCCAGCTCCTCCACGACCACTGCGTAGGCCACAGTATCCCCCGCTCCCCCCCACTCCTGAGGGAAGGGAAGTGCCAGCAACCCGAGTTCACCCAGGCCTCTCAGAGCGTCTCGAGGGAACTCGCCGGTCCGGTCCCTTTGGGCTGCTGTCGGTGCCACCTCCCTCTTCACGAATTCCCTGACTACCCGCTTGATCATGGATTGCTCTTCAGAAAGAGAAAAATCCATGCTCTGCCTCCTCGAAGCCGGGAGAACTAGACCACGGATCCTTCTACGGTATGGCTTGATTCTGTAGCCGGCGCTTTTCTCAGTTCCTTACCTTCGGCAAACCGGCCGCCTATTCCTCCTGCAAGTCCTAATGTTCGCGCAATTACGACTTCACGCGCAGGCCGAGCAAGGCCATGGCCTCTAGGAAGCCGGCCGGCCCACCCCTTTGGGTGGTTGTGAAACCGGTCTTCTTCAACCATGGTGGGGCATTGCCCAGGAGCACTGCCTTGTGCACCACGCGCAGCATCTCCAGGTCGTTGGGCCCGTCGCCTACGGCGGCTACCTGCTGTGCGGGGATCCCCAACATCTTCATCAGGGCTATCACGCCAGAGCCCTTACCAGCGGCTGGATGGAGGCATTCGACAAAATAGCCGGCGGAGGTGGTTACGTATACCCGCTCGGAGAAGTCCCCTTCGATGGTGCGGGCTACCTCCTCGAGCCCATCCGGTACGTAGAACAGAAGGATGTCAACCTCTTCGCGTGCTGTCAGGAATTCATCGAGGTCCCGTACTTCAATGGGCACGCGTAGAGAGGCCGCGTACCTCCGTCGAAAGACGCTATCCCGGTCCGTCAGCGCGCGGTCGCCGGCGAAGAGGAAGGGTTGGCAGCGCTCACTGGCCATCTTCCTCAGGACCGTGCGGCAGATCTCTGCCGGAAGGGTCAATCTGTGCAGGTAGGCGCCGGTTATTGGACAGCGAACCTGCGCGCCATTGGCGCAGACTATAGGGATGTCAAGGTCGAGCTCGCTGGCGAACTGACGGGCTGACTGAAAGAACCTGCCGGTGGCAAGGGACACGAGGATACCCTTATCCCTTAGCTCGGCCACGGCCGCTCTGATCTCGGCGCTGAGGCGTCTGTCATCGCCCAGCAGGGTCCCGTCGAGGTCACAGACCAAGAGCGAGACGGGCGGTTTAGGTGCGCTGCGGATAGGGAGTCCGCGGCAATGAGCTGGCAAGATCGCATCACCATCTTCCGGATGGCTATCCCCATCAGGGAAAGCCAGGTCAGTACTCAACGCCTGCCTTGGCCTTTACGCCACTGCGATAGTGGTGCTTTATCTCCCGTACCTCCGATACCATATCGGCGGCGTCAATGAGTTCCTTGGGCGCGTACCTCCCGGTGAGGACCACATCTACGCCCTCCGCCCGTCCGAGAACGGCGTTGAGTACCTCCTGAGATTCCAACAGCCCATAATCAATGGCCACGTTGACCTCGTCCAGGATCACGAGTTCCCAGTCACCCTCGGCCAGGACCTTCCGAGCCAGAGCGAGCCCCTCTTTAGCCAGGCGAATATCCTCCTCAGAGGGTGAGCCTCTATCCACGAAACTCGGGAGCCCAGATTGTACTAGCGTTATATTCGGTAGATACCTTCGAACGGCCTTTACCTCGCCGTAATCCTCGTCCCCTTTCATGAACTGGATGATGTACGCCCTCTTACCGTGACCGGCAGCGCGTAGCGCCAGACCAAGCGCCGCGGTGGTCTTGCCCTTCCCATTACCGGTATAGACCATTATTAGCCCTCTGTTGTCTCCCACTGGTTTCGTTGCGTGACCACCCTCAACCTACGAATGTAGTGGTGGACGCGCCTACCTCCTTTCAAAGGTGTGTCCTGAGCCTGGTGACCTCGGAGTGCATCAGTCGAAGGCCCTATCCCCCGCCATGCCCCTCGGCACGCATCAGGATCTCCACTCTGCCCGCCCTGCCGTTCCAGTTGACCTGGCCGCCCAGGATCTCCACGAACCCTCGCACGGGGACTAACATGTAGTCGGAGAAGAGGGCCGCACGACCCTGCAGGGAGACCATGCCCTCCGGTGCCGTCACCCATCTCTCCCAAGCCGGTATGTGCAGGACCAGATCTCCCCTTCGGACGATGGCCGTCTTTCGCGAAGCGTCCCACGTGACCTGGCAGCCCAGGCTTTGTGCCAACTCCCTCAAGGGGGCATAGGCACGATTGAGGTCGGTGTAGGGTTGGGCCCCTGTGAAGGAGACTTCCCTCCCGTTTACGAAGATCCGTAGCGGAGCGAAGGCGCGGATCACCCCGTCTCTACCGGCTGTTATCAGCAGCTCCTGTGCGGTCCGTGGCTCGAAGTCCAACCTCCATGGGAGGCGATATCGGCCGAGCACCTCGCCCTCGCGGTCCAAAATCCACAGGTAGTTTCGTGCCCTGGCTGAACCCGTCGGTACCGCGAGGAGGAGCTGTCCGTACACCACTGGAGCCCAGTGTCCGCCGCCGTTGGAGGTGTTTCCCAGTTCCCGTACCCACTCCGCCCTGCCGGAGGCGAGCGCAAAGCTCGCCACGCCGCTGGTTCCGCCCAGGAAGGTTCGCTCCCCAGCAACATCCTGTACGCCGGTCCTCACCCCTGCGAAGGCCCCCGTCCATGCAAGCGTCCCCGACTTGGCCTCCACGGCCGCCGGCCCGCTGCCAGTCAGGGCGAGAATCCTTCCCTCAGCGCCTTGGATCAGGCTGGTCACTGGTGCCCCTAACCGGCGGTGCCAGACTTCTCCGCCAGATTGTGGATCTATTCCCCATAGCTCTCCGTCGTCTGTGGCCAGGATGACGAGCCCCTCAGAGCCCCTAATCCCGGCCAAGTTGGACCGCACGGGTAAGGCCTTCTGCCACCTCAGCTGGCCCGTGTCCCGCTCCAAGGCCTTTAACGTCATCCCGTAAGTCGAGATCACAACCGTTTTGCCGGCAAGTACGGGCCCGCTGGCGGGCACGGCTCCGATGGTCGCCTGCCATATCAGCCACCCC
Source organism: Firmicutes bacterium UBA3576 (assembly GCA_002375895.1). Lineage (GTDB taxonomy): Bacteria > Bacillota > Sulfobacillia > UBA3569 > UBA3569 > UBA3569. The sequence goes on from DFND01000080.1 coordinate 6,098, forward strand.
GAGCTGCCCTCGAGAGCATAGATGGTGCCGTCCAGACTGGCCACGTAAACATCGCCGTCGGGTGCTACTGTCGCACCGATCACGCTGGCCAGGGGATGAAAGGTCCACAGGACCTCTCCATCCAGCGGATCGAGGGCCAGGAAGCCCTCTCGTTGGGTGCTTACGTAGATTGCCTCGTCCGTCACCAGAAAGACCGAGGTGACACCGACATCTCGTTGCCACACCTGCACCGAGGGCACTGCGGCGGCGGCGACGTCCCCCGTGACGACTATAACCAACATAAGGATGACGAGCGCCCGGAGTATCATCACTACACCTCCACAAGGGATACTGGCGTCCTTGTCGGTATGCTCCAGAGCATCCTACAGCGCCTGTGAGGTGCCAGGTCTCTAGCTTTCCTCTACCCTACGCCCACTCCTGCAACGCGCATCGGGTCATGGTCCCCTAGCGATTGCTCGAGCTCTGCCGATGCCAACGGGGGCGTTCTGGTGGCGGCACAGTCGCCAGGGAATTGGCTCCTTGGGCATCGGGATAGTCAACGGCTGTCGGTGGAGTCCCCGAATAACCTGCGGTATTCATCGTAGGTGATCAAGACCTCCCTGGCCTTGCTTCCTTCAAAGGGCCCAACGAATCCCCGTTCCTCCATGGCGTCGATGAGCCTACCAGCCCGGGTATAGCCTATTCTCAGTTTCCTCTGCAGTAAGGAGATGGAGGCCTGCCCATGTTCGAAGACCACCTTCACGGCCTCGGGGAGTAGTTCGTCCTCCTGCCCTAGCCCTTGATCATCGTCCGCTGGCCCCTCGGTAATGACGTCCTCTTCGAATTTCGGCTCCGTCTGCTTGGCCGTGAAATCAACTACGGCCTCTACATCCGACTCGGACACATAGGCGCCCTGAAGCCTCATGGGCTTATTCGCGCCGACGGGGAGGAAGAGCATGTCACCCCGTCCCAGCAGTTTCTCAGCCCCGCCCACGTCCAGGATCGTACGGGAGTCTGCTTGGGAGGATACGGCGAAGGCTATACGGGAAGGGATATTGGCCTTAATGACTCCGGTAATAACGTCTACGGAGGGGCGTTGGGTTGCCAACACGAGATGGATCCCTGCTGCGCGCGCCATCTGCGCTAAACGGTGAATGGCATCCTCAACTTCCGCCGGGGCCACCATCATGAGGTCGGCGAGTTCGTCCACAATGACTACGATGAAGGGTAGGGGTTCCAGGCTCTCGTCTCCTTCCCGCCCCTTCAAGACCTGCGAATTATACCTATTAATATCCTTCGCCCCTAGGGTGGCAAAGGCTTCGTACCGACGCTCCATCTCGCCGACGACCCAGCGAAGAGCTCCGGCGGCCTGTCGAGGATCCGTGACCACAGGAGCCAGAAGATGTGGTACTCTGTTAAAGGCGCTCAACTCGACGACCTTGGGGTCGACTAGCAGTAGCTTGACCTGGTCCGGGTGAGCGCGGAAGAGCAGGCTGAGGATAATGGACTGCAAGCAGACGCTCTTGCCAGACCCCGTGGCCCCGGCTATGAGCAGGTGGAGAGTTTGTTCAAGGGAGGTTATGACCGGACGGCCCGAAATGTCCTTTCCCAGGGCCACCGTAGTAGGTGATTTGCTTTGACGGAACTCCCGGGACTCCACCAGGTCTCGCAAGGGCACCAGCTGGGTCGCGGGGTTGGGGACCTCCACGCCCACCACAGCTTTTCCGGGAACCGGTGCTTCGATGCGGACATGTGGAGCTGCCAAGTTCAGCGCGATGTCATTGGCAAGGGCGACTATTCTGCTCACCTTTACGCCAGGGCCGGGCTCCAGTTCATACCGGGTTACTGCCGGCCCGACGCTCACGTCCACGACCTTTGTGTCTACGCCGAAGTTCCTCAGGGTTTGCTCCAGGGCGGCCGCCCTGTCCTTAATCTCCCGGGAGGTCAATCCCCTCTGCGAGGAACGCGACCGCGCCAGCAATGAAACTGGCGGCAGTTCATACCGGCGTTTCAGATCAGGTGACAGGTGCCGGTATTGCGGGAGGATTTCCGGATCCTCGCCCGCATGCTCGTCTACCGGCTCGGTCGGCTTCCTCTCTGATGGTGTCGGTTCCCTTTCCCCCTTTTGGACTTCCGTAACGGGGGCCTCGGTGCCCGCCATCTCCTCCTCTGAGACGGTCGGCTTGGAGGCTACCAATCTGGCCAGGGCGATCCTCAAGAGGGACGCCAGCGAGCGAAGCAGGCGCCCAAACAGCCGCAGAAGATCAAGGAAGCTGCGGTCTGTTACCAGCAGAATCGCCACCAGGCCCATGGCTGTGATGGCGACGCCGCGGCCCCAGGGGCCGAGGCCTTCCAACAGCCCCCAAGCGACGAAGGCTCCTAAGTGTCCGCCGCCCAATCCCCTCTTAGCGTTTTCGAATTCTAGTCCGGGAGGAATAGATAGATGAAACAGTGACGGCAGCAACAAGAACAAGATGACAAGTCCAACGGCACGCGGTGGCGTCAGGAACTTACCCCGCCAGATCAGCAGGGCGACTCCGACCAGTCCCAGAAGCCACGTCATCAGGGCCGCCGAGGCGCCGAAGGCTAGTCTCATTCCCTGTGAGGCGAGCTCCCCCAGAGCCCCCGCCTTGTCAGTTAACAGGGACGTAAGAAGGAAGATAACAAAGGCCAAGAGGAGAATGCCCCCGACCTCGTAGCGTATCTCATCTCTCACGGACTTGAAGAGTCTTCTCACCCCAGGACACCCCCGAACCTCGCTGCTAATAAGACGAGCAGGCCTACGAGCCAACAGTAGAGGGAGAAGATGAACAGATATCCCGTTAACAGGAACCTGAGTAAGACCTTGATGGCCAGCCAGCCCGCTATGGCGGCGGTAACGCCGCCAAGGACCATGGGGGTTACGGCCACCGGATGGGGCGAGACGACCGAGTGAAGGATGTCTACCATCCCTGCGCCCAAGACCGTGGGCAACGCCAATAGGAAGGAATAGCGGGCTGCAGTGCGCCTGTCTAAGCCGAGGAACAGGGCAGCAGCTATGGTAGTTCCTGAACGCGATATACCGGGCGTAATCGCAGCGCCCTGGGCGATGCCGATAAGTAGGGCGTCGATAAACCTCATACCGCTGATGTCACGCCTCCCACCCCGTCGAAAGGCTGTCAACCACAGGATGAGGCCGGTGATGAGGAGGGCGTAGCCCACTGCGGTTAGAGATGAGAAGAGGGCCTCAAACCGATCCCGCAGGGTAAAGCCGATAAGGGCGGTAGGCACGCTCCCGATGACGATCATTAGCGCCAGCCGCACGTACTCGTTCTGGAACCATACAGCCAGTGAAGTTCGTCCTTTTCTGACGTCGACCAGACCGCCGACCACGGCGGCGATGATCTTGTAGATGTCTTCACTGTAGACCACCACTACCGCCAGGAAGGTCCCCAGATGTACTGCGATCTCGAAAGATATCCCCGGGTACTCTACGCCAAGCAACCTTTGAAAAATGACGAGATGCCCAGAACTGCTGATGGGAAGGAACTCGGTTAAACCCTGAACTATACCGAGTAAGAGGGCAGGAACAAATTCCATATCTACCTCCGCCTTTTACATTCGCTGTCATCAATTATAGCACAAGCGGAGGGACCTGCAGGTACCGGCTACGCTGACAGGGACGGCCGGCCTGTAGTTGTAAGCACGTGAGGGAGCGGACAGACGGCCCCAAGGCCTTCCCCCAGACCGGGTGGGGCTTCCGGGCGAGGCCCGCGGCCTAGAGCCTAAAGCCTCAGGCCTGCCTGGAAGCGGCTAAGACCCGCACCCTTGACCGAGAAGCCTATAGAAGGCTCTTCAGAAGCGTGAGATCTATGTTCCCTCCGGAGATAATGACGGCTATTCTCTGATCCCTAAACTTCTCCGTGTACTCCAGAAGACATGCGACCCCTACTGCGCCGGAGGGTTCCACCAGCACCTTCTGTGTTTCTACTAACAACCCCACTGCTCTCTTGATCGTCTCCTCCCTCACTATCAGGAGCTCATCGATACATCGCGGGGCGAGTTTAAAGGGGATCTCGCCAACTCCCCCGATGAGAGCATCACAAAGCGAGGGCTTCGAAGGGTATTGCTCGTAAAACTTGTTCTCCCGAAGAGACGCGAGCATAGCTGGGCAAGCCTCTGTTTGAACGCCAATAACCTGAGTCTCCGGTGAGATGGTCTTGATAGCAAGGCCGATCCCAGTAATCAGCCCTCCTCCCCCCACCGGCACCAACAGGCAATCTACGTCCGGCAGTTCCTCGAGGACCTCAAGGCCGATGGTACCCTGCCCGGCGATTACTTCCACGTCAGAACAGGGGTCCACCCAAAGGGCATCGCTGTTGGCGAGGTGTTCTCGTGCCACGCGGTAGGTTTCATCAAAGTCCTCGCCCTCTACCACCAGCTTCGCTCCGAATCTTCTTATCTTCTCTTTCTTGGCTTCCGGCGTAACTTCTGGAACATAAATCCGTACGTTCTCAATCCCCAGCACGCTGGCGGCGTAGCTCACTGAGGCGCCGTGGTTGCCGGAGGATACCGCCAGTACCGCGAGTTCCCTCGCCGAGGGGGGAATGCTGAGCAGCTTGTTGAAGGCTCCCCGTACCTTGTAGGCCTTCACCGCCTGGTAACACTCTAGTTTGAGGAAGACATCCCCCCCCAAGAGGTCACTGAGGAAATAAGATTTCTCGAGGGGTGTTCTGTTGATATAGGGTGAGATCCGTTTACGAGCGCGGAGTATGTCTGGAAGGGTGATCATACGTCTGCCTCCCGAGTCCTTCACGCCGGACGAAAGTGAGAGTTCAGGTATTCGGATAGGAGACCCAGTGCGATCTTCAGCCTTTCGCTGTCGCCTCCGAACCCTATCCTCAGATGACCGGGCATCTCAAAGCACTCTCCGGGCACGAGGAGGAGTTTGTGTTGCTCGAAAACCTCCCGACACAGCTGTTCGGACGAAATCGGTACGTTCTTCAATTTGGGGAAGCACAACACTCCGGCTTTGGGCATAACGTAGTCGAAGAAGCCCTCATGCTCTTTAAGCCATTCCAGCAGGGTCCTGTGGTTCGACCGGGCGATAGAGATATTCCGCTCTCTAATCTTGTCGTAGTGCCTAAAAGCGAAGGTGGCCAGATAATCGGATAACGGAGTGTTGCTGATGGAGGTGTAATCCTTCCACTCCCAGCATTCTTGAATTAGCTCTTCTGGCCCTACAATCCACCCTAGCCTCAAGCCGGAGAGCCCGTACGCCTTGGACATGCTGCCAACGCTGATGGCCCTCTCGCTCAGAGTTCTCGCATAGGGTGGGACGACGCCCTCGGTTGTTTCCAGCTCATGATAGACCTCGTCGCACAGCACATAGAAGCCCTCGTCCTCGGCCCATCTCAGAATGGTCCGGAGTTGGTCCTCTGATATGACGGCTCCGGTTGGATTGTGCGGGATATTCAGGACGACCAGCTTCGTCCTGTTGTCAATGAGCTTTCGCAGCTCATCTATATCCGGCTCGAACTTGTCCTCATATCTCATGCGCCAGAACTTTACCGTCGCGCCGCGGGCCTCTGCAGTAGCGTAGAGCGCCTGGTATGCGGGGAACTGCACGACTACCGTGTCCCCCGGCTCCACCAGGGCGTTCGCCACATGAAAGTTGGCCTCTATGGCTCCCGTAGTGATCAGCACGTTGTCCGGGCTTTCATTATGTAAGGAAGCTATCGCGGATCGTAGGCCATCGCTTCCCGTTGTCGGATTATACGCCAGCCTTGTATTGAGTAAGTCCTCCTTTGCCGCTTCGAGGTCACCAAAGCTCAGCAATTCCCGTAGCGTGAAGGCTTTGATGTCAGTCTCCGCGAGCTCATAGGCGGCCCTGGTCTCATACTCGTTGATCCATCTCTCCACCTTGAAGATCGGCAGTTGCATCGCTCTTGCTCCCCTCCCAGAATTATGAGGTCTCAATAATCGATTACCGTTCCCAGCTGTTTCTCCTCTGCCAGCTCTAGAACGTGTTTCGCGGTAACCAGGTCTTGCAGGGCGATGCCCGTGCTGTCGAACACGGTTATGTCCTCGTCGGAGGTCCTACCGGGGAGCTTGCCGAGGATTACGTCCCCTATCTCTCCGACAATGTCCTCCAGTTCGATAACGCCTTTCTTTAACGGTATCTCCACCTCACCGACCTTGATTGCCTGGCTCAGGTCGTCGACGAAGATCCTTGCGATGGAGAAAATCGCCTCGTCAATTTCCTGTTTTCCCTCCATGTCCGACCCGATGCAGTTGAGATGAGTCCCCCTTTGGAGCCATTCCCTCTTGATCAGCGGCTTTCTCGACGGCGTAACGGTTACTATGATGTCCGCCTGACCAACTGCCCTTTCGATATCCCTCACTGGCTCCAACTGGAGCTGAGATGCCTGGGCGCTGTCATGGAAGGCGAGGATGGTGTCCAGCCTGGACTCGGCGCCTCGGCAGAAACTCACCGAGGACTGATAATCAAGCGGGTCATAGACCATCACCTTTCGTACCTTGGATACAGCCACTGCACCGGCGAGTTGATAAAGGGCTTGATGCCCTGTTCCTATTAACAGGAGCCTTTCTGAATCCTGTCTGGCGAGGTGCTTGATGGCTACCCCTCCTGCTGCACCCGTTCGCAAACAGGTGATATAGGAGGCGGTTAACAGGCCGAGAGGTAGTCCGGTCTCGCCATCAAAGACCATAATCGTCCCGTTCAGTGCCGGCAAATTCCTCTTCACGTTGTCGCCAAACCAGGAAACTAGCTTCAGACCAAAAACATTGATATCGCCCTTCAGATACCCGGATTTTATGTCCATGTCGGCCTTTTCGGGCTCGAAGTCATGAACGATCAGGGGAAATACCGAGCCCTCTCCGGAGCTCTTGAGGCTGTAAGCCTGCTCTACCAGCGAGAGGACGCGTCTGAAGTCCAGTAGCTCCCTTATTACCTCATCGTTCAAAACCCTCAGCTTTCCCACGGGCTCTACTCCCCTCCCCTTTGACGGCTGTTTCGAACAGGTGGTCGTACGCCGACGCGGGCTCATCTATGTTCGGAGTGGTACATCTTGCCCCGCGCTTTGGTACCCGGTTCTTTTCACACCTCGGCCCTGCTAACCCCGCTCGGTCACGGAGTTGAAAAGGCTGGTTGGAGCTTCTATCTTCGACGCGAGGCCACTTGAGAGCATGGAAACTTCCACCGAGGACGACGCGAGCTAGCAGCCGTCGATGCCGCCTTGTAGTTCAAGGGCCGAGAAACCCCTATCCGTCCTTCATCTGCTGGTCTCTTCGCTTCACCGCTAGCACCGAAATGAATTCGTGGACTATGTTACCGGCCATGTACGCAGTGATCTGAGTCGGGTCGAAGGCCGGAAGGACCTCTACTACATCGCAGGCGACGAAATTTATGGCCTTTAATTGTCTTATCAAGTAAAGTGCCTCGTAGCTAGTAAATCCACCTACTTCGATGGTGCCGGTCCCAGGCGCGTAAGCGGGGTCAAGGAAATCGATATCGAAGGTCAAGAAAGCCAACTTGTCGCCCACTCTCTCTAGGATCCTCTCTGCGACCGTCTCGAGCCCGATTTCCCTCATCTCTCTTGCCGTGATGACCTTGAATCCTAACGCTTCTGCCTCCTGAATGGCCTCAACGCTGAAGATCCCACGAATGCCTACCTGGATCGAATGTTCGGTGTCTATAAGCCCCTCTTCCACGGCGCGAGCAAAGGGCGTCCCGTGCGTCAACTTGCTCCCGTTCTGCACATCGCTCGTGTCCAGATGGGCGTCGAAGTGGACCAAGGCAACGGGCCCGTATTTCCTGGCCACAGCGCGAAGTTCGGGCAGGGTAATGGAGTGATCCCCTCCCAAACAGATGGGAATTACCCCAGCGTCGACGATGGGCTGAAGTCCCTCTTCAATGGCCCGGTGAGCATCCTCAATGGAAGACGGGTTCACGTTGATGTCCCCGTAGTCCACACCGGATAGATACTCAAAGATATTGACGCCCAAGTTTGCACTGCCCGCTCTGAGCATCATAGACATTTCCCTGATGGCGGCGGGCCCGAACCTGGCGCCGGTCCTGAAAGTGGCCCCGCTGTCACAGGGTACGCCGACCACTGCGAAGTCTACATCTTCAGTCGTCTTGATGTGAGGTAGGCGCATGAAGGTCCTTACTCCACAGAATCTCGAAACAACGGTGGAATCCACCGGATGGTATTTCCTTAATTGCGGCATAACAAATCCCTCCTCTGAGTACATCTCAGCTTTAAAAGTGAAAATATGCAATTATTTAGAATTATAGCCAACTTGCTCTTGTTTCGGTAATTATATCACGGATAACCGTAAATTACTATAGCTCTGAATGTCTCTAACTGCCTTGTTGAGCTCGCTGGGGGCCTTGAGGTACGGCTCAATAGGTCTTCATCATACGCAGGGGCCTCGTGGGCCCCTCTCAAGCCGCGACGGAGCGCTAGCGCCCCCTTCGATGTGCAGTTAGCTGTGCTGAGAGGTGAATTGGACAACCTGACCCGGCTGGATCTCTGGATCCAGGTAGTCCGCGGGGTCACTGCTCAAGATCCTGGCCACTCTCCCAGAAGTGGGGCCCGTGGGTTCGACCAGCAGCTTACGGCCTCTCAGAGAGACCTCCACGAGCTCGGGAACCTCCTCCCGGGCGAGGTACTCTGAGCTCACGACCAAATGGGTGGGGACGACCGTGTAAAGGATCATGCCCTGAACCTCCTTCTAGTGCGGCGCCGGATCTTGGGGTTCACGGCCTTGCCGCAAACGATGGTCCTTGATGAGCTCCTTTAGTTTATGCACCGCATCTGACACGCCGCCGACGGCGTCGATTAGGCCGTACTTAACTGCATCCTGTCCCACCAGCACCGTCCCTATGTCCCTGGCCAGTTCGCCTGTGCGGAACATAAGTTCGCGGAACTTCTCCTCTGTGATGCGGGAGTGGGAGACGACGAACTTGACGACACGGTCCTGCATCTTATCCAGGTATTCGTAGGTTTGGGGCACCCCGATTACCAGGCCACTCAACCTGATGGGGTGAATGGTCATAGTGGCAGTTCGCGCTATGAAGGAGTACGTTGCTGCCACTGCGCAGGGGACACCTATGGAGTGCCCACCGCCGAGGACCAGTGACACGGAGGGCTTTGAGAGGCTACTGATCATCTCTGCGATGGCCAAGCCAGCCTCCACGTCACCCCCGACGGTGTTTAAGATCACGAGCAATCCCTCAATGCTCGGGTTTTGTTCTATGGCCACCAGCTGCGGCATAACATGTTCGTACTTGGTGGTCTTGTTCTGAGAGGGCAGGATCAGATGACCTTCGATCTGCCCGATCACCGTGAGAATATGTATGTTCTCGTCTGTCCTGGGGACCTCGGTGGTCCCGAACTCCTGGATATTCTTGGCCGTACCCTGCGATGACTGAGGTTCCTGCGGGTCGACGGGCCTCTCTCCTGAAGTGGACGGAGCCAAAATGCCTTCCCCTTTCCTGTTGCTCTCACCACTAAGTATTAGCCCTTTCGCTGGCTACGATTCTCCGAACAACTATTCTTCTTCTCCTCCGTTCACATCCAGGATTATGGGCAATATCATTGGCTGTCGACGCGTCCGCTTATATAGATAGCTCTGAAGGGCATCACGTATGTGCGCCTTGATGCGTCCCCAGTCGGTTACGCCTTCCCTCTCGCACGTATTCATAACCTCGGCCACTCGCTCCTTGGCTTCCTGCAACAGGGACTCCGACTCCCTGACGTATACGAAGCCCCTGGATACGATGTCGGGCCCAGACAGAACTCGTCCCGTCTTGCCATTGATAGCCACGACTACGATCAGAATTCCATCTTGGGATAACTGTCGCCGATCCTTCAAGACGACCTTGCCGACGTCCCCTACCCCTAGGCCGTCGACCAACACGTTGCCAGCCTGAACCTTCCCGGCGATCCTGCCCCTGCCCTTATGAAATTCCAGCACTGTCCCGTTCTCAGCGATTAAGATGTTCTCCCTCGGAATGCCCATCATCTCGGCGAGCTCGGCGTGATGGACCAGGTGCCGGTATTCCCCGTGGATGGGGACGAAGTATTTCGGCCGTACCAAGTTCAGCATGAGCTTCAGCTCTTCGCGGCTGGCGTGTCCGGAGACATGTACGGGCGAGACGGCGTCGTAGATGACCTCCGCTCCCAGCCTGAAGAGATGATCGATGGTGCGATGCACGAGCTTTTCATTGCCTGGCACCGCCGTGGCGGCGATCACGACCGTGTCGCCAGGCTGGATCTCAACCCGCTTATGTTCCGCCATCGCCATCCTGGTAAGGGCGGACATGGGTTCGCCCTGGCTCCCCGTGGTCAGTAAAACTACCCTGTCATCGGGCAGGCGGGATATGCTTTGGAGGTCGACGATTACACCTGGGTCCTTCAGGTACCCAAGCCTGAGAGCGACCTCAACCACGTTCTCCATGCTGCGACCGACCACGGCGACCTTTCGGCCGTGTTCATACGCTGCAGTGATGACCTGCTGTATCCTGGGGACGTTGGACGCAAAGCTGGCGACGAGGATACGCCTCTTAGCCCTTCGGAAGATGTCGTCAAGGGCGTTCCCCACTACCCTTTCCGATTGCGTAAAACCCCGCTTTTCGGCGTTGGTGCTGTCGGAGAGGATGACCAGGACGCCCTTATCACCGAATTCAGCGAGTCGATGGAAGTCCGCCACCTGCCCATCCACCGGAGTCTGGTCGAACTTGAAGTCGCCTGTATGCACGATCACGCCGGCGGGCGTCTCGATTCGCAGCCCGACGCAGTCGGCAATACTGTGGTTTACTCGAAAGAACGTAACCGTGAAACTCCCTGTCCTCAAGATCTCCCCAGGTGCTATGGCCCTTGAGTCAGGGTGGAGTGTGGTGCCGAACTCCCGGAGCTTGTCCTCAACAAGGCCGAGGGTTAGCCTGGTGCCGTAAACCGGAACGCAGATGTGCCGCAGAAGGTAGGGGAGGCCGCCGACGTGATCTTCGTGTCCGTGGGTGAGCAGGACGGCCTTAACTCTTTCCTGTCTCTCGAGGACATAGGTCATGTCCGGGATTACGACGTCTATGCCCAGCATTTCCTCCTCTGGAAAGGCCAGGCCCACGTCGATGATCAGCATCTCGTCCCCGAATTCTATGACCATCATATTCTTCCCGATTTCCCCGATGCCGCCTAGCGGGATTATGCGGAGTCTTTCGGAGCCCGACCTGGTACTAACCATTAGTATGTTCCACCTCTCGTCGCTGTGTCGATGATATGCTAGGTACCCTCCTGTGCTGTTCGTTGAAATATTAATGTCCTTCCCTTGGCCCCCGCGGATTCTCTTTGCAGCCTCGGACAGAAGCAGCCCGCTTGAAGAGCGCTGCGTACTCGCTGTAGACCTAAGAGGGCGGGGGCGCGATTACCCCGCCATCTCACAGTACGCCCGATTCGCGCATCGCTCTAACCAGCACCGACTCTTCCTTCGCAGAGGCTGGCCTCAGCGGCGGCCTTAGCCCTCCCACGTCGTGGCCCATCAGCTTGAGCGCGTGTTTTACAGGAATGGGGTTCGTGGTTATGAAGAGTGCCCCAAACAGCGGAAGCAGTTTCAGTTGTAGTTCCGAGGCCTCCTGCATCTTACCCTTGAACCAAAGGTCGATCATCCGAGCTATTTCCCTCCCGGCCACATGGGAGGCCACGCTTACGACACCGTGACCACCGACCGCCAGGATCGGCAGGGTGAGAGCGTCATCACCGCTGTACACCCGGAACTCGGCGCTCGTTCGTCTCCGGATTTCGGCGATCTGAACGAGGTCTCCGCTAGCCTCCTTTACCGCCACCACATTCGGAATCTCGGCCAGCCTAGCTATAGTATCAGCGCTTACGTTAACCCCCGTTCGGCCTGGGACGTTGTAGATCATAACTGGCAATCGCGTAGAGGCGGCTACGCTCTTGAAGTGTTCATACAACGCGTCCTGCGGTGGCTTGTTGTAATAGGGGGCTACAAGCATTATGCCGTGAACGCCGGTGGCCTCAGCTTGCCTCGTTAAACTGATGGTCTCGGCGGTGTTGTTACCACCGGTTCCCGCGATCACCCGCACCCTGTCTCCTACCGTCTCAACTACGGTTTCGAACAGTCGGAGCTTCTCCTGTTGGTCTAACGTGGCCGATTCTCCCGTTGAGCCGGCTACCACTATGCCGTCTGAGCCGTTATCAGCTAAGTACCGTGCCAGTGTCCGCACGGCCTCGTAGTTCACGCGTAGCGATGCGTCGAAGGGGGTGACCATCGCAGTGAGCACTCTTCCCCAATCGCTCAAAGTTGAGCACCTCCAAAGTCTCAGGTGTCCAGATTAAACTTCTTGTGCAGGGCCTGTACTGCCTTGCGCAAGTCATCCTGCATGATCAGACAGGAAATCGTTACGTGGCTGTCCGCGGTCTGGAGTATCTTTACACCGGTATCATGAAGGGCCTCAACGACGTTGGCCATTACCCCGGGCAGCCCCCGCATTCCGGCGCCTACAACCGATACCTTGGCGCACTGCAACGTCACGGATACCCGGATGGGCAGGCCCCGTCCCTCCAGCACCTCTCGGGCCTTGTCGGCATCGGTCTCCGCGATACCAAAAGACTTCACCCCGGGCGAGACGTTGATCACGTCAACGCTGATGCCGGCCTCGGCGAGGGCACGGAATATCTCGAGCTCCAGCCGGCCCTCGTCTTCGGCATCCTCAATCTCCACGACCACCCGGGCCATGTCCGGGACATACGTGACCCCAGTGATGACTCTGGTCTCCCGGAACTCCGGCCACCGGTCCTTGGCCTCGAAAGTGTGAGTGACCAGCGTACCCGGCGAATCGTCGAAGGTCCCACGTATGCGGAGGGGAATATTGTTCCTCATCGCGATGTCGACGGCGCGTGGATGGATGACCTTCGCCCCTTCGTGGGCCAACTGAGAGATCTCGTCGTAGCTGATTACCTTCAAAGTTCGGGCCTCGGGGACCAGCCTGGGGTCTGCGGTCTTGATTCCATCGACATCGGTGAAGATCTCAATGGCCTCCGCTCCAAGGGCAGCGCCGAGGGCCGCGGCGGTAGTGTCTGAGCCGCCCCGTCCGAGGGTGGTCACGTCTCCCTGCTCCGTCTCCCCCTGGAATCCGGCAACGACGACCACCTTGCCCAGTTTGAGGTCCGCGAGGACGCGGTCCGGCTCGACGCGCAAGATCCGTGCGTCCGTGAAGTTGGCGTCGGTGATTATGCCCGCCCTGCCGCCACTTAGGGCGCACACCTCATGCCCCATGGACCTGATGGTGCTCGCCATTATCACCGCCGATATAATCTCCCCGCAGGAAGCGATGAGGTCTAGCTCGCGCGGGTCTGCCTCCGCGCCCATTCCCCGTATCAGATCCAGCAAGGTATCCGTCGCGTAAGGGTCTCCCCCCCTGCCCATGGCCGATACCACCACTACGACGTTGAATCCGGCCTCCTTTGCGCCGACGACCCGGCGTGCAACTCTTTGCCGGTCCTCTTGCCTGGCGAGGGAGGTACCCCCGAACTTCTGCACCAGAATCTTCATCTTCTCATATCTCTCCCCTACGAGCCAGGGCCTCGGCTATCTGTACGGCGTTCGTGGCCGCTCCCTTTCTGAGGTTGTCCGCGACCACCCAGAGGTTCAGCCAGCGCTCGCCTACTAGCCCTTCACGAATTCTGCCCACGTAAACCTCATCTTTTCCCTCA
>DFND01000079.1 GCA_002375895.1 Firmicutes bacterium UBA3576
ACATACATTTTAGGACATTACCATCGACTGGGGCTCCATCAAGCATCAGCTGGAGATGCTTGCTCTAACGATGGATATACGTGCAGTGAAGGATGCCGAACCCCTTGACCTGTCCCTTTACACCACCCATCCGGGGCAAGAGGAGTGGGTAATTCCCGGGGCGTACATCAAGGACACCGCAATCCCCATGTCGGTAGGTATACAGTTACTAGCAAAGGGGGTGAAATGCACCGGAGTCGTGTCTCCCGATATGTGCTTTGAGGTGCAAACTTTCATCTCCGAACTAAAAAGGCGCGGCCTGATTGTACACCAGAGAATCGGCCTGCTACGCCTTCAATCATAGGGTCTGGGGGTATCGACGATGAAAGCACTGGTAATTGGAGCTGGCCTAATGGGGCGCGTGGTCGCACAGGACCTGGTCGAGAGCGAGGAGTTCGAAGTTGTGGTGGCAGCGGACGCGAACGCTCAGTCTCTGAGGGCCTGCAGAAGCCGCGTTCAGTCACCAAAGCTTGATACAGTCAGGGTTGACGCCTCAGACGAGTCTGCGGTTGCCGACCTGATGAAGGGGTTTGACGTATCCGCCGTGTGCCTCCCCAATCGCCTGAGCCTGGGAGCGGTCAGGGCAGCCGTACGCTCGGGGACTCACGCCGTTGACCTCGTGGGAATCGAGCCCGAGAAGAGGTTAGCTCTCGATTCCGCGGCCAAGGAGGCCGGAGTGTTAGTTGTTCCTGGCTTGGGGGTGGCCCCAGGTCTGAGCAACGTCTTGGTTGGAAGGGCCGTCAGTGACCTGGACGCCACAGAGTCCGCCGTTATCAAGGTGGGAGGGTTACCCCTTAACCCCGAGCCTCCTCTTCACTACCGGATCGTCTTCTGCTTTGACAGCCTAATCGAAGCGTGCAAGAGGAAGGTGCGCATCCTCAAGGACGGAAAGCTTACGGAAGTCGAACCCCTTTCGGGCCGGGAGACGGTGGAGTTTCCAGAGCCGGTAGGGGAATGTGAGTGCTTTTTTACGGACGGGCTGTCCACCCTTCTCCACACCTTTAAGGACAGCGGCATGGACTTCCTGGCCGAGAAGACCGTCCGCTACCCGGGTTGGTGTGAAAAGATGGGATTCCTGCGCGACATCGGTCTGTTCGGTGATGAGCCGGTACAGGTGGGCGATTGTCGCGTGCGGCCGGCGGAGTTCCTGTCCCGGTTGTTAGACCCGCAGTTACGGCTGAGGGAGGGCGAGAAGGACGTAACCGTGATGAGGGTGGAGGTGACGGGCCTGAGGAATGAGGAGAAAGTCAAGATCACCTACGATATGGTCGACCACTACGACGAAGAACACGCGGTGACCTCCATGGCCCGGACTACGGCCTACCCGTGCACCAGTGCGCTTAGAATGATTGCGCGGGGAGACCTTGATATCAGGGGGGTCATACCGCCGGAAAGCCTCTTCACCAAGGCCCTGTTCGGAAAGCTTCTCGCGGACCTGAGAGAACGAGGTGTGGTGGTGCATGAACGGGAGACAAAACTCTAGAGCCCACCCCCAACGACGAGCCCGACCCGTGAGGTTCGTGAAGGGCACACGGGAGGAAACGAAATAGTCTTGTTGCACGGTGAAGATGTACCGGCGGGGGAGGAACTGGCGCTCGCGCTCACTGCTCTCCACCCACCTTCGGTACACGGGCATGAAGCTGGTATCGTCTACCTCGAGAACCCGGCTGTGTTCAGAGGCCGGAAGGTCGCAGTGGTGATCTCGGGAGGAAACATCGATTTCAAGCTGCTGGCGGAGCTTGTGGACCGTTACTCCGTAGCCTCTTAGTGGTCGCCGGCGCCAGCTACAGCAATTCTGGAGCGGCATTTTGCCTGTGACCATCATCCCGGGTTACCAGGCGCTTGGCTCGTGATGTTGACCTTTACCGGTTCTGCCTCGCCTGCTCTAAGGTGCTGGAGTACGATACGCGGGCTCTAGAGCCTGCGGCATGCGGCCAGAGATGGGGCGATCGCTGTCAACGGCCACTGAGAAATGTCCACTTTCGGACAAGAAAAGTAGTCACCCGTCTGTACTTCTCGGACATCTTTGCTTCTTGAAGGAGCCTTGATTTCGAAACCCACCGGGGTGGACTGGACTTCGTTTGGTATTAAGGCAGGAAACTTAGTAATTTTTAGCGAATTGGGGTTGGTATCCATTTCTTTATGTTAGTTGAATCAGAGGTACAAGTCTACGAGACTTTGAAGCCAACACAATTGTCAGTCCTTGAGGATCCTTGGCTACGGTCAAAAGTCTTAGAATAAGGAGCGGTGAACGTTATGTCGAGAAGTTATTTTGCCACCACGGGTGGGTATACCTGGCGGCCTAGCGTCGAGTGTTGAACCTTTTGATGTATGTACGGAAGGTCGCCTATACGGGTTAGATTGCGCGGGAGGAGGTATCCAGGGTGTCGGAAAAGATAAAAGCGGAAGAGATATATCTTAAAGATCTGTTTGGCAGTAAGTTCTTATTTGAAATCCCGGATTTTCAACGGCCATTTTCCTGGGATATCGATAACTTTGACCAGCTGGTGGGCGATATAAAGGATACTATTTCGTTTAACCAGGATAGATATGGGGCTGATTTAGAGCAATATGAGCCGTATTTCCTGGGTACGCTCATCCTATGGGCCCGAGATCTCAAAGGTGACGGTTCCGGTCAATATACGGTCATCGATGGCCAGCAGCGGCTGACCTCCCTGACGATCTTGATCGCTTGCTTGCGGGACATAACTACCAATATAGACTTCGAAGCAACTCTCCAAAGCAAGATATTCCAGAAGGCAAACCTAGCCGAAGGCACTCCAGAGTGCGTCCGCCTTCAGGTGCGGGAAAGAGAACGAAGCTTTTTCCGGCAGTACATTCTGGAACCCGGTGGCACCAAGAAACTCAACGAACGCGAACTAGGCCGAACGGAACTTTCGCAGACTAAAGAACGCGTTTTACGGGCAGTGGAGACCTTCCGCAAGGCCTTTGTGAACAAGGACGGGCAACCTGACCAGGACTTAGTAAATGTATTCATCCCTTACCTACTTCAGAAGGTTGCTCTCGTCTATGTGAGTACGGATTCACTTTCCTCGGGCTTTCGTCTTTTCAATATCATCAACACCCGCGGCCTCTCCCTGACCAATGCCGACCTTCTCAAAAGCGAAAACCTGGCCGAGATTCCTGAGAAAGAGAGAAGCCACTATACCAAGACATGGGAAGACATAGAAGAAGAGATAGGCTCTGAAGAGTTAGAAATGCTCATCGGCTTTATCCGAGGCATTAAGCTGAAAGACCGGAGCCGCCAAAATATGTTTGATGAATTCAACCGAATAATCTTTGTCAGAGAACCGGATTTTAAGGGGAAAGCTTTTGTTGATTACCTAGATAACATGAAGGATATCTATTGCGAGAAGATAAAAGACGGCCACCTAAACTCAGGAAATTCCGATAAGGACACCTATTACCATAATCTTGCATCAGTCATGCGCGATTTCCTCCCCTTTAAGGAATGGATGGCCGCTGTGCTCAAGTTTAAGGAGAAATTTCCGAACAATGATTACCTCTATGAATTCCTAATTAATTTTGAAAGGAAACTGGTGGTAGAGTGGGTGGCAGGATACGTTCTGACCGAACGCCTTAACGGGATCTACCGCGTTATTAAACTGATAGAAGAATACAGCGACCCGATGACGGTACTGAAGCATACCACTTTCCATGAGGAGTTGCGCCGTAATGAGAAGAAGTTCCATGACATGCTAAACGATCCCAATTTTTATAACCGCGGCAGGACAAGGGTACCGAAATATATCTTGCTCCGGCTAGATATGGAACAGCAGTATAACGAGAACCTTAGGTTTTCATACTCCGGTAATATCACTGTTGAACACGTCCTACCCCGCAATCCAACTCATGCTTACTGGCTGGAGAGGTTCGATGTCTCAGAGAGGCTGGAATGGATAAATCGTTTGGGGAATCTGGCCTTGCTTAATAACCGTAAGAACCCGCAGGCCGGCAACCGACCCTTCCCCGAGAAAGTTAAATATTATTTCGAAAAGAAAAGCGATTTTTCGTTAACCCAGGAGCTGAGCCAGTATGAGGACTGGACACCTGCCGTTGTGGAGGAAAGGCATAAGAAGCTTGTTAAGGAAGCTCTGAAAACATGGATGCCGCAGGCGTAATCAGGTACTCGCCTGAAACTTATTGCATCAGAGGCCCGGCCGAAGTATGGCAGTTCATAGAAAACCTGAGGGGGGCAGTCCTATATTTGCCCGCCTATCTCACCGCCTTGATGGGGGTGTGCCTAGGGGAGATAGCGGGCTTACAGTGGCGTGACATGGACCTGGTCAATGGCGGTCAACAAGTCGCTCCATTGGCTGTGCGGTCAGGACGGGAGAAGATATTGGGTTACGGCACCGCCCAAGAGCAGGCACTCACGAGGCACGATTAAGATCAACGAGAGAGATATTCTGGTTCTAACTGAACACAAGAGGCGCCAGAGGGGCAAAATGGCGACTTTGTGACACAAAGGGTAACCCGATATCAGGGGGACAATATCTGGCCCCACTTCAGGGCAAAGGCCCGCCGCCTGGGCTACGACAGAAGCTTTCACTCCCTTTGCCACAACCACGCGACCATCCTGATCATGGTTTACAGGCTGCCCATTAAAGTCGCCGGATCGATCGGCAATTCAAGAGCAAGACGAATTAGCGGCAGCCGCAATGCAGAATATCTTTGATAAGGAACAAGATCAGGATCGGATTGACACAAAAAACGACACAACGCCAGTTAATTGACATTGATCTGCTGCCCACATAGTTAGTAAAATGTAGGCGTGACAAGGAGCGGGGGCAGATGGCGTTCTGGTGACGCCCTCGGACTTCAAATCCGGTGGCGGGTCGGTCGGTCCCGGCCCGCGGTGGGTTCGATTCCCACATGCCCCCGCCAATACATATTAAAGGGGGTGGGTGGCGTGAGCAGACCGGTGTACCTCACGGCCATGTGTAGCAAGGCCGGCTGAGCGGCCAAGATAGGTCCGGAGGACCTGGCGCAGGTCCTGCGCCACTTACCCGACGTGAAGAAGGACGAAAACACCATCCTGGGGCTCAATCCACTGGACGATGCCGGGGTATATAGACTGAGCGACGATCTGGCCATCGTGCAGAGCGTCGATTTCTTCACCCCCGTAGTGGATGACCCCTACGATTTCGGCCGTATAGCCGCCGCCAACGCCTTAAGCGACCTGTACGCCATGGGGGCGAGGCCGATAACGGCCCTAAACATCGTCGCCTTCCCAGTAGAGGGGATCGAGCTCCGCCATCTCGGGGAGATCCTGCGCGGGGGCGCTGAGGTGGTAGAGCGGGCCGGGGCGGTGTTGCTCGGCGGCCACTCCATCCAGGACGCCGAGCCCAAGTTCGGCATGGCGGTGACGGGAGTTATTCACCCCGACCGCCTCACCACGAAGGGCGGCCTCGAGCCCGGCCAAGCCCTGATCCTGACCAAAGCCGTCGGGACGGGCATCATCAACACCGCCGCCAAGCAGGGGGTGGCCGAGGAGGACGACCTCCGGGAGGCGATAGCGAGCATGATCGCCCTCAACGACGCAGCGGCGGCCGTGGTCCGGGAGAACGACGTCAAGGGGTGTACGGACGTTACGGGTTTCGGCCTGCTGGGGCACCTTCTGGAGATGGCGCGCGCATCGCAGGTCTCGGTCCGGGTATACGGGGGGCGGGTCCCCCTGCTGCCCGGTGTCGAGAGATACCTCAGGTCTGGCGCGGTGCCCGGCGGAACGCGCTCAAACCTCTCCGCCGTGCGGCCACATCTGCGGGCGGAGGTCTCCGAGGAACTTCTGCTCACCCTCGCCGACGCCCAGACCTCTGGCGGCCTGCTGTTCGGCGTCAAGAGCGAGTTGGCCGAGGATGCCGTGAAGAGACTGATCGCCGCCGGGTGCAACCGAGCGGCAGTAGTAGGTGAAGTTCTGAAGGGGCCGGAGGTGACCATTGAGGTGGTCCCCTAGGGCTCCGTCACAGGAGGAGATCAGATGAACAGGTCGGCCCTGAAGTTCATCCCATCGGTTAACGAGGCGCTGGACAGGGCCGATCCCTCTCTGCCCCGAACTCTGAGGACGCTGCTGGTACGGGAAACGGCTAGTCAGGTAAGACAGGAGATACTGACCGCTGTCCGGTCCTTCTCTACCGCGGAGGAGGTCCGGAGGCGGTTTTTTGCTGTCCTCGCCGAGAAGGAGAGGGAGGCCCGCGCACGGCGCCTGCAGAGGGTCCTTAACGCCACGGGAATAGTCATACATACCAACCTGGGCCGGGCGGTGCTGCCGGAGAGGGCGGTCAGGGCCCTTGGCGACACCGCCGCCTATTGCAACCTGGAGATAGACCTACCGGAGGGGCGCCGTCGTTCGAGGCTCGAGCGGGTGGAGGGCCTTCTCACGGCCCTGACGGGGGCCGAGGCGGCCATGGTCGTGAACAACAACGCCGCCGCCGTCCTCCTCGCGCTGTCGACCTTAGCCGCTGGTCGAGAGGTCGTGGTCTCACGGGGTGAGCTGGTGGAGATCGGCGGCAGCTTCAGGCTGCCCGATGTTATGGAGGCGAGTGGGGCCCGGCTGATTGAGGTCGGGACCACCAACCGGACCTATATCTCCGACTACGTGGCGGCCATCGGGCCGGAGACCGCGGTTATTATGCGCTGTCATCCCTCCAATTTCCGTATCCAGGGCTTCACGACCTCTCCCTCTCTGGCGGAGCTGGTGGAGGTCGCCAGGAAGCATGATCTGCCCGTTGTCGACGACGTGGGGAGCGGGGTATTGGTGAATCTCAGGAAGTACGGCCTGCCCTACGAGCCGACCGTCACGGACAGCGTCGAAGCCGGCGCCGGGGTCGTTACCTTCAGCGGCGATAAGCTCCTCGGCGGGCCCCAGGCGGGCATAATCGTGGGGAAGGCCTCTCTCGTGGCCAAGATGAAGAAGCATCCCCTGGCACGGGCCCTGCGGGTGGATAAGCTCACGCTGTCCGCCCTGGAGGCGACCCTGGAGATCTACCTCGGCGATGCCGACCCGGCCGCGGAGATCCCGGTCTTAGGAATGTTGTCGGTCGGCGCCGACGTCCTGGAGGGCAGGGCGCAGGAGCTCGCTCGCATCCTGGCCGACGTCGGGGGGGCCGAGGTCACGGTAGCTCCGGGACAATGCCTCGCAGGTGGAGGGTCGCTGCCTGAGGTGAGCCTGCCCTCCTGGACGGTTCGGGTCTCGGTGCCGGGGTTGGGCGCCGCAGAGCTCCACCGAGCCCTGAGGACCTCGGAGCCGCCGGTGGTGGGCAGGGTGGCGGACGGCGTCCTGCACTTAGACGTAAGGACCATGGACCCCGCCGACTTCCCCCTGGTCAAGGCCAGCCTGGTGCGGGCCGTCGGGGGGCGTCGAGATGCCTGAGCTGACGGTAGGGACCGCGGGACACATAGATCACGGGAAGACCGCCCTCATCAGGGCCCTCACCGGGAAGGATACCGACAGGCTTCCGGAGGAGAAGGCCAGGGGGATATCCATCGACCTCGGCTTCGCTGAGATGAGGCTCGACGAAGACCTGGTGGTCGGGGTCGTCGACGTGCCCGGCCACGAGAGGTTCATCAGGAACATGCTGGCGGGGGTCTCCGGCATCGATGCGGTGATCCTGGTCATCGCAGCCGACGAGGGCGTCATGCCGCAGACCCGGGAGCACCTGGATATTATTGATCTCCTGGGGATCGACACGGGAGTGGTGGCCCTCACCAAGATAGATTTGGTGGAGGCCGAATGGGCGGAGCTGGTGGAAGAGGAGGTGGCGGAGGTCCTCAGGGGGACGTCTCTGGAGGGGGCCCCCGTGGTCAGGGTCTCTAGCATGACGGGAGAGGGGTTGGACGAACTCCGGCGTATCCTGGCCGCGGCCCTCAGGAACCGCGGCGGTCGCGCCAGGTCTCCCTTCACCCGCCTGCCCGTGGACCGGGCCTTCTCGGTCCCGGGGAGGGGGACGGTGCTCACGGGTACGCTGTTCGGGGGACGGATTGCGGCCGGAGACAAGCTGGCGCTGCTCCCCCCCGGACACGAGGTCAGGGTACGCGAGGTACAAGTGCACGGCCGGCCGGTCGAGGCAGCGGTAGCCGGGCAGCGCACAGCCGTTAACGTCGCCGATCTCGAGGTCAGGGAGGTTGAGAGGGGTCGCGTGCTGGCCGTCCCCGAGTTCTTCGTGGTGACCACTCACCTGGCGGCCACGCTGCGACTTCTCAGCGGGCCTCGGGTGGAACTGCGGGCGGGGGATCGGGTGCGGATTCACGTGGGGACCTCGGAGACCATAGCCAGGGTAATCCCCCTGGAGGGACCGGAGAGGATGAAGCCCGGGGAGGAGCGGCTGGTCAGGTTTCGCAGCGAGCGGCCGCTGGTAGCTGCCCGTGGGGACCTCTACGTGATTCGCTCCTATTCTCCCATGATCACCATCGGAGGCGGGCGCGTGCTGGACGTCGGGAAGAGGTACCGGAGGAGGGAGCTCGACCTCCTGAGAGCCCGCAGGGACCTCGGAGAACGGGAGCTAGTGCTCTTTCACCTAGCTCGGGAGAGGGAGCTGCCGGCCACGGCGGAGCAGGTGGGTCGCCGTCTTCACGTCTTGCCCTCCCTGGTGAGGGAGGTCCTGGACGAGACCCCCGAGGTGGTGAGGGTACCGGGTTGGGACGCCTATATCCACCAGGACCCTTATTCCCGGCTGGTCCAGAGGGTACGCGAGTTCCTGGAGAACTGGCACGAGAGACGCCCCCTGGCCCGGGGTGCGCCGCGGGAGGAGGTCCACCAAAGGCTGATGCCGGACCTCGACGGCAGGGAGTTCAAGTCCCTGATGGAGGTCATGGAGGCCTCAGGCCTTCTGAAGAGCGACGGGGAGATCCTGAGGCTCCCGGAGTTCACGGCCCGCCTGGAGGGCCCGGCGCGCGAGACGGCGGACCGGATCCTGGAGGCCCTGGCGGAGTCCGGCTTCTCGCCTCCGCCGCCGGAGGAACTGTTCGGCTTCCCCCAGGGCAGGGCGGTGCTGGCCTACCTCGTCGATACGGGGGAGGTCACCCGGCTGCCGGGCGATATCTTCATGTTGACAGAGAGGGTGCGTGAGGCGCTGGACGCCCTGGAGAGGTTCCTCGATGAGCACGGCGAGGTCGAGCTCGGCCAGTTCAGGGACCTGCTGGGGACTAGTCGGAAGTTCGCGATGGCGTTGCTCGAGCACTTCGACCAAAGGAAAGTGACTACTCGGGTCGGCGATAAGCGCGTCAGGGCCGGGCGGAGGCGGCAGCCTGCCGAGGAACTTTTGCGTTATGAGGAGTAGACATGCCTGAAAAGAAGTGGTATACTGTTTTCGGCTGACAACAAAGCAGAAGCCATCCGCTTCTCACCCAGGGGGCCACGCCCCCGGGTTAAGAGGTCGCCGGGAGTTCGCGCTTTCGGTTAACGGGTGGCTTGCCCCCGTTTTTTTGTGCCCGATAACCAGGCCGGAGGTGAAAGGATATTAGCAAGGATTTGCGGGTGAACGAGGACATTCGGGCCCGAGAAGTGCGTCTCATCGACACCGACGGTCAGCAGATCGGCATAGTGCCGCTGCGCGAGGCCCTGGAGAAGGCGTGGGAGAAGGGGTTAGATCTCGTGGAGGTAGCGCCCAACGCCAACCCCAAGGTCTGCCGTATTATGGACTACGGCAAGTTCAAGTACGAGCAGTCTAAGAGAGAGCGCGAGGCCCGCAAGAAGCACAAGACCGTAGAGATTAAGGAGCTTCAGCTCAGGCCGAAGATCGAGGAGCACGATTTCAACGTTAAGGTGAGGAACGCCCAGCGGTTCCTCAAGGACGGGAACAAAGTCAAGGTTCGGGTCATGTTCCGGGGCCGGGAGATCGTTCACCAAGAACTGGCGCTCAAGCTTTGCCAGCGACTGGCGGATGCTGTTTCCGACCTGGGGGTGGTGGAGAAGAAGGCCTCCATGGAGGGGCGCAACATGATCATGATCCTGTCACCCAAGGGTGATAGGTCGTAGGATACTGGACAGTAGGGGGGATACCATGCCCAAGATGAAGACCCACCGCGGGGCCGCCAAGAGGTTCCGGCTGACCGGCGGGGGTAAGTTCGCCCGTCGGAAGGGTTATAAATCCCACAAGCTGGCGAAGAAAACGGCTCGTAAGAAGCAGGACCTCCGCAAGAAGGCTTTGGTCTCTGATGCGGACGAGAAGCGGTTGAGAAAACTGCTGCCTTACGCGTAGTGGGAGGTGTTCCGGGATGCCCAGAGTCAAGGGAGGCGTCAAGGCTCGTCGGAGGCACAAGAAGATACTGAAGCTGGCCAAGGGTTACTGGGGATCGCGTAGCAAGACCTTCCGGACGGCCAACGAGACCGTCATGAAGGCGCTGTGGTACGCCTATCGGGACCGCCGGGTCCGGAAGCGCGATTTCAGGAAGCTCTGGATCACCAGGATCAACGCGGCCGCCCGCAGCAACGGCCTTTCCTACAGCAAGTTCATCAACGGGCTGAAGAGGGCGGGCGTGAACATCAATCGCAAGATACT
Organism: Firmicutes bacterium UBA3576; assembly: GCA_002375895.1. GTDB lineage: Bacteria > Bacillota > Sulfobacillia > UBA3569 > UBA3569 > UBA3569. The sequence continues at coordinate 10,560 of DFND01000079.1, forward strand.
CGCCGACTTGGCCGTGAACGATCAAGCGGCCTTTCAGAAGCTGGTCGAGAAGGCCAAGGAGAGTCTTTGAAGGGACAGCGGCATACTTCACTGAGAGACCCAGGGAGGCCTGGGTCTTTTCGGTTAGGGGGTTCTAACTTGAAAAAGCAGTACGCGGTGATTGGGCTCGGCAGGTTCGGGACCGCGGTGGCGTTAACCCTGGCTGAGCTCGGCCACGAGGTGCTCGGGGTCGACCGCGAGGAGAGGCGGATTCAAGAGGTGGCGAAGGACATCACCCACGTCGTTGAGGCGGACGCCACCGACGAGGAGTCACTGAAAGCGCTAGGGCTTCGTAACTTCGATACCGTCGTGGTCAGCATCGGCGAGGACATCCAGGCGAATATACTAGTGACCCTGCTCCTCAAGGAGTTGGGCGTCAAACAGGTGGTGGCCCGTGCAGTCAGCGACTTGCACGGCAAGGTGTTGGAGAGAATAGGGGCTGACCGCGTGGTCTTCCCGGAGCGGGACATGGGGGCCCGGGTCGCCCATAACCTCGTCACCGCGAACCTCCTCGATTACATCGAACTCGCCCCCAATTTCAGCGTGGCGGAGATCATGGCGGGGGAGAAGCTCTCCGGCCGGACGCTCAGGGACCTCAACCTCAGGGCGAGGTACGGCGTGAACGTGATGGCGATAAAGCGGGGCCAGAAGATAAACTTGGCCCCCAGGGCGGACGACGTCGTAGCCGGGGAGGACGTCCTGGTCGTAATCGGCAAGCACGATGACATCGCCAAGCTACAGGAAGAGTAGGCGGGCTCTATGAACGGACCTAGAGGTGCCCACATCAACCTCACGCCAGCCCAGACGCTGGTCCTGGGTTTCCTCGTGGCCATAGCCGTTGGCACCGTCCTCCTGACCCTCCCGGCGGCCTCGGCTGACGGTGAGAGCATGGGGCTCGTCAACGCCCTGTTTGAGGCCACCTCGGCGGTATGCGTGACGGGGTTGGTGGTCGTGGACACGGGTAGCGAGCTCTCGCTGTTCGGCCAGCTGGTGATCATGGCCCTTATCCAGATCGGCGGCCTGGGCATCATGACCATGTCCACCCTGGTGGCGCTCATCCTGGGGAAGAGGATCGGCCTCAAGGAGAGGATCCTCATCCAGCGATCCATGGGGTACGTTAACCTAGCCGGGCTGGTGAGGTTGACCCGCTACGTCCTGTTCATCGCGGCGGTGATCCAGGGAACGGGCGCCCTCCTCCTGACCCTATGGTGGGCGAGGCAGTATCCTCTCGGACAGGCCGCTTATCTAGGGATCTTCCACTCCATCTCGGCCTTCAACAACGCCGGCTTCGACCTGTTCGGTGTGAGCCTCGAGGGCTATGTGACCGACCCCTATGTTAACATCGTGATGGGGGCGCTCATCGTGATCGGGGGGGTGGGGTTTACGGTCATAGTGGACGTCCTCTCAGCCCGCGGCACGAGGAAGAAGCTCTCCCTGCACACCAGGATCGTGCTCAGGACCACCGCTGTGCTGCTGCTGGTAGGCTTCCTGGGTTTCTTGATCCTGGAGTTCTCCAACCCGGCCACGTTGGGCCAGCTTCCCCTGGGGGGCAAGGTGCTGGCGGCCGCCTTTCAGTCCATAACGCCCCGCACGGCCGGGTTCAACACCGTGCCCATAGACCAGGTGGGGGGAGCCACCGCGCTGTTCCTCATGTTGCTGATGTTCGTGGGCGGGTCTCCCGGCGCCACGGCCGGCGGCATCAAGACCACCACTCTGGTGGCGGTGCTGTCAGCAGTGTGGGCCACGGTGAGCGGCAAGGGGGAGGTCGTGATCTTCGAGCGACGCCTCTCTCGTGATACCGTCGACCGTGCCCTGGCGATCTTCTTCATGGCTTTGAGCGTTGTCACCGTGACGGCCGTTCTCCTCCTGGTTACCGAGACCGAGCCCTTCCTGGACATAGTCTTCGAGGCCATGTCGGCCTTCGGCACCGTCGGCCTCTCGAGGGGGATCACGTCTGAGCTCAGCACGGCGGGCCGGCTCATCGTCACCGTTACCATGTTCATCGGGCGGGTGGGCCCTCTCACCCTGGCCGTGGCCCTGGCCCAGCGTCAGAGAAGCCGGGCCGAAGTCAGTTACCCAGAGGAGAAGATAATGATTGGCTGAACGGATTATCGCAAGCCCGCAAAACCCGTACGTAAAGCTTATAAAGCGCCTTCGCACCAGGCGGGGCCCGGGCCGCCTCGGCAAGGCCCTCGTGGAGGGCGTCAGGTTGGTGGAGGAGGCCCTCTCCAGCGGGGCTGAGGTGGAGTTCTTGATCCGGTCCCGCTCCTTTGAGGACGAGTTCTACCAGGAATGGGCCCGCAGCTTGGGGGTGCCCGTCCTGGTGCTGGAGGATGCCCTGTTCAGGGAGGTGATGGATACGGAGACCCCGCAGGGCCTGGCGGCCGTATGCGCGACGCGGCTCCTCTCGCCAGAGCATCTTCCGCAGGGCGACCTATTCGTTATCCTGGACCGGGTGTCGGACCCGGGGAACCTGGGGACCATCCTGAGAAGCTCGGACGCCGCCGCGGCCGATGGGGTGGTCCTCCTCAAGGGTTGCGCGGACCCCCACGGTACGAAGGCCCTGCGCGCGGCCATGGGCTCTACCTTTCACCTCCCTCTAATCAGAGCCGACAGGCTAGAAGCTGTGACGGGCCGCCTCCGAGGGGCGGGGGTCAGGCTGCTCGCCGCCGATCTCGAGGGGAGGGATGTCTTCTCCGTTGACCTCCGTCGCCCGGTGGCCCTCGTCATCGGGAACGAGGCCCACGGCATCAGCCCGGAGGTCAAAGGTCTGGTGGACGAGGTAGTCAGGATCCCCATGCCCGGGCGGGCGGAATCGCTCAACGCCGCCGTCGCCGCCTCCATCCTCCTCTACGAGGCCATTAGGCAGCGGACGGCCGGGGCTTCCTTGTAAATGGGGGTTGGGTATGGTATAATGCACACCAAAGGGCGCCACAAACCGGTTGAAAGGTAGTGGTCCAGTGGTTCTTACCGCTGATTTCTTCTGGCGTATCTTCGAGATCACCGGTTCGGTTGTCGCATACCTGATCTATAAAAAACTGTCCGCCCAGTGACCTTTGAAAAACATGATATGTCTTCAGAAAGGCCGTGAAGGAGAAAAGTAGGCCGCAAACCGGCCGGACAGGGAGCCCGGGCCGTGATTGAGAGCGCGGGTGCGGTACGAGCGGCTGAAGTTCCCTCCGGAGCCGCGGGCTGAACCGATAGTAGGCCTTGCCGGAGTCTCACCGTTAAAGGAGAGGGGATATATAGGGCTTGGGCCCCGTATCCTGCTGAGAGAAGGTATATCCTTAACTAGGGTGGTACCGCGGAGGCATGACCTTCGTCCCTTGGACGGGGGTTTTTTTATTGGCCAAGATAGCTGGAAAAAGGAGGGGGAAGATGAGGGAGGAACTGCTCAAAATCAAACAAGAGGCGGAGAAGGCGTTGGCAGCCGCCACTGACTCCGCGGCCCTGGAGCAGGTGCGCGTGCGCTACCTGGGAAAGAAGGGCGAGCTGACCAAGGTCTCGAGGAGCATGAGGGACATCCCGCCAGAAGAGAGGCCGGTCATCGGTCGGCTGGTCAACGAGGTCAAGGCCTCGCTGGAGTCGCTCCTCGAGGAGAGGCGGCAGGAGGTGGAGCGGGCTGAGAAGGAGCGCCGGCTCGGCGCTGAGGTCATAGATATCACCCTGCCGGGACGGGTACGTCGCCCCGGCACTCCGCATCCGCTGCGGGCGACCCTGGCGGAGATCGAAGACGTGTTTATCAGGATGGGCTTTCAGGTGGCCACGGGGCCCGAAGTTGAGACCGATTATTACAACTTCGAGGCCTTGAACATACCAAGCGACCATCCGGCCAGGGATATGCAGGACTCCTTTTACATCAGCCGTGACGTCCTGTTGCGAACCCACACCTCGCCGGTCCAGATCAGGTACATGCAGGCCCATGCGCCGGAGCTTCCGGTCAAAATCATCAGCCCGGGCAGGGTCTACCGACGTGATGACGACCCAACGCACTCGCCGATGTTCTATCAGGTGGAGGGCCTGCAAGTTGACCACGGTATTACCTTCGGCGACCTCAAGGGAGTGCTCCTGGCCTGGGCGAGGGCAATGTACGGGGAGGGGACCAGGATCAGGCTGCGGCCGAGCTATTTCCCCTTCACCGAGCCCAGCGCGGAGGTCGACGTGTCCTGTACCATGTGCGGGGGAGAGGGGTGCAGGGTCTGCAAGGGCACGGGATGGCTGGAGGTCCTCGGGGCGGGTATGGTCCACCCGACGGTTCTCCGGAACGGCGGCTACGACCCGGAGAAGGTGACGGGGTTCGCCTTCGGCATGGGGGTGGAGAGGATAGCCATGCTGAAGTACGGCATTGACGACATCAGGCTCTTTTACGCCAATGACATTAGATTCTTGCGGCAGTTCGGGGGGATTGGGGCGTGAGAGTACCCTATGGATGGCTCAAGGAACACGTAGAGCTCGACGTGCCGCCCGAGGAACTGGCCGACGCCCTGACCATGGCCGGGGTGGCCGTAGATGCCATCGAGCGTCCTGGAGAAGAGGTGGGCGGCGTGCTCGTGGGGGAGATCGTCAGGCTCCACCCCCACCCCGACGCCGACAGGTTGATGGTGTGCGAAGTTCGGGTGGGCGCCCGGACGGTGCAGGTGGTGAGCGGGGCCCCCAATTTGAGGGAGGGCGCGCGGGTTCCGGTGGCTCTGCCCGGTGCTCGGCTGCCTGGCGGCCAGATAGAGAGGACAGTCATTCGAGGCCAGAAGTCTGAGGCCATGGTCTGTTCGGCGGAGGAGCTCGGCTTCTTCGATGATAGGCCGAAGGAGGAGGCCGGCGTACTGATCCTGCCCGCGGACGCCCCCATCGGCGAGGATGTGATGTCCTACCTGGGCATGGACGATGCCGTCCTCGTGCTGGACCTCACGCCCAACCGCGCCGACTGCATGAGCATCAGCGGGCTGGCACGGGAGGTCGCCGCGATCTTCGACCGCCGGGTGAAAGCGGTGCCACCCGAACCGGCCGAGGATCCCGGCCTCGCGGCTACGTCGGATAAGGTGCAGGTCGTCATCGAGGACCCCGACCTCTGCCCGAGGTACTCGGCCAGGTTGGTGACCGGCGTGAAAGTGGGCCAGTCGCCCCTGTGGCTACAGGCCAGGCTCAGGGCGGCGGGGATGCGGCCCATAAACAACATAGTGGACATCACCAACTACGTCATGTTGGAGTACGGCCAGCCCCTGCACGCCTTTGACTTCGACCGATTGGCCGAGGGCAGGATAATCGTACGGCGAGCCCGCGATGGCGAACGAATAGTCACGCTGGACGGACAGGAGAGGCAGCTTGATTCTGACATGCTGGTCATAGCGGACCCGAGCGGTCCCGTAGCCGTGGCCGGCGTCATGGGGGGTATGGACAGCGAGGTCCGGGAGGACACGGTAAAGGTGCTCCTGGAGTCGGCACATTTTGAAGGCCGGAGCGTCCGCCGCACCTCGCGCAGGCTGGGCGTCCCGTCTGAGGCCGCCGCCAGGTTTGACAGGGGAGTGGACCCCAAGGGGACTGTGCGGGCGCTCGACCGCGCGGCTGAACTGCTGGTGAAGTACGCGGGGGGCAGGGTACATCCCGGCGTAGTGGACGTATACCCCCGTCGCGTGGAGGACGTTGTGGTCACCTTGCGGGTCTCCCGTATTAACGAGGTCTTGGGCACGGACCTGGATGCTGAACTGGTGCGAGGTCTACTCTCACGCCTCGGGTTCGGAGTTGCTGCAGTCGGCGACGACGCCGAGGTCGTGGTCACCGTGCCCACACGGCGCAAGGATATCTCCTCAGAGATCGACCTCACAGAGGAGGTGGCGCGGCTCTACGGGTACAACAATATCGAGGCCACCCTGCCCCGTGGGGTTACCACCGCCGGAGGTCGTACCGAGACGCAGCTGCTGGTGGAGAGGGCCGGGAGGCTGGTGAGGGGAATGGGTTATGACGAGCTCGTAACCGTCGCCTACCACAGCACCGGCGTCTTCGACAGGTTGAGGCTTCCCGCTGAGCACCCGTGGCGGGACGCCATCAGAATAGCCAATCCGATGAGCGAGGAGCAGGAGTGTCTCCGGACCTCGCTCCTCCCGAGCCTGCTGGAGGTGTTGTCCTACAACGCGCGTCACCAGGCCACCGACCTGCAGGTCTACGAGATCAACCCCGTTTACCTGCCGTCCCCTGGGGACCTGCCGGCGGAGGACCTACACCTGGTGGCCGCGGTGATGGGTTCCTTCGGCGCCGTGCAGTGGGATGCGCCGGCGCGCGCCGGTGACTTCTACGACCTCAAGGGCCTGCTCGAGGCCCTTCTGGAGGGGCTGGGTTATCCGGCCGTCGAGCTCAGAAGGCCTGAGGGGGGAGAATACCCCTTCCTGCACCCCGGCCGGAGCGCCGCGGTGGTTATGGGCGGGGACGTGCTGGGGTACCTCGGGGAACTGCACCCGGACGTGGTAGAGGAATATGACCTGGTGGGACGTCCCTGCGTGATGGAGATCGATTTCAGCCGGCTGATCGCGGCCGACAGGCCTGCCATCAGGTTCAGGCCCCTGCCGCGGCACCCCGCCTCGGACCGCGACTTGGCCGTGATCGTCGACAAGAGCGTGCCGGCCGCTGAGGTGTTGCGGCTGGTCAGGGAGGCTGCCGGAGAGGTGCTGGAGGATTGTGTCCTCTTTGACGTCTACGAAGGCGCCCCCATTCCCGAGGGGAAGAAGAGCCTGGCCGTCTCCATGACCTTCAGATCGCTCACGGGCACCCTCACCGATGAGAGAGTTCAGGAGGTAGAGGAGGAGATCATGGCCGCCCTGAGGAAGGAGCTCGGGGCCGAACGCAGAGGTTAGCAGGAGGGGGTCGGTTCGCCGGCCCCCCTTCCCCTGTCGAGGCATATACTGGCAGGGGAGGGATGTAATGTGCGCATCCGTTTCAAGAAGGCAGCCTACAAGGTACGAGGGCTGCTGGGGAAGCCCGGAAGAGGGCGCCTTGAGAGCGCTCTCATGGCCCTCGATGGCGTGGAGGAGGTGAGGGTATACCCCGGCAGGGGAATAGTGACCCTGCTCTTCGATCCGGACAGATGCGACGCTGAGGCCATCAGGAAGGCCTTCAAGAGGGCGGGTTACCCCAACTTCAGTCGTACCTGAACTTACTGCTAGAAGGGGCGGTGCCCCTTATCTCTTATTGCCTACCTCACACGTGAGGCAGCCTTTATCTTTGAGAGGAGAGGGCTACCTTGAACCGGGTGTTGGCATAGGATTGCCTTGGGTAGTGCTGATACTCTTGTAGAGAAGGATCCTTCACCCCAAGCAACGAACGATACAACATTTACCGCTGTCCCCCAAAAGGCCGGCGGCTCCAAGCACGGCTTGCCACGAGGAGATGGGCGCGGACCAGCACGTGTTCGTCTCTGGGGGGGCATTGAGAGGGGTGTTGGGGTCATGCCTATCGTACGGGGTTTCAAATTGAACATCGACGTTGACCAACTTGTTCGGGTAAGCGGTGGTGGAGGGGCGCAGGCCACGATAGGCCAGCGGGCCCTTGAGCGCTACCAGCAGGTCGTGGCTGAAGCCCCTTCACTTATGGACCCGATACTCCTTTACGAGGTGTTCGAGGTCGACCACGTCGGGCAGGACCGGCTCACCCTAACGTCAGGACACGAGTTTAGCGGCCGTCTCTTGGCTAAGTTCATGCGCACGGCCAGCAAGGTGGTTCTGATATGCTGTAGTATCGGGCCCAGGTTGGAGGAGCGGGTGGCCTATTACCAGAGAACCGGTGCTACCGCTAAAGCCTACCTTCTCGACGCCGTCGGTTCGCTGGCCGTGGACTTGGTCGCCCAGGAGGCACGCAGGCTGGTGAGGGAGCTGGCTGAGTCCGAAGGGATGTCCGTCAGCGCGCCCCTGAGCCCCGGGCAGTCGGGCTGGCCCTTAACCGATCAACGGACGCTGTTTGAGCTATTGGGACCTGGAAGAATTGGGGTCTCCTTGAGCCCGAGCTGCGTCATGAACCCGCTGAAGTCCTCCACCCTTGCTATCGGGATCGGGCCGGAACTAGGTGAGTCGGGGGAAACTGCCTGCGATTATTGCCCCCTGAAGGAGAGCTGTAACTTCCGCAGTAGGACTCCCTCGCACGGATGTGACGTGGCTACATCACCCGGGCCAGAAGGAAGGTAAGAACCTATCACAGTTCCAGGTGTATGAGCCAAGTTCGTGCCGATAGGTACACGGTAACTTTCGGCCCGGTCTCTTGTTTCCCTCTTTCTCCTTGGAAGCCTACTTAATCTTTACTCTCAAGTTATCCCCTAACTTAGCGTAGTGGCAAGGTTAGGCCCTTTGGGCCAGCTCAAGGCCTGGGATGCGGAGGTAGGCTGTTCCTTCTACCCCGGGGACTCATTCTACGCCGCACCCCAGTGAGAGGCCTTCCTGCTTGCCGATTTTAGAGGAATTGAGCGAATATTGTTGAACCTCAGCGGGTAGGGAGGCCAAGGAGGGTGAGAGGTGGAACTTACCCGGCTTTTCGTGATCAGGAGTTTGTTATGGATGTTACTTTTCGTGCTCGCTGTGGGGTTGTACGTGAGCTTTGCGCTACAAAGGTACATGCTTGAGAGCCATACGGAGACAGTGGTGCCCTTCGTCAGGAACGCCATTGGCTTTCACCTCGTCGCCGCAGACTTCGAAAGTCCCAAGGTCAAGCCCGAGGACTACCAAAGCTTCGCGGCGGCGATACGTGATATCTCGGAGATACCTCAGTTTCTGAGGGGTAATGTCCTAAAATGTATGT
>DFND01000033.1 GCA_002375895.1 Firmicutes bacterium UBA3576
TACAACATCGAGGAGGGTGAGTACCCGCCAGATACCCAGTCCGGTGAACAACACGCCATAACGGATTATGGGACCTTGAGGAATGCTCTCGGTAAGTACATTGCGCTGCCCGAGAATCCAGATTATGCGAACTTCAGTTACGAAAGCTATACAAAGACCGCCGAAGGCTTTACATTGCAGATAACGGCGCGGGACGGAAGCACCATCACCGTTACTCAGGATGGGGTCTTCTAAGGGCCGCTGTAATTGACGGGAGGTGGCGAAGGAACCGGCCACCTCCCTCTTGTGTATTTCCCCGGGGGTGCAGAGCGTGGACCTTCTTCACGTCGTAATAGCCGTCGTCACAGGCCTAGTGCTGGGCAGTTTCTACAACGTCGTCATCTATAGGCTGCCGAGGCGCTTGTCCCCTCTGGCGCCGCGTTCCTTTTGTCCCTCCTGTGAGAGGACGCTGGAGGCGAGGGACCTGGTGCCCCTGCTGAGCTACGTGGTCCTGGGTGGGAGATGCAGGTTCTGCAAGAGCCGGATCTCGGTGGCCTACCCCCTGGTCGAGGCCGGTACAGCCTTGGGCTTCGCGGTCCTGGCGGCCAGGTCGGGCCTCGGCTGGGAATGGGCCTTCTACGCCCTCTTCTTCTCTCTGCTGGTGATGATCTCGGCCATAGATCTCTCCCACCGTGTAATCCCCAACGTGCTCACGGGCTCGGGTGTCCTGGGCGGCGCGGCGCTGCTGCTGGCCTCGGGAGGGGCCCCCCTATCCCTTCAGTCCGCCGGGCTCGGGCTGCTAGTGGGCGGAGGAACGATGCTGGTCATCGTCCTGCTTTCCTTCGGCGGCATGGGGGCGGGGGATATGAAGATGGCGGCCCTGATGGGGTTCTACCTGGGCTGGCCGGGCGTAGCGGTGGCCCTCTTCGCCTCCTTTTGCATCGGTGCCCTGGTCGGTTTAATGCTCATCATCCTGAGGATCAAGGGGAGAAAGGACGCCATCCCCTTCGGGCCGTTCCTGGCCCTGGGGTCCCTGATCGCCCTCTTTTGGGCCGAGCCGCTCATAGACTGGTATCTGGGCTACCTGTACCTCGCGCCGTGAGAGGAGGATTTCCCCCTCCTCCGTTGAACTAGCTACGGAAGAGGTGCGGCAGTGACTAAGACGGCCGGCTTTACGTACATCGAGACCCTTTTGGCGGTGGCGCTGATAGGCATAGCCTTCGTGCCGCTGGTCGGCGTGTTCCTGGCCGCGGCCTACGCCCAGGAGACGGCGGAGAGCTTCGTTACGGCCACCATGCTGGCCCAGGAGGGCATGGAGGAGTTGTTGGCGGCGCCCCCTGGCGAGGTGACCTCCGCAGCCAGGGCTGCTGTGCCGGGGTATCCCGGTTATGAACGGCAGGTGGAGGTGACGGCGCTGGGGCCGGAGCTCAGAGAGGTCAGGGTTACGGTGTTCTGGCGAGAGGGCGACGAGGACAAGGAGCTCCAACTGGTTACGTTGCTTTTGCCGGGGTTGTGGGTGAAGTGAGGTCCTCCCAGGGGTTTATCATGATAGAGGTGCTGGTGGTCGCGGCCCTGCTCGGCCTGTTGCTGGTGTCAGCTGCCGGCTTCTATGAGGGGGCGGTGCGTAGTCTCGAGCAGGGGCAGGCCGTCTCGGAGGCCAGGCAGAGCCTGCTGGTGGCAACTGACCGGCTGGTGCGAGATGCGAGGTCAGCACTGGACGTTACGGTCAGCGACGAGGCGATCACCTTCACCTTGCGCGATGGACGGCAGGTCAGGTACGCCCTCGTCGGGAACACCATAATTAGATCAGTAGACGGCGGTGAGGGCGTCGTCGTTGGGTACGACATTTCCAGCCTGAACGTTGAGGTATCTCCGCGCGGCGTGGTGACCCTTTCTCTCAGGAGCGAGGACTCGTCAGGGGGCGTCCATGAGATCCGCACCAAGGTGGCTATGCGCAACCGAGAATGACGAGGGCGTCGTCCTGTTGGTGACGCTGTTCATTATAACGGTTGTATTGCTCGCGGGGGCCATGCTCGCCCTGACGGTGACCACCGACCTGCGCATAGCCTCCAATGTGTACAGGTCAACGGCGGCCTTCTATCTCGCGGAGGCCGGTGTGGCCCGAGCGGTAGAGGAGCTTAAGGGAAACCCCCATTTCGTCGGTCAGCTCGACGGGTCCCTGGACGAGGGGACCTACCACGTGACGGTGACGGCTGAGGGTGACGATCGGAGGACGATCCGGTCGGAGGGCCGGCTGGGGAAGATACGCAGGGTGGTCACTGTCACCGTCAGCGTCGGGGTAAGTGAGGCCCAGAGGAAGGTTCTCTTCGTGACGGGAAACAACATCGAGTTCAAGGCGCCGGCGGAGATCAGGGGGGACGTTCACGTCAACGGCGACGTCAAGGTAAAGGACAGTGTGTTCATCGACGGCGATCTCTCGCTCTCGGGCGTTCTCAGGGAGACGGAGGACGGCGGGAAGGGCCAGGGGAGGGGGAGACGCAGCGAGCTGGAGGTCACCGGTTCGATAACGGAGGGGGCGCCGGAGCTGTCGCTCGGGCTCTACGACGAGAGCTGGTACCTAGAGCACGCCGACGAGGTCTATTATGGCGGGCGAGTATTCGCGGGGCCGCTCACCTACCAGGGCGAGGTCATCTTCGTTGACGGAGATGTGGAGATATGGGGAACGCTGGCGGGAAGGCTGACCATCGTGTCCTCCGGCAGCATAGTGGTCTCGGGCGACCTCTCGTACGCTGATGAGGACAGCCTGCTCTGGCTGATCGCCCTGGACCGGGTGGAGGTGGAAGCCGGTGTTCTTGAGGCGATGGTGGTCGGCCAGAAGAAGGTAACTATCAAGGAGTCGTGTGACATATTCGGGGGATTATCCGGTGAGAAGGTGGATTATGCCGGTGAGCTCCGGCTGATCTTCGATGAACGTCTCGAGCAGGTTTACTCCCCTGCCTGGCCCTCGTTGAGGGTAGAGGTCGTGGAGTGGCGGGAGGAATGAAGCACCGAAAGAGAGGTGCCGGTTAGTTGAAACCGCTGGTTACGAGGTCGGGAAGGCGCGTAGATGATAGCCCCAAGGAGGATGGCGTCCTCTCGACCGTCGCCTGGACGTTGTGGTTCTTCGTTCTCCTCTTGCTCACGGGTTGTGTGTTGGCCCTCGAGTACCTTTGGTACCTGACGGATTCGGGTTACAGGTTCTACGGCTTAACGGGGCTGGGCCTCTTCTACGGTGTCCTCCTATGGCACTGGGTGAGGAGGGCCCGCAGGCGGGCCGCTGACGGGCACGAGATATCCAGGGTGGCGGGAGGACCTCGTCATCGCGAGCAGCGGTTCAAGGTCGTCGTCGAGCCGACCTCCCGCAGGGTGAGTCCGCCGCGGGCTGTGCCCTCCGAGACGGGTGGGGATCACCAGGTGGCCGAGGACGATGGCGACCAGGGCAAGTTAGACCTGGCCGAGGTCGCCCGCCGGTCACAGGAGCAGCCTCCTGAGGGGGTGACCCTGGCCAGCCTGATACAGGCGGTGGAGGGAAGGAGCGATTCGGCGGAAGAGGTGCCGGACGTGGGTGAATCCGAGGGGCCGCGGAAGTCTCCCTTCCCCGACGGCGAGGAGATATGGCCCACGGTGAGGGCCTTCGGCCCCTTGGCCTCCCAGCGCAGGACGCAGGTCGGGCTCGATGTGGGACAGAGGTACATCAAGCTGGTGCAGATAGTGTGGGGGCCGTCCGGGCCGAGGATCGCGAACTTCGGATGTGCCCGTACCCCGCCTGGAGTGTTGGAGGACGGCGTTATCCTCAGGCCGCAGGAGCTGGTCAAGCGACTGAGGGATATGCTCAGAGCGCGGGGCATCAGGGGCAGGCGAGTGGTGGTGGCCGTCGGGGGCGGCAGGGTGATCGTCAGACACGTGAAACTGCCCAGGATGAGCCCCGCGGAGCTCGAGGAGGCCCTGCGATGGCAATCCGAGCAGTATATCTCCATGCCCGGCGAGGAGGCTGTGGTCGACTTCCACATCAAGGACGCTGACGGCGAGGGGCCGGAGATGGAGACGATGCTGGTCGGGGTGCCCAGGCGCTCTGTTGAGGGTTATCTGACCGCCATCCGCCGTCTGCGTCGGTACCCGTGCGCTATCGAAATCGAGGCCGTGGCTAACTACAGGGCTCTTGAGGCGGTGGCAGGGCTCAATGTGGTTGAGGATGAAGCGGTGGTCATAGTGGACCTCGGGGCCAGCAGCACGAAAATCGGCATTTATGTGGACGGGTTGCCCCTTCTAGTTCGGTCCCTCGAGGTAGGCCTACGCTCTCTGGTCGACGTCATCATGAGGGAGAGCGGTCAGGACTGGGCCAGGGCCGAGTCCCTAATGGTTGCGCACGGGGTGGCTAATGACAGCCCGGTGTTCGATGCGCTTCAGCCCCTGGTCTCGGTCCTGTTGGGCGATATCCGCCGGTCCTTGGAGTACTTCATGGCCCAGTACAGGAAGAGGATTGGGGGGATATACCTGGTGGGTGGTGGCGCTCGCCTTAAGGGGTTTCCCGAGGCGCTGCGCAACCACCTGTTGGCCTCGCTCGAGAACAGGCTGGGAGGGGACTGCAGGGTGCAGCCGGTACAGCTGCCCGGAAAGCTGCGGGTCAATGCCGGGTTGATGCAAGCAGTAGACGGCTTTGGACCGGAGTTCGTCACAGCTCTGGGCCTTGCCCTGAGGGAGAGGAGCTAATTGGTGGACATTAACCTGCTCCCGCAATCGGTCAAGTTCCGTCGTCGGAGGCGGCTCAGGATGGCCCTCGTCCTGGTAACGGTCCTCGTGGCGGCGGTGGGTGCGAGCTACTACTACCTGTTGCTAGAGAGGGAGATCGACGCGACTCGGGCACAGCTGGCCCTGCTCGAGGAGGAGTACGCCGCCTATCGGGAGGTTCTGAAGGCCAGAGCCCATCTCAACACGCTGTTGGAGGACCTGGCGCAGCGGCGGGCGGCGATGACAGAGGCGGCGCCTCGGTGGTCTGGGTTTATTGAGGGGCTCGGTAAGGTGACCGAGCCCGACGTGGTGCTGACCGGCCTCGTAGCCTCTCCCGGAGGCGAGGTCACCATCGCCGGTGAGGCCGCCAGGTTGGAGAGCGTGGCGTCGCTGTTATTGGAGCTTAAGACCTCGCTGGGAGCCGAGGTCATCGAGGTGACCTTTCCGAAACGGTTCGACGAGACCAATACACCGCCCCGACGGGTGCACTTTGTGGTGCGAGCTAAGTTTGGAGAGGGGACGGTAGATGAACGTCCTGGGTCAGAAACTGACTAGGAGAGAGAGGCTCTTCCTGGCGGTCGGAGGGTTGGTTTTCCTCGTGGCGGCCCTTTATCTGCTGGCCTACGAGCCCCTCCACGGAGAGCTGGTCTTGCTGGAAGAGAGGCTGAGGGCCCAGGAGGTCTTGCTGGCCGAGGCCAGACGTCTCTCCGGGGAGCGGGAGGCAATAGAGGCCGATATCGAGAACACGCTCAGGCTCATCCAGGAGTTCGACGAGGGTGTTCCAGCCGGGCTGGACCGGCCCGGGCTCATCGCTTATCTGGCGCGGTCGGCGTCCGAGGCCGGCGTCACGGATCTCCACATCAAGTTCGGGCCGAGCACGACCGCCGGGCCTTATACCCGCCACGAGATCGAGGTGCTGGTGAGCGGCGATTTTCACTCGCAGCTGGCCTTTTTGAGATTGCTCGAGACTATGCCGCGTCGGGTCGTCGTGAGCGGCGTTGAATTTGTAACTCCGGAGCTGGCGAACGGGGCCCTCAATTACGGCCTCCTGGAGGCCACCTATTCCTTCTGGGTTTACTCGCAGGAGGGAAGCGGCAGGGCGGTCATGGGCGGGATGAGCCCCGAGCGTCCAGCGGGGCGCCCTGACCCCTTCTCGCCCGGACCATGATGGGTAGTCAAAGGGGATTTACCGTGCTGGAGGCTCTTCTGGCCCTGGCAGTTGTAGCGATCATCGGCGCCGTGGCCGTGCCTGCAGTGCAGTCGGCCATCCGGGCGGCCCAGTTTGACTTCATAGTCGGCGAGGTGGTAAGCGAGATAAGGCTGGCGAGGTCCCGCGCCGTGGCGGAGGGGAAGGAGAGGGTTATCCTGTTCTTTCCTGACCGCATAGAGGTCTGGGTGGACGACCTGAAGGAGAGGGAGGTCGTCCCGAGCTACGGCGCGCGGATAGAGGGGGTTGATTTCGCGGGGGAGAGCGCCCTGACCTTCCACGTGGACGGGTCTCCGTCCGCCGGCGGGGAGTTCATCCTCTCCTGGCGGGGGATGCACAAGAAGGTCCTGGTTCTCCCCGTCTCCGGACTCGTCAGGGTGGAGGATGGGAATTGAAGGGAGAAGGAGCCGGTGATTGATAAGGAGAGGATCCGGCGAGAGGTTCAACGCTTAGCGCCGGAGCTCGCCGCTCTCTCGCGCCTGCTGTTCGACCACCCGGAGCTCGGGTATAGGGAATACCGGGCTGCTGAGTGGTTGTCTTCTTCCCTGGCCCGCGACGGCTTTGAGGTACAGCGTCCCTTTTGTGACCTGCCCACGGCCTGGTACGCCGAGCACAGCTTCGGCCCAGGCGGCCCGTGTATCGCCCTCCTGGCGGAGTATGACGCCCTGCCGGAGGTCGGCCACGGCTGCGGCCACAACCTCATCGGCGTGGCCGCAGTGGGCGCGGCCAGAGCCCTCGCCCGGGCTGCGTCCCCGGGGCGAGGCAGGATAGTGGTCATCGGCTGTCCGGCCGAGGAGGGCGGCGTGGAGGGGGCGGGCGGAAAGGTGCGCCTGCTGGAGGCGGGCGCCTTCGCCGGGGTGGATGCGGCTATGCTCGTTCACCCGGCCAGCGTCACCGCGGCCCGAACCACTTCCCTGGCCCGGGAGGCCCTTGAGCTGGAGTTCAGGGGGCGCCGGGCGGTGGACGGCTTGGTCCAGTTTTACAATTCGGTCAACTCCCTCCGGCAGCATCTGAAGGCCGACGCTCGCATCCACGGCGTGGTGACCGAGGGAGGAAGGGACCCGGTTATCATCCCCGACCGCGCCGTGGCGCGCTTTTACGTGAGGTCGGCGAGCGACACCTACCTCACGGAGGTGGTGGAGAGGCTCCTCAGCTGCGCCAAGGGGGCGGCGCTGAGCACCGGGGTCTCGTTGAACCATCGAAGGTTCAGTCACCGTTACGCTCGCCTGGTGACCAACGAGGTGCTCGCCGAGCGATTTACCAGGAATGTAGAGCTGTTGGGGCACAGGGTACTCAGGGAGATGAGGGTGGGCGGGTCTACGGACATGGGCAACGTGAGCCAGGTCTTGCCGGCTCTGCACGCCTACGTAGCGCTCACGGACCGGCCGGTGCCAGGGCACACCCGTGAGTTCGCCAGGGAGACCGTCTCCTCCAAGGGTCGACGGGCTCTCTTGTTCGCGGCCACGGCCCTAGCCTGGACCGCCTACGACCTTCTTCTAGATGAACGGGCCCTGAGGAGCGCGTGGGAGGAACATCAGCTGAAGGCGGAGGATGATCAATGACGCGCAAGAGGGTTCGGACCGGCTGTCCGATGAACTGTTGGGATACCTGCGGTCTCTTGGTCCACGTCGAGGATGGCAGGGCGGTGGCCATTGAGGGGGACCCGGAACATCCGATTACACGAGGCGTAGTCTGCCCAAAGGCCAGGTACCAGCTCGAGCGAGTCTACAGCACCGCTCGTCTGACCAGCCCGCTGCGCCGGGCGGGATCGGGGTGGGAGAGCTTGGGCTGGGAGGAGGCGCTCGACCTGGTGGCCGAAGAGATGGAGCGAACCCGGCGGGAGAGCGGCCCGCACGGGCTCCTGCACTACTACGATTACGGGTCACAGACCCTCCTCAAGGAGGTCGAGCACCTCTTCTTCGACCTCTACGGCGGAGTGTCCGTACCCGTTGGGAGCCTGTGCTGGGCGGGCGGCATCCAGGCGCAGCTCTACGACTTCGGCGATTACCGGGCGAACGACCCGCTCGACCTGGTGAATACGTCGCTGGTGGTTGTGTGGGGGAGGAACCCGGCGGCGACTAACATGCACGGGATGATGCTGATCAAGGAGGCCAGAAAGCGCGGCGCTCCCCTCGTGGTTATAGACCCCGTGAAGACCCTCACGGCCCGCCAGGCCGATTGGCACCTGCAGCCCAGGGCCGGCACCGATGGGGCCCTGGCCCTGGCCATGGCGCATGTGATCCTGGAGGAAGGCCTGCAGGATGAACAGTTCATCGCCCGGCACGTTAAGGGCTACGCTGAGTTCAGGGCCATGGTACGGGATAAGACGCCCGAGTGGGCGGCCAGGGTCTGCGACCTTCCGGCCGACGATATCCGGCGGCTGGCGAGGTTATACGCTGGGAGGCGGCCCGCTGCGATCCTCCTCGGGTACGGTATGCAGAGGTACAGCAACGGGGGCTCCACCATTCGCGCCATAGACGCCCTCGCCGCCCTCTGCGGGAACGTCGGCAAGGCCGGCGGGGGGGTTAACTACGCCAACAGCGCCGTCTCCCGTGCTTTTCCTCCCTTCCAGGTTGAGGGGGTACGGCGGCGAGGACTGTTGCGTACCCGCCTGGCTCAGGAGATCGCAGAGGCTCAGGACCCGCCCATATCCCTTATCTTCGTGAGCAGGTCCAACCCTATTGCGCAGCTGCCCGACGTGTCAGCTACGCTGCGAGCCTGGCGGAGGGTTCGCTTTCGGGTGGTCCTGGACATGGTCATGACCGATACCGCCCGTAACGCCGACCTGGTCCTGCCGGTTTGCTCGTGGCTGGAGCAGCGGGATATCTACAAGACCTCCTGGCACAACGTGGTGCTGTACGGCGAGCGGGCCATCGAGCCGGTGGGGGAGGCCCGTCCGGATATCTGGGTTTACGCGCAGTTGGCCAGGCGGCTGGGCTTCGGGGAGCAGTTTCCTGCCGACGAAGATGTATGGGCCGAGAGGTACCTCAGCCGGGTGGGCGGCTTGGAACTGAAGCCGGGGACGTACCAGCGCTACCCCGGGGCGGCGCTGGTCGCCTGGGAGGACGGGAGGTTCGAGACGCCGTCGGGGCGTATAGAGCTATACTCGGAGCGGGCGGCCCTGGATGGCTTGCCGCCTCTGCCTGAATTCAGCCCGCCCAAATACCTAGAGGAAGAGGGACTTCAACTGCTTACCCCGCTACCTCTTCTGAGCATCCACTCGCAATTTCCGAAGCGGATTTTCAGAGAGGGCGAGGTAGAGGCCTTGATCCACCCCGATACCTGCCGGCGGCTCGGCCTGCAGGAGGGCGGACGGGCGGTGCTAGAGAACGAACGGGGCTCGCTTGAGGTCGTGGTGAGGTCCACTGAGTCGGTCCGGCGGGATTCGGTCCTGGTTTATTCCGGCGGCTGGGTGTCTGACGGGACCTGCGTGAACGTGCTCACGGCGGCGCGTGAGACCGATATGGGGCACAGCGCGGCTTATTACGATTGCACCTGCAGGGTGCGGCCCGTCTCTTGACAGGGGGGAGGAGGCGGGATTATAATAGGGGTACCCCGTAGGGTATAAGGAGGTCTGAAGTTGCCCGCGCATGTGATCCCAGAGCTGTGCACCGGATGCGGGGCCTGTGCCAGGGCCTGCCCTGAGGAGGCCATCAGGCTCGTCGGGGGCACCGCGTCGGTCGATGAGTCGAAGTGCAGGGATTGTGAGGCCTGCCTTGAGGAGTGCCTGCAGGGAGCGATGACTTTCGTGGAAAGGTCGGCGTGATACGAGGATTGACCCCCCTGCGTAGCGAATAATGCCTGTGAAGGGTGAGGGGGGGTCCGTGTGGTGCAGCAGAGGTTGAACGTGGTCGGTGACCCGTGTCCCGTCCCGCTGCTGAAAGTGGAGCGCAAGGTCCAGTTGATGGCGCCGGGGGAGTCACTAGTCGTCTTGGTCGGCCTAGAGCAGGCGGTAAAGAACATATACGATTGGGCCCTTCAGGAAGGACACGCTGTAGACGTTTCCCAAAGGGAAGACGGCGTTTGGGATGTCGTCATCACCAAGAGAAGGCGAAAGAGATTCACCTAGCCGTTGGCGCAATCAATAGGCGTATTGCACACCATACTCACGAACCGGCGCGTGATTCCCGGCGCTGCGTCGGGCCTGTAGACGGCGTGAAGGGGCAGTGAAGCAGGGAGCCTCCGCACTTTAACGGAGTGGAGGGTCCCCTCGTGTATCTCCTTCAGGGCCGTGATCTTCAACACTAGCGCGACCCCCAGGCCGGCCATTACGGCGGACTTAAGGCCCTCCTCACCGCCGACTTCGACGATGGATACCCTTCCCTCATCGACCCCGGCCGCTTTTAGGGCCTCTCCCCAAAGTGAGCGCATGGTGGTATCCTGGAGGCTTACGACTATGTTCTCCTCCAGGAGCTCCTCGAGGTCCACTTCCTTCTTGTCCCTCCACTTCCTCGAGGGCGGCGTGATGAGAACCACCTGTTCCCTGCCCATACTCTGCACCTGCCGCCCCTCAGCGGGCACCTCGCCCTCCAACACCGCCACGTCGGCAGCCCCTTCATCGAGAAGCCTCAAGACAAGCTCCTTGCTGGCTATCTGGATGTGAATTTTCGTAGACGGGTGGGATCTGCGGAACGTCCAAACCGTGCACGGAAGGATGTATCGGCCCACTATCTCCGTGGCCGCTATCCGCAGGTGACCTCCGGTGTCGGATATAGTTTCAGCTATCTCCCTCTCCATTGTGGAGGCCAACGCCAGGATCTTCCTGGCATAATCATAGACCAGCTCGCCGGCGTGGGTTAAGCTGACCCCGCGACCGTGGCGGTTGAAGAGCTGCACTCCCAGGGCGGCCTCCAGGCCCTTCACCTGCGCGCTGACGGCTGGTTGGGTCAAATGGAGCAGGCGGGCGGCCCTAGTGAAACTTGACACTTTTGCCACTGTACAAAAGACCTCGAGCTGATAGAAGTTCACGGCCGATACCCCCTAAGACGTAATTCTATCGACCCGTTATCTTTCCTTCATACTCGTTAAGCCATAAATTATACCTTATGGGTTATAAGTTACCGTGATAACAATCACAAAGGAGCCTGGTTGCCCACTCATGAATTATAGGTATTAACGAAAAATATTAGCCGCTTAACGGTGGGCGGCTCTGGGAGGAGGGTCGAAGATGATTCGGAGCAAGGGTGGACTCCTGCTGTTGGGCGGACTGCTGGCCCTGGCACTGCTGTTGGCAGGGTGCGGTGCACAGCAAGCGGACGAGGAACCGGCATCAAGCGAAGAAGGCTTCACCTGTATCTCCTGCCACACGAGCCGCGAGAACCTTGTGGCCGATCTCGAGCAGAACCCACCGCCGAAGGTCGAGAAGTCGACCGAGTCTGAAGGCGAGGGGTGAGGTGGTTCGTTGCCTCCGTTGGAGGTACAGGACAAGGTTCTGGTCAAGGAGGAGTTTCTCGACACCGTACACGGTCGCGTTGCGTGTACGTCCTGCCATGGCGGGACTGAGCCCGCTAAGGACAGGGCCGAGGCGCACGTAGGGCTGATCCCGAACCCCTCGGCAGAGGAAGAGCCCTTCTGTGCCACCTGCCACGCGGACCAGGTGGAGGCTTTCCGAAAGTCGCTGCACTACACGAACAACGGCATAGTCAACCTGGAGACCGGGGTCCTCGCCCCGCGGGTGAATCCGGAGAAGGTAGATGTGCTGCAGGTGGCCGTTGATAACCACTGTGCGTCGTGTCACATCACGACCTGCGGTGATTGTCATGTCAACCGCCCGGAATGGAGTGGCGGCGGCTTTCTGGCCGGACACCAGTTCCGAAAGACGCCCAATCCGGTCCTGAACTGTATGGCCTGTCACGGCAGCCGAGTGCAGAAGGAGATGCTGGGGCAGGGACCCAAGGACCAGTTCCCGGACATAGTGCCGGACGTCCACTGGGCGCCGCTCGGAATGGACTGCACTGCCTGCCACACTGGGGAGTGGTTCCACAGTCCCTCGGAGGAGTATGCTAGGCGGTATGACAATAAGGAAGCTCCCCGTTGTGAAGATTGCCACGCCGGCGCGCCGGAGTTCGCAAAGGTCACGGCTCACCAGATGCACGCCATGGAGACAAGCAGCACGCTGCTCCAGTGTCAGGTGTGCCATGCCCAGCCGTATAACAACTGTGCTGGCTGTCACGTAGGTAAGGACGACAAAGGCCTGCCCTACTTCAAGACCGACAGGTCGTGGTTTGACTTCAAGATCGGTCGTAACCCGGACAAGTCCGAGGACAGACCCTACGATTACGTCGTCGTCCGTCATGTGCCAGTTGCCCGGGATACCTTCGCCTTCTACGGCGAGGATCTGCTCAGCAACTACGACGCGGAGCCGACCTTCAAGTACGCGACGCCTCATACCATCGTGAGGGTGGCGCCCCAGGCGGAGTCGTGTGGCAGCTGTCATAACAACGCGGAGCTGTTCTTGACCGAAGAGGATGTTCCGGAGGACGAGAGGGAGGCCAACCGCGAGGTTATAGTTGACCGGTTGCCGCCTGCCATGCCGTAGGCCAAGGGGTGAAAACATTCATAAGGAGGGAGCCTAGTTGTTTGGGAGACCAGCGAGGTTAATCGGTTTGCTGATCGTGTTCGCCCTGTTGGTGTCGGTCGCCGGCTGTGGGGGCCAACAGCAGTCTGAGGTATCCGAGTTCAGCCAGATCGCCCAGGCTGCCGACGAGGCCCTTGCGCAGGGCTACCCGCCCGTCATTCCCGTTCAGGACGTATACAACAACATTGTCATGGGTGGGGATGACAGCTACTTCCTGCTGAGCATCAGGAGCCCCGAACACTACGAGAAGGGCCACGTACCGGGAGCTGTCAACATCCCCTACCGCGAGATCTGGAAGTCCGAGAACCTGGCCAAGATCCCTAAGGATAAGAAGATCGTGGTCATCTGTTACACGGGCCATACCGCCAGCCAGGTGGCGATGCTGCTGAAGATGCTGGGGTATGAGGCCTACGCCATGAAGTTCGGCATGATGGGCTGGACAGATGACCCTGAGGTCCTCGGCATAAAGCCCTTCAATTGTGAGGAATCCCTCAACTATCCGTTGGAGACCGGTACCGTCGAGGCTGAGGGAGGTAAGGAGTTCCCCACGGTTTCCACAGGGAAGGATAGCGTAGACAACATGATCCTGGCTCAGGCTGAGGCCTACCTGACGTCGGGTCGCCCGCCGGTCATCTCAGCCGCGGACGTCTACAACAACGTGGTTATGGGTGGCGACGAGGGCTACTTCATCCTGAGCATCCGGAAGCCCGAGCACTTCGAGAAGGGACACCTGCCTGGTGCCATCAACATTCCCTTCGGCGAGATCGCCAAGGAGGAGAACCTGGCGAAGCTGCCCAAAGACAAGAAGATCATAGTGATCTGCTACACCGGGCATACGGCCAGCCAGGCCACCATGTTGCTTAACCTCCTGGGATACGAGGCCTATGCTATGAAGTTCGGCATGATGGGCTGGACCTCTGACCCGGATGTGTTGGGGGTATCTCCCTTCGATTGCAATCCCCCCAACTTTCCGACTGAATAGGGGTTGAGCTACAAGGGACCGGGGCGCGGCGCATGATGGGCCGCGCCCCGTCGGTATGTTCTGGCACGAGTTTGGGAATCCAATTACCCTTCGGTTCCAGTGGTTCGAGGGAAACCGTTCAAACAGCCGTAGCGCCACGAGCAAGAGGACATCGGGACGTCGGATTGCTTCTGATCGAGGCAGCAAGCTAGCGGGAAACCGGCGGAAAGTGCTTGGGTCAGAGTTAAGACCAGAAACGACCGAGGCACGTGACAGCATTGCTTCCTAGAGCTTTTCGGTCCTCGGGCTCTGCGAGGACCAAAGGGTCTTTTTTCTTCTGCAAAGGCTACACCTCATGATACCGGCCTGTCGATAGTTCCCTAGCAGCGCAACCGCCGTTCTAACTAGCGAAGACGAAGGAGTGACGGCTTCGGTCGTCTTGCCTACTCTTCTTCTCTTTTGTCTAGTGGATCCCGGGCACCTCAGAGGGTGTATTTACGTTTCCAAGAGTTTTTCGAGGACAACAATAATTCCAAAATAATCGGGAGAGGGAAAATACGCCAGCAGGAGAAATTATTAACACAAGGATTACCAAGTTAGACGCTTGATCGGAGTAAAGAAAGATAACCGCTAGATGATCTAT
>DFND01000034.1 GCA_002375895.1 Firmicutes bacterium UBA3576
CCGTACCCTTCCACCACCACCCCGTCTTTGCAGAGCACGAAGGGCACCTCCACGTATCTCGGGCCCTCCACCGCCCGTTGCATGACCGGCAGGGCCCGGCACCGCACGGCCATATCCAACACCAGATCGGCCTCATCGGGCCGCAGGTTGAGCTCCCCGGCCAACCTCTCCACGGCCGTCTCGAGCTCTGATCGAGACCCGGCGTAGAACTCGGGCCTCTCGGCCAGGCGATGAAAGGCGGTGCCCAGCAGGACCCCCCTCTCCCGCCTGCCCCCGGCCCCATCCGGCGTCTTCTCAAGGGCGCTGGGGCTGACGAAGGTGGGGCCGCGCCTTCCCCGTGCCAACCTCTCCTCGAGCTCGCGGCGCCAGGCATCGCGGTTCTGGGAGACGTCGTCCGACGTCTTGGACGGCCGACCGGCCGCCTTCAGGTCGACGGGCTCCAGTTCGTCACAGAGGGTCCGCTCGCAGGCGGGGGTGAGGTCCGGCAGCAGGTACTTGTAGAATCCCTTGCCCTCCTTGACCCTGAAGTCGCATATGACCAGGTGATCCCTGGCGCGGGTGACGGCCACGTAGAAGAGGCGCACGAGCTCAGCCTCCACCCGTCGCTTCTCGGCCTCCTGGGCCCCAGCCCAGCCGGGGGTGGTGAAGGGCCCGTCCTTGCTGCCCAGCTTCACCTCGAGGGCGCCCGAGCTCCTGTCCAGCACCGCCCCGATCCCCCTGCCCAGGGTGGAGTTGAGGTTGGCCAGGATCACCACCGGGAACTCCAGGCCCTTGGCCCTGTGGATGCTGAGGACCTGGACGGCGTCCGTATCCTCCTCGGCCATGGGGGATTCGGCCTCGTCCCTCCCCTCCACCACCATGCCGTCCAGCCAGCGGACGAAGGCGCGGAAAGAAGTGCCGCCGGCAGCGTCGAAGGCCCGGGCCTGTTCCAGGACCTTGACCAGGTTGGCCACCCCCTGGCCCGGATGGGGCCTGGCGTACTGCTTCTGCAGGGCCGCAGTACGGCGGTAGACCCTGGACAGGAAACGCCCAAGGGCCTCCGACCCTCTGAGGCGGTGCAGCTCGGACAACACCGCGAGGCAGGTGGCGACGTAGCCCTCATCCTCCTTCTGGACGCGGCTAAAGCTCTTCCCGGAGGCCTTCCAGGCCAAGAGCTCCTCATCCGTGCAGGCGAAGTACTGCGACCGCAGGGCGGCTACCACAGCCACCTCGTCGTAAGGGTTGTCTATGGCCTTGAGGAGCGATATCAGCGACCGGACCTCGTCGCGGAAGTAGAACATGCGGCCCCCGGTAATGCGGTAGGGGATATCCGCAGCCCTGAGGGCCTCCTCGAGGGCCTCCGCGCCCGTGAAGGCGGGCAGCAGGATACCGATGTCCGCGTACCGGACCGCCCTCCTGTCTCCGGTATCAGGGTCCTCCACCTCTAGGCCCTTATCCACCATCTGCCGGATAAGGGCCGCCACGTACACTGGCTCCAAGGCCCGGGCCTCAGCCACCCCGGAGGGCGCGAAATCCGCCGGCGCGGTCAACAGCCGCACCCCGCTTCCCTTCCGCCCGGAGCGATAGGCGTAGAGGGGCACGTAGCGCGGCTGATAGGCTCCTTCCACGGACTCCTCGAAGAGGCCGTCGAAGAGCTGGTTGGCCCAGTCGATGATCTCCGGCACGGTGCGGAAGTTCTGAGTTATCCGCAGGAGTTCTCCGGAGGGGGACGATTCGATGAGCTCGCGGGCCCTCTCATAGGTCTCTATGTCGGCGCGGCGGAAGCGGTAGATGGACTGCTTGGGGTCTCCGACCACGAATAGACGGCCGGCACCGAGCCTCACCTCCTGCCAGTCTCGCGCCGGGGACGAAGACGGGTCCTCGGCGAGGAAGAACACTATCTCCGCCTGCAGCGGGTCGGTGTCCTGGAACTCGTCCACCAGGATGTGGTCGAAGGCCTCCTGGAACTCGCGCCTGACCTCGAAGTTATCCCGGAGGAGGTCACGGGCCCGCAGCAGGAGGTCGTTGAAATCCAGGAACCCCCGCTCAGCCTTCTCCCGCTGCCAGGTCTCCCGGAACTCAAAGAGCAGGTTCACCAGGCGGCAGGTTATGTCCCGGCCGATGCTCGCCCGCAGCCTGTCGAGCTCGGCGGCCAGCTCCCCGCACACCTCCTTCTGATACCGGCAGTGCTCGGGAGCCGACCAGTTCTTCTGGTTCCCGGCATTTTTTTCGACCTTGATCCCCGTCATAATGAAGGCCTCGGCTGACGGGAAGTCCTCCTGGGACTCCACCGCCTGTACCAGCTCCTGGATATGCAGGTAACCTTTATCGCTCTTGTCCTCGCAGTGCCTCTCGGCCAGGTCGGCGAGCTCCTCCACCGCCTGCCGCAGTCGGTCAAGGAAAGAATCCACCTCTCGCCGGTCATGGGGGGCTGCACTGGGGGGCCGGGCCTCGGGCTCGTTGATTATGTTCTGGGCGAGCCCCTTAACCTGCTTCAGAGTAATACCGAGCGCCAGGGCACGCCGAAGGGTATCACAGCTCTCCTGCAGGCGGGCCTCTAACCAGTCAGCCCACACCTCCTCGAGGAGAACCTCCCTCTGCACGGGGTCCAGCACCTCGAAATCAGGGTCCACACCGGCCTCCACCGGCCGTTCCCTGAGCAAAGAGGCCGCGAAGCCGTGGATGGTGGTGATGGCCGCCGTCTCCAGGTCAGCGGCGGCCTCCTCCAGCCGTCGCGCCTCCTCTGCGGTGGCCCCGGCGCGGGCCTCGTCGATCTTCTGCCGGAGCCTCACCTTGAGCTCGCCGGCGGCCTTCTCCGTGAAGGTGATGGCGGCTAGCCTCCTCAGGGACGCTCGCCCCTCCCTGACCATGTTCAGGATCCGTCCCACCAAGATGGTGGTCTTGCCGGTGCCCGCCCCGGCCTCGACGCAGAAATTCGTGGAGAAATCCTGCAGCGCCCTATCCCTCGCCGCCTGATCGACCGGAATCACGCCTCTTCCTCCTTCAAGGCCAAGAACTCCCGCATCTCCGGATCGCCCTGCTTGCGCGAGAATATCCTCCCCACCCCCGCCGGGCAGAGGGCCTTGTAATCGCACTGGCCGCAGTTCTCATCCTTGGGCCCCGGGTAGGGGAAGAACCTGCCGCGAGTTATCCCGTCGAGGATAATGCGGATGGCTTCCGTGAAGGCCTCCCAGACCTCGGTCCAGCTGGAGCCGTCGATGCCGTGCACGGCGAAGCCGCCAGCCGAAGTGACGTAATGGTAGTAGGCCTCGCAGTCCTCCGGCTTGACCTTCATGATCGTCGACGCCGCCTGGATGTACACCGGGAGCTGAAGGCCGTCGTGCTTGCTCTTCTTGCCGGTCTTGTAATCCACCACCCGCACCCGGCCGTCGGAGGCGTCTATCCTGTCTATCCTCCCCCTGAACTTGACGCCGGGGCCGGGCAGGTCCTCGAACCGCTCCTCGAACCTCACGGGGACCATACCATCGCCCCGCCGCGCCTCCCGTCTGAGGTAGCGCAGGAGGTCGGTGATGACCCGAGAGGACTCCACGTCCCGGGCCAGGCCGCTGATACCGGCCTGGGCGAAGGCCTCCCGGACCACGTCCCGCAGTTTAACGCGGTACCAGGAGACATGTTCGGGGGAGATGGGGAGCTTCCCCTCCCGGCTGGCTGCACTGTAAAACCGCTCCAGGACGTCGTGGATCAGAATCCCCCTGTCAAGAGGGCTCATCTGGAGCGCATCGGCCTCCTGCCACGGCTCGAGGCCGAGCACGTTGTGGGCGAAATACCGGAAGGGACAGGTGGCGTACTCCTCAAGCCGCGTGACCGACACCGTCCGCTCTCTCAGGTCGAGCTTTTCCCAGAACCGAGCGGCCGTCTCCTCCCCGATGAGGCCGTCGTAGGCGGTGTGCCTGTCCAGCCGGCGGGCCCGTTCCTGACGCAGGGCCCTGTCAAGGCCCGGGCAGAACTCCACCAGGGCCTCCGCGGGGCCGCCCCGGGCCAGGTAGCTGAGATCCCACTCCTCAACGTCCAGCGGGTCGCTGGTGGCGGGATCGATGCCCACCCTCCGGAAGACGGGCAGCCCCCTTAGGGCCTCGTAGGTCATCGGCCCGTCGCCGGCCAGGGCCTGCCCCACTGTTAGGAGGAAATGGGAGGGCACCCTCTCCCGGCCCGTCGCTCGGTCCATGCGGGGGTAGGAGAGCACGAGGTGCTCCCCTGCCGAACGCACGGCCTGCAGGAACAGGAGCTGCTCCTCCTGCCCACGCGCCCTGGACAGCGGCAGGAGCTCCTCGCGTGAGGCTGCGTTTATCTCCGCCCGCTCCCGGTCGGTCAGGACTGGGTCCTGCCTGCCGCGGAGGGGGAACCCCCCCTCGACCAAGCCGGCCAGGAAGACCACCCGATGACGGAGCCCCCTGGCGGCCATGACCCCCATTATCGACACGCCTTCCCTGCCGTAGGATCCCACGTTCCGGGCCCTGGACAGCACCGCCTCTCGGAAGGCCTCGAGGAAGGTCCTCAAGGAGACCTTGGGCTCCATCTTCCCCAGGAAGGCCAGCTCCTCGAGCACCTCCGCGAGCGACTCTCGCGTGTCCTCGTCGTAGAACTGCTCTAGCAGGACTCTGGCCTTCTCTACATACCCCTCCCAGGAGCCCTCCGCCTGGAAGGCCTCAAGGCAGGAGAAGAGCTTCTCGAGGAAGGGGAGCATCTCATCTATGGCCTCCAGGGCCGCCGACGAGCGGCCTGAGCCCCGGTCTTGTGCCCAGGAGAGGTACCTCTCCTTCAACTTGAGCAGAGGACCTTTCCAGTCGTGGCAGCCTCGGGTTATCCCCGCCTCGACCGTCAGGACGTCCCAGAGGGCTGTGTCCGCCTTGAGGGTGAGGGATGTCACCCACTCCATCACCTTCGCCCGCGCGGGGGGCTTGTTCTCCGCGAGCCCCAGGGCGAGGAGAAAGCTCCTGACCCCGGGCAGGGAGATGAGGGGCTCACCTTCGGGGAGGAAATAGGGGATGTTGAGGTCGTCGAAGATCTCGCGGAAGAGGGGGGCGTAGCTGGCCGGGCTTCTCAGGAGCACCGCCATGTCGGCGAAGGGCACGCCCTCTCCGGCGAGACGAAGTATCTCCCGCGCCACCTCCCGGACCTCGCGGGCCTCGCCCGGCGCGCTGATGATCTTCACCGTCCCGTCCCAGGCCGCAGGCCCACCGACGGCCCCGAACAGGTGTCTCTGGACAGTCGCCAGGTCTCCCGTGCGCTCCTCTCCCCCATCCACCGAGGCCTCTTCACAGCCGAGGTCGAGGAAGAACTGCCTCAGGGGCTCGGCGAAGGCGTAGGCGGCCGTGGGGCTATAGGGCAGGAAAAGGGTCAGGGAAAGCTGGCCGGCAGCGGCCCGCAGGAGCTCCCTCTGCCCGCGGTTCATATCGTAAAACCCGTAGATCATGAGCTCCCCGGTGCCGAGAAGCCCCTCGAGGTCGTCGGCCCTGCTGCGGGCCGCGGCCAGGATCTCCGGGGCGCCGGGGTACTCTGCGATGGTGTTGTAATACCTCTCGAAGAGGTCGGCGAGATCGGCGGCCTTATCCTCCCCGTCGAGCGCGGCGAGGGCACGCCTTACCTCCTCCGGGGTGCACAGGCCGGCGTCGCGCAGGGCCCTGAAGGTGCCGGCCAGGGCCCTGTGAAAGCCGGCGACGTCCCTGACGGGGGCGAAGTACCGGCACTGGTCCCCTACAGACGCCGCAGCGGCCCGATACTCGGCCAGGCCCGTTAGCTCTGGGGCCCTGCCCACCAGCGCCCGCGCCAGGTCGAGCAGGGTTAGGAACCGTACGTTGATGTGACCCCCGTACCTCTCGGCCAAGCGACGCCGCAAGTAGATGCCAAGGAGGTTGGAGCCCACCAGCACGATGACCGGCTCTAGTGGGTCCCTCTCCTTCCGCCGCGCGACCTCGGCGAGGAAATGTTCCTCGAGGTGGGGGTGTAGATGGCCGGTATACAGTATGTGGGACACGGGTACCACCTTCCGGGGGATCACCTTCTCCGTCCAACCTGATTTCCCTGTCAGGGGCTGCCAACTGATGCGCGGGGCGACGGCCTTGCGGGGATCGGCGCGGGCGGGTTATAGTGTTATAAAGCGTTATAAGGGGGGCTCTAAGATGCGAGGGCTGGTTATAACCGCCGACAGGCACCTCTACACCATGTCCGCCGACGCGAGGCCCGTGGGGAGGGTCAGCAGCGGGGAAATCGTGGCCTTCGAGTGCCTGGATGCGCTCGGAGGGCAGATCCGGTCGGAGGAGGACACCGTGGCCGACATCGACTTCTCCCGCGTCAATCCGGCCACGGGACCCGTCTACGTCGAGGGCGCGGAGCCGGGCGATACCCTGGCCGTGGACATCCTGGCCATAGACACGGCGTCCACCGGCGTCGTGCTGTCGGTGCCGAACCTGGGGATCCTCGGGGACCGTGTTCAGACTCCGCGCACCAGCATAGCAAGGATAGGCCCAAGGTGGGTGGAGCTCGAGGGGATCCGCCTCCCGAAGGCGCCCATGATCGGCGTGATAGGGGTCGCTCCTCGGGGGGGCGCCGTCCCCTGCGGCACGCCGGGGCCGCACGGCGGCAACATGGATACCCGCGAGATCAGGGTTGGGAGCACCCTGTACCTGCCGGTGAGCCAACCGGGCGCCCTGCTGGCTCTGGGCGACGTCCACGCGGTCATGGGCGACGGCGAGGTCTGTGGCACCGGCGTGGAATGCGCGGCGAAGGTCACTGTGAGGGTGAGGGTGGTCAGAGATTGGCCCGTGGAGTGGCCCTGGCTCGAGACCGAGGACGACCTCATGGTCATCGCCAGCGCGGCGGACCTGGACGCGGCCGCCCGGGAGGCCACTTCGCAGCTGGTAGAGTTCCTGCATAGGAGGTGCGGCTACAGCTTCGATACCGCCTACATGCTCGTGAGCACCGTGGGAGACCTCAGGATCAGCCAGGTGGTAGACCCGCTGCTCACAGTGCGCGCGTCCATACCGCGGACTTACGTAGAAGGCGAGCAATAGGCGGTTCAGGTTAGAGGCCCAGGACCCTCCCTCGAGGAAGGAATCTGGGCGCGGCAGGCGAATAGTATATTATGGGTGCTACGATTTATCGTATTCGTGTTACTAAGGGGGTGCCTCCGTGGGGTTACAGAGGTTCGGCGTCTCCATGGAATCGAGCCTCCTCGAGCGGTTCGACGCCCTGGTCAGGGAGAGGGGTTACGCGAACCGTTCCGAGGCCATCCGCGACATCATCCGTGACGTGCTGGTGGAGAGGCAGTGGGAGGACGAGGGGACCGAAGTGGCCGGCACCATAACCCTGGTCTACGATCACCACGTCAACGGCCTCTCCGACCTGCTCAACGACCTCCAACACGAGCATTACAGGTCCATCCTATCCACCATGCACATCCACCTGGACGAACACAACTGCCTTGAGGTCCTCGTCGTGAAGGGCCGGGCTGGGGAGCTCAGGAGAATCGCCGAGAGGCTGATCGCCACCCGCGGCGTGAAACACGGTAAGCTGACGCTGACGTCTACCGGAAAGGACCTGAGGTGAGGGGTTTATCATGCAATTCCTAGACCTTCACACCGGCAGGGACACGCCGGTCCATAGACTGGACCCCCGTTTCAAGCTGGTGACCATGCTCGCCTTCCTGGTGGTAGTGGTGAACTTAAGGCAGCCGGGAGCGCTGGCCTTGGCCACGGCAGTGATTTGCCTCGTCCTCTTCACGGCGAGGATCCCCGTGCGTTACGTACTGGCCAGGCTGCTGATGGCCCTGCCCTTTACGGGGATCCTGTTCCTCATCCCCTTCACCACGCCGGGACACGCGGCCCTGAAGTTCGGGCCGGCGTCGGTCTCCTATGAAGGCCTGTCCCTGGCCCTCGTGCTGGTCATGCGGCTTGGGGCGGCCCTGCTGGTGACCACCGCGCTCACGTCGACCACCCCACTGACGGACCTCCTGCGGGCGATGGCCTCCGTGGGCGTGCCCACGGTGTTCGTCCAGCTGGTCCACTTCACCGTGAGGTACTTCTCGGTGCTCTCCGA
The DNA here is from genome assembly GCA_002375895.1 of Firmicutes bacterium UBA3576. Classification (GTDB taxonomy): domain Bacteria; phylum Bacillota; class Sulfobacillia; order UBA3569; family UBA3569; genus UBA3569. The sequence continues at coordinate 8,035 of DFND01000034.1, forward strand.
GGAGATCGCCACCATGCGCCGCGCCCAGAGGTCGCGCGGGTACGAGCCGGGCTCCGTCCTCCGGCCCGACCATCTTAGGGCCATGGCACAGCTGATCGGGATGGCCTTCATCCGGGCCATGGAACGCGGGGAGAGGGTGTACCGGGCCATGCGGGCGCGCAACTACCGGGAGGGCCTGTTCCGGCCTCCCTCTCGGCGGGCGGGCGCGGGCGAGTACGCCTGGACCGCCCTCACGGGCCTGGTCATCTGCCTCCTGCTCTTGGTGGACAGGGGGAGTCCGCTATGATGGCCATCGAGGTCAAGGGCGTGAGCTATGCGTACCCTGACGGGACGCCGGCCCTGCGGGAGGTGTCGCTGAGCATCCCGGCGGGCTCTCGAACGGCTATCTTAGGGCCGAACGGGGCCGGGAAGTCCACCCTGCTCCTCCACCTGAACGGGCTCCTGGCGCCGCAAAGGGGTCAGGTCTTCGTCGCCGGACGACCGGTGTTAGGAGACGAGGACACGTGGGTCCGGGAGACCGTGGGCATGGTCTTCCAGGACCCGGACGACCAAGTGTTCTCCGCTACGGTGGCAGAGGACGTGGCCTTCGGGCCTCAGAACATGGGGCTTTCACCCGAAGAGGTCGTGCGTCGCGTGAAGGCCTCTTTGGCCCGGGTGGGGCTTCGGGGGTACGAGGAGCGGCCACCCCACCGTCTGAGCTACGGGGAGAGGAAGAGGGTGGCTATAGCCGGGGTGCTGGCCATGGGGCCTGATATTCTGGTGCTCGATGAGCCCATGGCCTATCTGGACCCAGAGGGACGTCTCCGCCTGAGGGCCATCCTCGATGAGCTCAGCGCCGAGAGCAAGACTCTGCTCGTGGCCACTCACGACGTGGACTTCGCCGTCGAGTGGTCCGACCACGTAGTGATCCTCAGGGGGGGCAGGGTGTTCCGAAGCGGCGGGCCGGAGGTCCTGAGGGATGCCGAGCTGCTGCGGGAGGCCTCCCTGACCATGCCGACGGTGGCCCGGGTTTTTGCGGGGTTCGAGGGGCTATGTCGCGATCGGTGCCCGCTCACCGTAGGGGAGGCGAGGGAACTTCTGGCCTCGATCCAAACTGAACTGGAGGTGGAGTAATGCACATTCCGGACGGGCTGCTCGATGGAAAGACGTTGGCCACGACGGCGGCCGCGAGCGCGGCCGGGCTCAGCTGGGCCCTCAGGCGGGTGCGCACGGGGCTTCAGGACAAGCAAGTCCCCCTCTTGGGCGTTATCGCCGCCTTTATCTTCGCCGCCCAGATGATCAACTTCCCCGTCTGGGGCGGGACCTCCGGGCATCTGATAGGGGGAGTGCTGGCGGCGGTGGCCCTGGGGCCTGCCTCGGCGGTCATTGTCATGACCACCGTCCTGGTGGTTCAGGCTCTCCTCTTCGGGGACGGCGGTGTGCTGGCCCTCGGCGCCAACGTGCTGAACATGGGCATCCTCGCCCCCTTGGTGGGCTACTGGGCCTACCGCCTCCTGGGCCGGAGCCGTGTGGCCCTCTTCCTCGCGGCCTGGGCTTCGATCCTGGTCAGCGCCCTGGCCGCCTCGCTGCAGCTGGCATGGTCGGGGCTGATCGGCCTCGGGGTCGTTCTACCTCCCATGCTCGTATGGCACGCCCTGATCGGCGTGGGCGAGGGGGTCATCACCCTCGCCGTGGTCCGATACCTGGAGCAGACGAAGGTGATCCTTCCCGGGGAGGTGCGGTCATAATGAAGAACCGGGCCATTCTGTTCCTGGGCCTTGCCGCCGTGCTCCTAGCGGGCCTGCTCTCGCCCCTGGCATCGTCCTACCCGGACGGTCTGGAGAGGGTTGGCGAGGACCTGGGCTTCATCGACAGGGCGGTGGTCCTCTTCTCCAGCCCCGTGCCGGACTACACTTGGCCGGGGCTCCCCGCCTCCTTATCCGGCCCCGCAGCCGGGGTCCTCGGCGTGGCGGTAACGCTGATAGTCGCCTTGAGCGTGGCGAAGCTGCAGGGCCGGTCTAGGTCGGGTTGAGGTCCAACTCCAGCGAGCCGAGCTCGAAGGGGGCCTCGCCCTGTCCTGGTTCGTAGGCCACCAGAATACAGTTGAGCTCCTCCTCGAGCTCGCGCAGCTTATTGAGCTCAGATTCGTTGAGGTCGGCAAAAGGGTTGGTCACGGTCAGCGTGCTCCCTGCGAGAAATATCTCACCCTTAGTATTGCCGTCGTTGACGATAATACCCGGTGAGCTCGAGACCGTGGCCTTTACAATACAGCCAGGATCTCGTCCGCTATCGCATCCAGCGGCAAGACGGCCCGGATGGCGCCGTTCTCGATGGCCTTGCGGGGCATCCCGAAGACGACGCACGTCTCTTCCGACTCGGCGATGGTCATCCCGCCTTGGTCGTAGACGGCCTTCATCCCGTACATCCCGTCGCTCCCCATCCCCGTGAGTATCACCGCCACGGTGCGCGAACCACAGGCCTCGGCCGCAGACGCCATGAGGATATCCACCGAGGGCTTGTACAGGGCGTTCGAAGGGTCCTGGTTGACCCGGACCATGATCCTTCCGCCTAACCTCTCGAGCCGTAGCTGGTAGCCGGCCGGCGCGACGAGCGCCAGGCCGGGCTCCAACACGTCGCCGCTACGGGCCTCGCGCACTTCGACCGGCGAGGCCTCGTTCAGCCTCTCGGCCAGCGGGCCGGTAAACCCCGGCGGCATGTGCTGGGCGATGACGATGCCCACGGGGATGTCGCGGGGAAAGCGCGGCACGATGGATTGTAGGGCGGGCGGCCCTCCCGTAGAACAGCCTATGGCCACCAGATCGAAGGAGTTCGTCCACGCCCTCGGGCTGTCCTTAGGCCTATCCTTCAACCGCCGGCGCCTTCTCACGATATCAACGAGCTTCTGCCTGCTGAGTCGCGCGGCCTCCCTTATCTTATCCGCCAGTTCCCTTTGGAGGTCCGCTATTTGGTAAGATACGAAGGACGCCGGTTTGGGCACGAAGTCCACTGCGCCCAGCTCCAGGGCCTTCACGGTCGCCGGCGCACCACTGGTGGTGAGCGAGCTGAGCATGATAACTGGCACCGGGGAGTGGATCATGATCTCCGCCAGGGCGGTCAGGCCGTCCATGACCGGCATCTCAACGTCCAAGGTAACTACGTCTGGCTTGAGATCCCGGATCTTCTCCAGGGCCTCTTGGCCGTTTTGGGCGGTACCTATGACGGTGATCCCGGCCTGCTTTAACATCTTCGATATGGCCATGCGCATGAAGGCTGAATCATCTACGACGAGAACTCGCACTTTGTCGGTCATAAATACCCCTCACACCCTCTTTTGGTACAGAGTCACCTGATCCAGTACCTTCATCTCGAAGTCGTGCGGGACCTTGTGCAGTGACTCCATCCCGCTTATGAACAGGAACCCGCCTGGATTGAGGCTGGCGTGGAAAGAGTCTACGACCTGCTTCTTGGCGTACCTGTTGAAGTAGTACAGGACGTTGCGGCAGAAGATCACGTCGATGTCACGCATGCGTCCCATCGCTTCCCTGTCGACGAGGTTCAGGTAGCTGAACTCTACCAGGTCCCTCACCAGTCGGCGAACCCTGTACAGGTGATCCTCGGGCCGTTCGAAGTACTTCTCGAGGAAATATGGGGGCGTGTTCCGGAAGGACAGGGACCGCTCGGAGTACAGGCCATCCCGGCCCACTTGCAACGCGGCCCGGTTGATATCGGTGGCGTAGATCCTGATGTCCCTGCTGGGCAGAATCCAGCCGTCCTCCAGGAGGTACATGGCGAGAGTATAAGGCTCTTCTCCCCTAGCGCAGCCCGCGCACCAGATGCGAACTGAACCCTTCGATCTCTTCAAGAGCTTGGGCATGATCTGCCGCGAGAGAACCCGAAAATGTACCTCCTCGCGGAAGAAGTAGCTCTCGGTCACGGTCAGAGCGTCTATGAGGTGCTGCAACAAAGCCTCGTCGGCGTCAAGGAGGACATCCACGAGGTCCCGACAGGAGCTATAGCCGAGCTCCTGCATCAGGCGCACGAGCTTCCTCTCGATGTTCTTTCGGGGGGCATCCCCGAGGTCTATCCCCGTCTCTCTCTTGACGAAGTCAATGATCATTTGCAGAGAACGCTCGTCGCACTCCTGCTGCGGTAGCATTAAGGACAACATGCCCCTCCTCTCTACAGCTCCCTCACCTCAAACAAGGAGATTAGTGCCTCACTCTCAGGGCCAAACCCGGCCCAGCTCAGCCACTGCCGGCGACGTCCCCCGCCGAGGCCTGATAATACAAGACCTTGCCGATGATGGGCTCGAACAGCCGGTCGCGATCGATAGTGCCCAGCGTCTCGCCATCGCCGAGGAAGAGCTTGCCGCCCGGCCTCAGGGCCTTATGTAAGCGCTGGAGCACCTGTCGGCGCGCCTCGGGTTCGAAGTATATGAGGACGTTACGGCAGAATATGATGTCCGCCTCTCTGACGGGGATTGCCGGATGCCGCAGGTTATGTGTAAAGAAGGTCACCCGGCGACGGAGCCCCTCCTCTACCTGCATCCAGCCCTCACTGACCTCCTGAAAGTATCGTAGAAAGTCCCGGGGCACATCCTTCATCACCTGCGGCTTCGGATAGAGGCCCTGTACGGCCCTGTGCACGACCTCTCGGTTCAGGTCCGAGGCGAGGATCTCCACCGTCATGCCCCTGGCGGCGGGGGTAGCGAGAAATCGGTCCACGACCATGGCTATGGAGTACGCCTCTTCGCCCGTGGAGCAGGCGGCCGACCATATACGTAATGTGCTCCGCTCCGTCGCCTGCAGGAGCTCCGGGAGCACCTCCGTCTCTAGGACGACGAACTGCTTTTCGTTTCGGAAGAACCGGGTCTCCTTGATGGTGACGGCGTCAATCAGCTGGTAATACTCCTCCGTCTCCTCCCCCGAACGCAGGAGGTCCAGGTAACGCTGAAAGTCCTTTAGGCTGTTCTCCCCTAGCTTCTTCCTCAGACGGAATTCGACCTGCTTCTTGCTGCTCAGAGGTAAGCTAATGAGCGTGCGCTCTCGTACCAGAGAGCGTAAAAGGATGAAATCCTCTATCAAGAGTTGTTCACCTTGAGACCTGGCAGATGCGGTTATACCTCCGGTCCTTCCATTGCCGATCACGAACAACCCCCCTCACCTCTCGGCGTACAGCTACCTCTTCGTTACGTCAGCTCCCTTCAGCCCGCAGTCCCCCTTTGGAGGGCCTCTATCAAACGAAGAGGGGGCGAAGACGCCCCCTCTCTCATCGCTACGGGGCTACAGGCTGTTCAGTTGGGTTCGGATGTCAGCGACGCTGTCATCAACCCGGGATATGAGGAGGTTCGCGCCGTCGATCTCCTCGTGGATCTCGCTTATGAGCCTCGTGGCCTTTTCCTGCACTTCCATCTGCTGCTCGGTGAGCTCGCGTACTTCGCCCGCCTGGTCGCGGACGATGGCCACGGCCTCCACGATCTGCTCAGCGGCCTTCGTCTGCTCCGCCATGGCGGCCAGCACCTGCTCGGCCATCCTCTTCGCGTTCGCCACCTTGGCTACGATCTCCTCGCTGTTCTTCGTCAGCGAGGCCGCACCTTCAGCCACCTCGCCGGCCTGCTGGCTCACACTGGCCACCGCCTCCACTATCTCATCGGCCGCCTTGGCCTGCTCCACCGTCGCCCGGGTGACCTGCTCGACCTTGTCCCGAGCTTGCCCCACGGCCACGACTATCTGCTCCGCCGCCTTCGTCTGCTCGCCCGTCGCCTCCGTCACCTGCCTGGCCTGCTCGCGAACGTTGGCCACGGCCTCCACGTTCTGCTCGGAGGCCTTCGTCTGCTCCGCCATGGCGGCCAGCACCTGCTCGGCCATCCTCTTCGCGTTCGCCACCTCGGCTACGATCTCCTCGCTGTTCT
>DFND01000045.1 GCA_002375895.1 Firmicutes bacterium UBA3576
TCGCTGACTTTGGTGACGACGCCTGCGCCGACGGTTCTGCCGCCCTCACGGATGGCGAAGCGGAGTCCTTCTTCGATGGCGATGGGGGTAATCAGCTCAATGCTCATGGTAATGTTGTCCCCCGGCATAACCATCTCAGTGCCCTCCGGCAGCTGCACCGTACCGGTCACGTCCGTCGTCCGGAAATAAAACTGGGGACGATAACCGTTGAAGAAGGGAGTATGCCGCCCACCCTCCTCCTTCGTCAAAACGTATACCTCAGCCTCAAACTTCGTATGCGGATTGATAGAACCAGGCTTCGCCAAGACCTGCCCACGCTCTACCTCGTCCTTGTCCACTCCCCGCAACAACGTACCTATATTGTCACCAGCTACCGCCTCGTCCAGCAGCTTCCGGAACATCTCCACGCCCGTCACAACCGTCTTGCGACGCTCATCCGACAAACCAATTATCTCTACCTCGTCGCCCACCTTAATCTTGCCACGCTCAACACGACCCGTCGTCACCGTACCACGACCAGTTATGCTGAAGACATCCTCTATCGGCATCAAAAACGGCTGGTCCACCGACCGCTCCGGCGTCGGAATGTACTCGTCAATCGCATCCATTAACTCCCATATCTTCGAACACGCCTCACACTCACGCTTGCCACACCCGCACTCCAACGCCTTCAACGCCGAACCAGTCACAACAGGTATGTCATCACCAGGAAACTCATACTGGCTCAAAAGCTCCCGTACCTCAAGCTCCACAAGCTCCAGTAACTCCTCGTCATCCACCATGTCAGCCTTGTTCAAAAACACTACAATGCTCGGTACCCCTACCTGACGCGCCAACAATATGTGCTCACGCGTCTGCGGCATCGGACCATCCGCCGCACTCACCACCAATATCGCCCCGTCCATCTGCGCAGCACCGGTAATCATGTTCTTTATATAATCCGCATGCCCAGGACAATCCACATGCGCATAATGCCGACTGTCCGTCTCATACTCCACATGCGCCGTCGCAATCGTTATCCCCCGCTCCTTCTCCTCCGGAGCCCTGTCTATCTGGTCAAACGACATGTAATCCGCCTTGCCCTCTTGCGACAATACCCTCGTTATCGCCGCCGTCAACGTCGTCTTGCCATGATCAACATGCCCTATCGTCCCTACGTTAACGTGCGGCTTCGTACGCTCAAACTTCTGCTTGGCCATTATATCCTTCCTCCTTCTGCCAATCCGTATGAGAATTGTAACACCCTGCCCTAGGGCTCAGTGCCTCCCTCGCACACCGCCGGCGATCTCCTGCGACAGCTGCTGCGGCATCGGTTGGTAGTGGGAGAACTGCATGGTGTAAGTGCCGCGGCCCTGGGTCAGAGATCTCAACTGTGTAGCGTAGCCGAACATCTCGGCCAGCGGTACGTGAGCCACGATTACCTGGGCACCGGCCCTGAGCTCCATACCGTCGATATGCCCGCGGCGCGCGTTGAGGTCCCCCATTACGTCCCCGACGTACTCCTCTGGGACCACGACCTCGACCTTCATCACCGGCTCTAAGATAACCGCGGAGGCCTTGGCAGCCGCGTTCTTAAAGGCCATAGAAGCGGCGACCTTGAAGGCCAATTCAGAGGAATCCACCTCGTGGTAGGACCCGTCGACCAGGGTAACCTTCACGTCGATAACCGGATGCCCGGCCACCACACCTGATTCCATGGCCTCTTTGACTCCGGCCTCGATGGCCGAGAAGAACTCCTTGGGGATCGCCCCACCCACTATCTTGGTCTCGAACACGAAGCCGTGTTGGTCCTCGAGGGGTTCGATCTCCAGCACAACGTGACCGTACTGACCGCGGCCTCCAGTCTGCTTGATATATCGTCCTTCCGTCCTCGCTGGCCTCCGAATAGTCTCCTTATAGGCTACCTGGGGCTTGCCCACATTGGCCTGCACCTTGAATTCGCGCAGCAGACGGTCGGTGATGATCTCCAGGTGGAGCTCTCCCATCCCGGAGATAATGGTCTGCCCCGTCTCATCATCGACATGCGTCTTAAAGGTGGGATCCTCCTCGGCCAACTTGGCCAGGGCGGTGCTCATCTTATCCTCGTCGGCCTTGGTCTTGGGCTCTATTGCCACCGAGATAACGGGCTCCGGGAACTGCATGGGCTCGAGGACTATGGGGTGAGCGGAATCGCACAGCGTGTCGCCCGTGCCGATGTCCTTCAACCCAACCGCGGCCGCGATATCGCCCGTGCTGACCCCGGAGATCTCCTCGCGGTGATCAGCGTGCATCTGCAGGAAACGGGCTATACGCTCCTGTTTCCCCCTGTTTGCGTTGTACACGTAGGACCCGCTCTCGAGGGTGCCGGAGTATACACGAAGGAAGACCAACTTGCCCACATAAGGGTCCGTCATTATCTTAAAGGCCAGGGCCGAGAAGGGCTCGCCGTCATCGGGCTTCCTCTCGGTCCTCTCACCGTCTGGCGTGGTGCCTACTATCGCCGGCACGTCCAGGGGACAGGGCAGATAGTCAACCACGGCGTCGAGTAAGAGCTGCACACCCTTGTTTCTATAGGAGGAACCACACAACACGGGCACGATCTGGACCTGGAGGGTGCCCTTCCTCAGCGCGCGCTTGATCTCCGCGGGCGATATATCCTCGCCCTCCAGGTACTTGACCATGAGTTCATCATCGATTTCGGCCACGACCTCAAGCAGCTCCTCCCGCTTCTCAGCTACCAGGTCGAGCATGTCTGCGGGGATATCGGTCTCCTCGCTTCGAGTCCCGAGGTCATCAAGATAGAAAATGGCGCGCATTGCTACTAGGTCGACTATGCCTCGGAACTCATCCTCGGCACCTATGGGCAGCTGGATGGCGACGGGCTTCGCCTTCAATCGCGTCTTGATCATCTGGATGACGTTGAGGAAATCCGCGCCCACTATGTCCATTTTGTTGATATAGGCGATCCTGGGTATCTTGTATCTGTCCGCCTGGCGCCAGACAGTCTCCGACTGAGGCTCCACGCCCCCTTTGGCGCAGAATATCGCCACCACCCCGTCGAGCACCCGGAGAGACCGCTCTACCTCTATGGTGAAGTCAACGTGTCCTGGAGTATCGATGATGTTAATGCGGTGGTCGCACCAGTAACAGGTAGTCGCTGCGGAGGTTATGGTGATGCCCCTTTCCTTCTCCTGGACCATCCAGTCCATGGTCGCAGCTCCTTCGTGCACTTCACCCATCCTGTGAACTCGACCGGTATAGAAGAGGATCCGTTCGGTCGTGGTCGTCTTGCCAGCATCGATGTGTGCCATGATACCTATGTTCCTAATTCTTTCGAGAGGATATCTGGGCATCTCCTCACCTCCCTTCGACTAACTTTTCTTGGACAGCCGTCTATATATTCTACTAAAAGGCGACCTTAACCGCAACGCCAAAAACTCTACCACCGATAGTGGGCAAAGGCCCTGTTGGCCTCCGCCATGCGGTGGGTTTCCTCCCTCTTCCGCACGGCCCCCCCGGTATTGTTGGCGGCATCCATGAGCTCGTTGGCAAGACGCTCTTCCATGGTCTTCTCGCCGCGCTCCCGGGCGAAGTTAACGATCCACCTGATGGCGAGGGCCGTTCGCCTCTCCGGCCTCACCTCTACCGGCACCTGGTATGTGGCGCCTCCAACGCGCCTTGGACGCACCTCGAGGATCGGCATTACGTTCTTGACCGCAGCATCCAAGACCTCCATGGGGTCCTTGCCGGTCTTGGCCTTGATCCTATCCATGGCACCGTAAAAGATGCGCTGGGCCAAACCCTTCTTGCCGTCTAACATGATCTTGTTTACGATCTTCGCCACGAGCGTGCTGTTGTAAACAGGGTCGGGCAGTATCTGCCTCCTGGGAACGCGTCCTCTTCTGGGCAATGCTCCCCCCCCCTTTCCTTTCCGGAGTTAGAAAAACAATACCTGCCAATAGCTAGTACTGCCCAGACGCCGCTGGGGTAATGCCAGGCTCAACACCCTCTATTTTTTCGGCCTCTTGGCCCCGTACTTGGATCTCCCCTGGGCACGGTTCTCCACGCCCGCGGTATCCAAGGTGCCCCTAATGATGTGGTACCTCACGCCGGGCAGGTCCTTGACGCGGCCGCCGCGTACCAGGACAACTGAGTGTTCCTGCAGGTTGTGGCCAATACCGGGGATATAGGCCGTGATCTCTTCTCCGTTGGTTAGCCTCACCCTGGCGACCTTCCGCAGCGCCGAATTAGGCTTCTTGGGGGTCACAGTGGATACTCTCGTACAAACCCCCCGCTTCTGCGGGCAGTTAGATAGCGCAGGGGCAGACGACTTGGCCCTGGTCTTCTTACGGCCTCTCCTAACCAGCTGGCTTAGCGTAGGCAATCCGGCTCACCTCCTTTACGCAGACGAACACAGATAAACACGGGGGAGGCCCCCTCGGTGTTCATCCGTGCTCCTCCGCCTTTGCTCGCCGATTGTCGGGACTTCTAGTCCTTAAGAATGGCCACAGTAGCCGCTCCTACGTCGATTCGGCAGGCCTTTCCCAGTTCGCTCATGGTGTAGGCCTGGACTACCTCGATGCCATCCTCCTGACACTTACTGATAATGTCCCGCGTTACGTGTGGCTCGGCGTCTACAGCCACGAATACAGTCTCCACAGCGCCACGTTGAAGGGCCTTTGTGGTCTGCCTCGTTCCCACAACCCTATGATGAGCTGCCTTCAGCCTCTCGATAGAGGACATCATCCGGCCTCCCTTCAGGGTGTTTAAACGCAGACACACTCCTATATTCTAGCACCCAACTCGGATACTGTCAACCAAGGCCCCTAGACGCCTACTCTCCCGCCTCCTCGACGGCGGAGGAAACACCTCCTTCTTTATCCTCCTCCGCTCGGGCTTCAGTTTCCTCCCCCGAAGTCTCGACTTGTACCCCTTGGGCCGGCCGGATCTCCACGTTGCGATAACGGGACATCCCCGTGCCGGCTGGGACCAGCTTGCCGATGATAACGTTCTCCTTGAGACCAAGCAGGGGATCCCGCTTACCCTTGATGGCCGCCTCGGTGAGGACGCGCGTCGTCTCCTGGAATGAGGCCGCGGAGAGGAAGGAGTCCGTGGCCAGAGAGGCCTTGGTGATCCCCAACAGCACGGGCTTGGCAACGCCGGGCCTGCCACCGGCCGCCACGACCCTCTCATTCTCCTCCTCGAACTCGAAGACGTCCACGAGGCCGCCGAGCAACAGCTCGGTGTCGCCCGGATCGCTTACCTTGACCTTCTTGAGCATCTGCCGAATGATAATCTCTATATGCTTATCATTTATCTCCACGCCCTGCAGGCGATACACCCGCTGGACCTCGTGAAGGAGATACAGCTGCACACCGCGTAAGCCGCGGACTTTGAGGAGCTCGTGGGGATTCACCGACCCCTCCGTCAGCTCGTCACCGACTGATACCCGGTCGCCCTCCGAGACCTTGAGGCGGGCTCCAAAGGGCACGACGTAAGAGACCGTCTTGCCCTCCTCAGAGACCACCACGATCTCCTTCCGGCCCCTGCCCGGCAGCATCTTCACGGTACCGGAGAGCTCCGAGATAATGGCCTGCCCCTTGGGCTTCCGGGCCTCGAAGAGCTCTTCAACGCGCGGTAAGCCCTGGGTAATGTCGTCGCCGGCCACGCCACCGGTGTGGAAGGTCCTCATGGTCAGCTGTGTGCCCGGTTCGCCGATGGACTGGGCGGCGATGATGCCCACGGCCTCCCCAACGTTCACCAGCTTGCCAGTCGCCAGGTCTCTGCCGTAGCACTTAACGCATACACCGTGCCTGCTCTTACAGGTGAGGACCGACCTGATCTGAACCTGCTCGATCCCTGCGGCGACAATGGCCTCGGCCTGTTCCTCTTGGATCTCCTCATCCGCCCTGACGATTACCTCGCCCGTCTCGGGATGCAGGATGTCCTCCAGCGCGACGCGACCGATAATGCGGCTCTGGAGGCTCTCGATCACGTCACCGCCGTCGCGAATCTCGTCCACCGTAATGCCGCTAGTGGTGCCGCAATCGATCTCGCGCACGATGACGTCCTGGGCAACGTCTACCAACCTGCGTGTGAGGTAGCCGGAGTCAGCAGTGCGCAGGGCGGTGTCTGCCAGGCCCTTCCGGGCCCCGTGGGTGGAGGTGAAGTACTCCAGCACGGTGAGGCCTTCCCGGAAGTTCGCCCGGATGGGGAGCTCGATGATCCGCCCTGATGGGTCAGCCATCAGGCCCCGCATGCCGGCCAGCTGGGTGATCTGCTGTACGTTACCCCGGGCGCCCGATATGGCCATCATGTAGATGGGGTTGAACTGCCCCAGCCTGTTCATGAGGATCTGCGAAAGCCTGTCGCGGATGTCGTTCCAGATATCGATGACCTTCTGATAACGCTCCTCGTCAGTGATCAGGCCGCGCTTGTACTGTCTCTCGACTTCTTCGACCTTCGCATCCGCCTCACGGAGCAGAGGCTGCTTCTCCGGCGGGATCTCTATGTCGGCCACGCTGATGGTGGTGCCCGCCTGGGTGGCGAAGTGGAACCCAAGTTCCTTCAAGCCGTCGAGGAGCTTGGCGGTGGTCCTCTGCCCGTAGCGCTGGTAGCACTTGGCCACCAGCTTGCCGAGCTCGCTCCTGTCGACCACCCGGTTGTACGGCAGCTGGCTCTCCTGTTTTAGCTCCTCCGGCAGACGGTCATTGAAGATGACGCGCCCCACGGTCGTGTCGACTAGCTTACCGTCGATGCGGACCTTGACCTTGGCCTGGAGATGGGTGTAACCCACCTGATAGCTCATCATGGCCTCCTCGGGCGAGGAGAAGACGTTGCCCTCACCGCGAACCCCATCCCGCTCCAAGGTGAGGTAATAACAGCCCAAGACCATGTCCTGGGTGGGGGTCACCACCGGCTCGCCGTCCTTGGGGTTGAGTATGTTATGGGACGAAAGCATGAGGATCCGCGCCTCGGCCTGAGCTTCTGCGGAGAGCGGCACGTGAATGGCCATCTGGTCACCGTCGAAGTCGGCGTTATATGCATGGCACACGAGCGGGTGGATCTGAATGGCGCGCCCCTCCACTAGCACCGGTTCGAAGGCCTGAATCCCCAGCCTGTGCAGCGTCGGCGCCCTGTTCAGCAGCACCGGATGCTCCTTAATCACGTCCTCGAGGACGTCCCATACCTCGTCACGGACGCGCTCCACCATTCGCTTGGCGCTTTTGATGTTATGGGCGTACCCGTCGGCCACCAGTTTCTTCATGACGAAGGGCTTGAACAGCTCGAGCGCCATCTCCTTGGGCAGACCACACTGGTGGAGCTTCAAGTGCGGTCCCACCACTATGACTGAACGGCCAGAGTAGTCGACGCGTTTGCCCAGCAGGTTTTGGCGGAACCTGCCCTGCTTGCCCTTGAGCATGTCGCTAAGGGACTTCAGCGGCCTGTTACCCGGGCCGGTAACCGGTCGGCCCCTCCGCCCATTGTCGATCAGGGCGTCTACCGCCTCTTGTAACATGCGTTTCTCGTTGCGGACGATGATGTCCGGGGCCCCGAGGTCCAACAGCCTCTTGAGCCGGTTGTTCCGGTTTATGACCCGCCTGTAGAGGTCATTGAGGTCGGATGTAGCGAACCTGCCGCCATCTAACTGCACCATGGGCCGCAAATCAGGCGGGATAACCGGGATAACCTCCAGGATCATCCACGAGGGGTCGTTGCCTGACTTGCGAAAGGCCTCGACCACCTCCAGCCGGCGTATGGCGCGGACTCTGCGCTGACCGGTGGACTCCCTGACCTCTTTCCTAAGCTCAGCGGAAAGTTCATCCAGGTCCAGGGCCTCTAGCAATTCCTTAATGGCCTCCGCTCCCATACCGGCCTTGAAAGCGTTCCCGTACTTCTCCCGGTAATCCCGGTATTCGTTCTCGGTCAGGAGCTGCTTTTCCATCAGCGGCGTGTTGCCTGGGTCGATCACCACATAGGCGGCGAAATACAGCACCTTTTCCAGCTGTCTGGGAGACATGTCCAGGAGCAGCCCCATGCGACTGGGGATCCCCTTGAAAAACCAGATATGGGATACAGGAGCTGCCAGCTCGATATGTCCCATCCGTTCACGACGGACCTTGGAACGGGTAACTTCCACCCCGCACCGGTCGCAGATGATCCCCTTGTACCTCACCCTCTTATACTTGCCGCAATGACACTCCCAGTCTTTTTGCGGCCCGAAGATCTTCTCGCAGAACAGACCTTCGCGTTCCGGCTTCAGGGTGCGGTAGTTGATGGTCTCGGGTTTCTTGACCTCACCTCTTGACCACTCACGAATTTGCTCCGGAGATGCGAGGGCGATGCGGATGGAATCAAAATTGTCTAGCAAGGGCTGTTCCCCCTTAAACGGTTAATTTGCCCAACGACACCTTGATGCCTATCCGTCCTTCATTGGGCCTCATCTAGGTCCTCGGGCTCATCCCGTTCCTGGCCCTGGATATTGAACCCCAGAGGACCGGCCCCGCTATCGAAGTCGTCCTCGGATTCCTTGATCTCGATCTCCTCATCGTTCTCCGAGAGGACCTTAACGGCCAACCCGAGGCTCTGCAGTTCCTTGATGAGCACCTTGAAGGATTCCGGTACACCTGGTTCAGGGACGTTCTCACCCTTCACGATGGCCTCGTAGGTCTTCACCCGGCCGACGACGTCGTCCGATTTGACGGTGAGAAGTTCCTGCAGGGTAAAGGCCGCCCCATAGGCCTCCAGGGCCCAGACCTCCATTTCTCCGAAACGCTGCCCACCGAATTGCGCCTTGCCCCCGAGGGGCTGCTGGGTGACCAGCGAGTACGGGCCGGTAGAACGGGCGTGGATCTTGTCGTCCACCAGGTGGGCCAACTTGAGCATGTACACGTAGCCCACGGTCACCTCATTGTCGAAGGGCTCGCCCGTCCGGCCGTCGTAGAGAATCGTCTTGCCGTCCTTCTTCAGCCCAGCTTCCTCTAAGGCCTTGAATATGTCCTCCTCGGTGGCTCCGTCGAAAACCGGCGAGGCTACCTTGATCCCCAAGGCCTTGGCGGCCCACCCGAGGTGGGTCTCCAGAACCTGTCCGATGTTCATTCTGGAGGGAACCCCGAGGGGGTTGAGGACGATGTCCACCGGCGTACCGTCCGGCAGGTAAGGCATGTCTTCCTCGGGCAAGATCTTGGCGATCACGCCCTTGTTTCCGTGCCGCCCGGCCATCTTGTCGCCCTCGGAGATCTTCCTCTCCTGGGCCACGTACACCCTCACCAGCCGGTTCACGCCCGGCGAGAGCTCATCTCCGGCCTCGCGCGAGAACTCCTTGACGTCCACGACGATACCGCTTTCGCCGTGAGGGACCCTGAGCGAGGTATCCCTGACCTCACGGGCCTTCTCGCCGAAGATAGCCCTCAGGAGACGTTCCTCCGCCGTTAACTCGGTCTCGCCCTTCGGCGTCACCTTGCCGACGAGGATGTCGCCGGGCCTCACCTCGGCGCCCACTCGGATTATTCCCCGCTCGTCCAGGTTCTTCAGCACGTCCTCGCCCACGTTGGGTATATCGCGGGTGATCTCCTCGGGACCGAGCTTGGTGTCTCGCGCATCACATTCGTGTTCCTCTATATGAATGGAGGTGAAGACGTCCTTCTTCACCAACCTCTCGCTGATGAGGATGGCGTCCTCGTAATTGTAGCCCTCCCAGGGCATGAAGGCCACGAGGACGTTCTTGCCCAGTGCTAGTTCACCGTGGTCAGTGCAAGGCCCATCCGCTGTGACCTCACCCTTGGAGACCCTCTGGCCCTTGCGAACGATGGGCCGCTGATTCATGCAGGTGCCTTGGTTAGACCGGGCGAATTTCATCAGCTTGTAAGTGTCAAGGGTCGAACCCGAGTCGTCAGGTTCATCGGCCCTGATGACGATCTCAGTGGCGGTGACTCGCTCTACTACCCCTGCACGTCGTGCGAGCAGCACCACGCCGGAATCCTCGGCCACCTTTCCCTCCATGCCGGTACCAACCAACGGGGCCTCGCTGGTCAACAAAGGCACCGCCTGCCGCTGCATGTTGGATCCCATGAGGGCTCGGTTGGCGTCGTCGTTCTCCAGGAAGGGGATCAGGGCGGTGGCCACCGAGACCACCTGCTTGGGCGACACGTCCATGTAGTCCACTTCTTCCCGCGGCACCACGATGATCTCGTGCTTGTACCGGGCCGTGACCCTCTCCTCGAGAAAGTGACCCTCTTCGTCCAAGGGGGCGTTGGCCTGTGCTATGACGTTCTCGTCCTCCTCGTCAGCCGTGAGGTAGACGATCTCGTTGGTCACAACGCCGCGTTCCTTATCCACTTTCCTGTAGGGAGTTTCAATAAACCCGAATTCGTTAATCCTGGCATAGGTGCTCAGGGAACCGATAAGGCCGATATTGGGCCCTTCGGGAGTCTCTATGGGGCACATGCGGCCGTAGTGAGAGTGGTGCACGTCCCTGACCTCAAACCCGGCCCGCTCTCTGCTGAGCCCGCCGGGCCCCAGCGCGGAAAGCCTCCTCTTATGCGTGAGCTCGGCCAGCGGGTTCGTCTGGTCCATGAACTGAGACAACTGACTGGAGCCGAAGAACTCCTTAATGGCGGCCACGACCGGCCTTATATTTATCAGCCCCTGCGGGGTGACGATGTCCACATCCTGAATGGTCATACGCTCCCTGACCACCCGTTCCATGCGGGCGAGTCCAATTCGAAACTGGTTCTGCAGCAGCTCGCCCACCGAACGCAGACGCCTGTTCCCCAGGTGGTCGATATCATCGACCTCCCCGACGCCGAAGAACATGCCCAGGAGGTAGTTCACGGCGGCGGCCAGGTCCTCCTTGGTCAGAGTGCGCTGGCTTAGCTCGGGCGCGCCGTTGCCCACTACTGGGATTACAGTGCCGTCCTCCAGCTTGATGTGAACACGGGATATACGGGCCTGTTCTATCCTCTCGGCCGCGGGCCTAGTGATGGGCGTATCGGACGCAACCAAGATCTCTCCTGTTTCCGGGTCTACGATATCCTCGGCAGCCACCTGCCCGACGACCCGTTTCCGAATGGCCAGCTTCTTGTTGACCTTATAGCGTCCGACGCGAGCCAGGTCATATCGCCTGGCCTCGAAGAACATGCTCTCCAATAGGGTCCGAGCGCTCTCCACCGTGGGCGGCTCGCCAGGCCTCTGCCGCTTGTAGATCTCCAGCAAGGCCTCCTCCTGGGAGGAGGTGGGATCTTTCTCCAGCGTAGCCTGCGTGTACTGGTTGTCTCCCATTATGGCGTAGAGTTCCTCGTCAGAACCATAGCCAACAGCTCTCAAGAGGACTGAGACCGGCAGTTTACGGGCCCTGTCCACCCTCACGGACAGGACGTTGCTCGCATCGGATTCGAATTCCAACCATGCGCCCCTGTTGGGGATGATGGTGGCGCTGTAAAGCCTGTTCCCTCCCGAATCCACTTCCTCAGAGTAGTACACCCCGGGCGACCTGACAAGCTGGCTGACGACCACCCGCTCAGCGCCGTTGATGATGAACGTGCCCTGTTCAGTCATCAACGGGAAGTCCCCCATGAAGACCTCCTGTTCCTTAACCTCTCCGGTCTCGCGGTTGATAAGGCGCACCCTTACCCGGAGCGGGGCCGCATAAGTTACATCCCGCTCCTTACATTCCTCGACCGAGTACTTTGGCTCGAGGAGAGTGTAATCGATAAACTCCAGCACGAGGTTCCCGGTGAAGTCCTGAATGGGTGATACGTCCTCGAAGACCTCTTTGAGACCCTCCTTGAGGAACCACTCGTAGGAGTTTCGCTGGATCTCGATGAGGTTCGGAACGTTGAGGATCTCCTTGATACGGCCGAAATTCCTGCGCTCAGTCCTCTGAGACGGGTTAGCGATGGCCATCCACCTCTCAACTCCTTGTGCCCTTGTTGACCCCGGAAGTCTGGATGAAGTAAAACAACCAAAAGCGAGACCTATAGGTCGTCTATAAGCTCGCCTTTGGGTATTGCCGCCGCTGAGTAACCCATAAGATGATTATTACCTTTTGTTGCCAGAATTATACCGGCTCCCCTCTTTGCGGGACCGTGCCGGCTCCCAGTCTTCGCGTATATTACCAAGACGATGGCAATGTAGTATACTAGCATAGAGCAATGGCCATGTCAAGAGCAAAAAGGCACCCTTCCACTGGGTGCCTCTGCGGGAGCTAACGCTATTCGCTACTTTATCTCCACGGTGGCGCCGACCTCTTCAAGCTTGGACTTGATCTGCTCGGCCTCCTCCTTGCTAACCTTCTCCTTGACGGGCTTCGGCGCGTTGTCCACCAGCTCCTTGGCTTCCTTCAGCCCAAGGCCGGTGATCTCCCTTACCGCCTTGATGACCTGGATCTTCTTGTCGCCCACTGAGGCCAGAACGACGTCGAACTCCGTCTGCTCCTCCTCAGCGCCCGCTTCAGCCGCACCGGCCGCCGGGCCTACAGCAGCGACCACGGGGGCAGCGGCGGAAACACCGAACTCCTCCTCAAAAGCCTTTACCAATTCTGCTAGTTCCAGAACTGTCATTCCCTTAACGATATCCAGCACTTCCTGCACCTTGCTCAACTCATCCACCTCCAAGATTTATGAAGCCTGTTCCTCACGCTGAGTCCTCACGGCGTCGATGACTGCAACCAAACTCCTGAGCAAGCCACTGGTAACAAAGGCGAATCCGGCCAGCGGAGCCTTGATGCCGCCCGCCACCTTGGCCAAAAGCTCGTCCTTCGAGGGAAGATTGGCCAGCTCCTTCACCTTCGAGACGTCGATGACCGCTCCGTTTAGTATCCCGGCCTTAATTTCAAGTTCCTTGTGCTCTTTAGAGAAGTCGCTTAAAGTCTTGGCGGGCACGACGGGGTCATCGTAGCCGAAGGCTATGGCGGTCGGGCCCTTTAAATATGACTCGAGGTCCAACATGCCTATCTCCTGAGCGGCCCGCCACGTCAAGGTGTTCTTGACCACCTTGTACTCGATGCCGGCTTCTCTCAGCCGACGCCTAAGCTCCGTCATTTGAGCCACGTTCAGGCCGCGGTAGTCGGTGAGGACTGCGCCCTGCGCCCGCTGGAGCTTCTCCTTAAGAGATTCTACGACCTCCCGCTTTTCGGCCTTCCGAGCCATCCAGCCACCTCCTTGCGTCAAAATAAAGGGCCTTCACGTAGACAGTGAAGGCCAGAATAACCACGCATCCCGTTGCGCCTCGGTAGGCCAGCTTACGCTTGATTAAGTCTTTCGACGCCTACTGTCTACGGCGTGTGTAATTATACCACCTAGGGGCAGCTAGGGCAACCCTACCTGGTTACCTTCTGCGGGTTAACCTTTATCCCAGGTCCCATGGTCGAGGACAAGACTATACTCCTCAAGTACTGTCCCTTGGCAGCGGCCGGCCGCTGTTTGATGAGGCGCTCTATAAGGGTCTGGAAGTTCTCGAGTAGCGCCTCGTCGGCGAAGGATATCTTACCTATGGGGGCGTGGACAACGCCCGCCTTGTCCGTCCGATACTCTATCTTGCCCGCCTTGAACTCCTTAACTGCTTCGGCGATGTCGAAGGTGACCGTGCCCGCCTTCGGATTAGGCATGAGCCCCCGGGGGCCCAAGATGCGGCCCAGCCTGCCTACCATACCCATCATATCCGGGGCGGCGATGGCGACATCGAAGTCGAGCCAACCCCCTTGGATCTTCTCCACCAGGTCCTCGGCACCTACGAAATCGGCCCCCGCCGCTTCGGCCTCCTGAGCCTTTTCACCCTTAGCGAAGACCAGGACGGTTACGGCCTTGCCCGTCCCATGGGGCAAGACCACGGTCCCGCGGACCATCTGGTCGGCGTGCTTGGGATTGACCCCCAGCCTAACCGCCAGTTCGACTGTCTCGTCAAAGGACGCTGGAGCAGTCTCTTTTACCAGCTTGACCGCCTCTTCCGGGTCATACAACCTGTCTCTGTCTACCTTCTTTGAGACCTCAAGGTACTTCTTACCGCGTCTAGCCATCTTATCTCCTCCTCGTGGTCTTGGCGGGTCTGACCCTCCCACAAGGGAGCCCTGCCTATCCAACGACCTCTATACCCATACTACGTGCTGTTCCCTCTATCATCCTCATCGCCGCTTCGATGTCGGCGGCGTTTAGATCCTTCATCTTCTGCTCGGCGATTTCCCGGATCTGCTGCCTGGTGACCTTACCGACCTTGTTCACGTTGGGTTCACCGGAGGCCTTCTCGATCCCCGCGGCCATCTTTAACAGAACCGCGGCCGGCGGTGTCTTGGTGACAAAGGTGAAGGAGCGATCCTCGAAAATAGTGATCTCCACAGGTATTATCAGGCCGGCCTGATCTTTGGTGCGCTCGTTGAACTCCTTGCAAAAACCCATGATATTAACGCCGTGCTGGCCCAGTGCAGGCCCTACGGGCGGCGCTGGGGTCGCCTTGCCGGCGGGTATCTGTAGTTTAACCATGGCAATGACCTTCTTCGGCATAAAAAAACCTCCCCTATATCTATATCTCCTGAACCTGCTCGAAGTCGAGTTCCACCGGCGTCTCCCGGCCGAACATGGAAACGTACACCTTTAGCTTACCCCTGTCCACGAGGACTTCGTCTATAACTCCGATAAACCCGTCAAAGGGCCCGGAAATAACTTTGATATTCTGCCCTTTCCGGAAGGCCACCTTCGGCCTACCTTCCTCAAGGCCCATCTGACGGAGAATGCTCTGTACTTCGAATTCATCGAGGGGTATGGGACGATTGCCCGAGCCGACGAACCCGGTCACTCCTGGCGTGTTACGCACCACGTACCAGGAATCATCACTCATAATCATCTCAACAAGCACATAACCGGGGAATACCTTCTTTTTAACCAGCCTTTTCTTGCCGTGTTTTACCTCTAGCTGTTCCTCCATGGGCACCAGGACCCTGAAGATCTTATCCTGCATGCCCATCGAGCTAACCCTCTTTTCAAGGTTGGCCTTTACCTTGTTCTCATACCCCGAGTAGGTGTGAATGACGTACCAATTCTTTTCTTCCGACATGCAGGCTCAGGCTCCTGACGCAGGAGCCCTTCACCTCCCCGATCAACTACCGTATTACCAGCCGCAACACGCTACCGACGATGCTATCTATAACATACAAAGCCGACGCCACGATTACGGTAGCGGCTAGCACTACCCCCGTGAACACTATGGTTTGCTGTCGGCTGGGCCAGATTACTTTCCGCAGCTCAGTTCGAACCTCTCTCAGAAACTTGACCGTGCGTTGCAAGAAACCCATGGGGATACCTCGCTTTCTGCAAAAATCACTAAAATAAAATGGCAGGCCCGGAGGGATTCGAACCCCCAACCCGCGGATTTGGAGTCCGCTGCTCTACCAGTTAGAGCTACGGGCCTATCAGTCCCTTTTGTTAGTAATCTTTTCCTCATCCCTGGCCTTTTATGTGCCCGGACGAGCTAATTACCTCGTTTCTCTGTGTAGCGTATGGGTCTTACAGAAACGACAGTACTTCCTCAGCTCGATCCTGTCGCGGTCGTTGTTCTTGTTCTTCGTCGTCGTATAGTTCCTGCGCTTGCATTCTGTACAGGCGAGAGTAATTATCTCACGCAAGGCCGTCACCCTCCAGGCACAATTCGCTTTATAACTGTACCACACTTCGAAATGGCTGTCAACGGAGCCAGCTCCCTATCTAAACTATCAAAGGGACTCGGCCTTGTCAACGAATGAATTAAAGGGGGGAGGCACGCCTCCCCCCATCGATGGTTAGTCCCCCGCCTGCTCTAAGGCCACGCCGGGACGGGCGCGGTTCCACACCACCAGGGCCTCATATATCAACCATATCTCGAGCGCTATGATGCCGAGGCCCAGTACGAACAGCAGCATATTGCCGCTGGCCAGGTAGTTCCTCA
Organism: Firmicutes bacterium UBA3576; assembly: GCA_002375895.1. Lineage (GTDB taxonomy): Bacteria > Bacillota > Sulfobacillia > UBA3569 > UBA3569 > UBA3569. The sequence goes on from DFND01000045.1 coordinate 15,892, forward strand.
CGTTGACGACCATCGCCCAGGAGGTCATAGCCAGGACGAAGGCCATCGGTATGAGCGTGTACACCGTCGGCCGCCGGAGCTTCAACAGCCAGACGCTTATGATAAGCAGCGCCAGGCCCGCCATGAGCTGGTTGGTGGCGCCGAAGAGGGGCCACAGGATCAGGCCGCCCCTGCCGCCATCAATGCTGGCCAACAGGAACGCGGTCCCGACGGCAATGATGGTCGCCGGGTGCCTCCCGGTCAGAGCCTTGAGGTTATAGTCCTCAGCCAGCTCGGCTATGATGTACCTCTGAATACGCGTCGCCGAGTCCAGCGTGGTAGCCGCGAAGCTGACGACCAGAACTGCCAGAATGCCGGCCGCGATATCGGAGGGTATGCCTATGGCGCTGACAAAGGTGACGCCGCCGTCCACGAAGGCCGAGACCTTCGCACCGAGGCCGTTGGCCGCGCTCCAACTGGAGAAATGCGCCTGCCAGGCCTCCCTGGAGGCGAACCCGGCCGTGGCCGCTAGGATGGCCAGCGTGGCCAGCACACCTTCCATCATCATGCCACCGTAGCCGATGGTCCTGGCGTCTCGCTCGGTATTAAGCTGCTTCACCGTCGTCCCGGATGAGACCATGCTGTGGAAGCCGGAGATGGCTCCGCAGGCGATGGTGATAAACAGGAACGGGACGAAGGGCGGGGCGCCTTCCGCCGACAGGTTAATCGCCGGGGCCACGATCTCGGGACGTGCAATCAGCAGGCCCAGGATCATCAACGTCAGCCCTACGAACAGCTGGTGGGAGTTGATGTAGTCCCTAGGCTGCAGCAACACCCACACCGGTAAGGTGGACGCGATGTAGGCGTAAACTAACAGGATGATGACCCAGGTAAGCGTGATGTTGCCGCCGATAAAGGCCGGGATCTCAATAGGCAGGTAGACGCCGATGACCACGGTGATGTACAGAAGGATGATGGCTACGATACCCGCCACGACGGGGTTCCCCCCACCCCTATAGATCCAGTACCCTATCCCAATGGCGATGGGTATCTCCATCCAGACAGGGAACACGCTCTGGGGATAGTTGGTGAATAGGACCGCGATTACTAACCCGAAAACAGCTATGACGATTAAGAGTGCGAAGAAGGTAAGCAGGAGGAACAGCGTGCGCGCCCGCGGGCCCACCAGATCCTCCGTCAGCTCACTGATGGACCTGCCCTTGTGGCGAGCCGAAACGATGAGAGACCCCAAGTCGTGCACGGCTCCCATGAAGATGGCGCCGAAGACAACCCAGAGTATGGCCGGCACCCATCCCCAAATCACGGCAATGGCCGGGCCCACGATCGGGGCCGCGCCGGCGATGGAGGTGAAGTGGTGCCCGAACAGGATTTCCCTGCGGGTGGGCAGGAAATCCACATCATCCCTGAATTCGTGGGCCGGAGTCTTGCGGTCCGGATCCACCCCGAGAACCTTCTCGGCAATAAAGGTACCGTAGAAGCGGTACGCCAGGATGAAGGCCACGAAGGCCGCAACCGCAACGACCAACGAGTTCATCTCTCTACAACCCCCTTAACATCATAATGCCCTCTGAAGACCCCAGAACTCCTCTACCCCGCCATATTTCACCCCCTCACTCACGTTCTCAAGAGTGCCACGATATACTAGACACACTATTCTGCAAATATTCCCAGATTCCTGCTTCCGGGTCCGGGCAACCCCCAATTCCATATAAAACGAAAAAGGGACGGAATAACCGCCCCCGTCTAGCCGACCTCATTCGCTGACTTTGGTGACGACGCC